>DUNI01000040.1 GCA_012839445.1 Bacillota bacterium
AGGATCGGCAGCTACAGCCGCCTGCGATTGGTGGGTTAGAGGTACGTTTACTCGGCACAACAAGGATTTTGCCTCTGATGCTGCGCACCTTCTTGAATTGGGTTTCCGACGCTTTTCCCTAGAACCGGTGGTGGCGTTACCTTCAGCTAAACCCAATTCAAGAAGGTGCGCAGCATCAAGGGCAAAATCCTTGTTGTGCCGGGTAAACGTACCTCTAACCCACCAATCGCCATTAGGATCGGCAGCTACAGCCGCCTGGATATTAGGAACAATACGGGCATACGATCCTCTATCTTTAGCAAACGGCCGCATAAAATCATGAACTTTCGGTCTCCCATCCAGGCTTAAAACCAATGAAATGCCAAGATCTGTCAGTTCCCGGCGCACTGCTTCTGTAAGCAAAACGCAATTAGTGGTAAGGGTAAAGTTAAAAGTCTTGCCTCGCTTAGCACCCTCTTGGCGAGCATAGTTCACCGTTTCTCTTACCACCGGCAAATTAAGCAAAGGCTCCCCACCGAAAAAGTCTATCTCACAAAGTGGTCGCTCTCCTGACTGTTCCAACAATAAATCCACTGCCGCCCGAGCTACGTCAGCCGGCATCAATTCCCGTGGTCCACCGAATTCACCCGTATCACCGAAACAATACCGGCAACGCAGGTTGCAATCGTGAGCCACATGTAAACACAGGGCTTTGAGTACCGGTACTCCTGGTGGCGTCCATTTTGTCACCAACGGCGGAGTAAACAACATCCCTTCCGCCTGTGCTGCCTCAACTTCTTCCCAAGCCTCGGTTACCTCTTTCTGCCCATACTTAGGTGTTAAGATAGCAACAATCTCCGGCCTCGACTTCTTTGGATATAATCGAAGAAGCTCGGCCGTAAGCTCATCTACTTGATGAAGGCTATTACTTTCTACATCTAAAGCCAAGTACGTATCAAGACACTTGAAGGTATGTACTTGTCCGCATACATCCATATTTCTCGCGCTCCCAACAAAATTGAGCCCGCTGGCGTTTCGTGATCGCCGCGGGCTGTAAGATGAGTTAACGCCGCCGGGTATTCTCGCAGCTTTGATTGCCCACAGTTAACGAAGTCTTGCAGGCGGACTGACAAGAGTTCTGGCATTTTCCGCAGCCACCACTGGCTAGGCTCTCTTGTAGCTTGCCTTTATATACTGTCTTTATGTGTTTACCCTTCATGTGGTTCTCCTCCTTTGGTCTTCTTCCTTCATTATAGCATATTGAAACGTTGGTGCGGGTAAAACTAAAGTCATAAAAAAGGCGCCTTGAGGCGCCTTTGCTGTCTTACTCCATATTAAAGGGCAACAGAGCCATGCTACGGGCCCGTTTGATAGCTACTGTCAGTTGGCGCTGATGCCGCGCACAATTGCCAGTGATGCGTCGGGGTAGAATCTTAGCTCGTTCGGTAATATACCGTCTTAGCCGCGGCGCGTCTTTATAGTCAATGCCTTCTACCTTATCGATGCAAAAACTGCAAACGCGCTTTTTGCCCCGTCGCCGGTCATAGCGTGCCATAATCTTCCCTCCTTAATTTAAATTATTCTTTAGAAGGGAACGTCGTCCGGATTATATGCCACTTCAGTACCAATACTATCACTACGAGAAGCCGCTCCAGTGTTTCGATCTTTGGGCCAATCCAAAAACCGCACATTCTCGGCTACCACTTCTGCTACCCGGCGCCTTTGTCCATCCTGTGTTTCATAGGAACGGATCTGAAGCCGGCCCTCTACTGCCACCAACCGACCTTTACCTAAATTGTTGGTGCATACCTCAGCTAGCTTACGCCAGACCACAATATCGATAAAGTCTGTCTCGCGCTCACCCTGCTGGTTAGTAAAGGGGCGATCCACCGCCAAGCTAAAGTGCCCCACAGGGATACCGGAAGCAGTGTAGCGAAGTTCCGGATCATGGGTCAGTCGGCCGATAAGAATTATCTTATTTAACATCTTCGGCTGCCGCCTCCTTCCCCTTGACTACAGCGGTACTTTCATCCTCGCGCCGTATTATAATATGGCGGAGAACATCCTCATTGATTTTGAGCACCCGGTCTAGTTCCTTAGCAACATCGGCCGGGGCTTCAAAATAGATAACGGTATAAAATCCTTCCCGCCATTTATTAATCTCATAGGCTAAACGCCGCTTGCCCCAGACATCGATCTTACCTATGCGGCCACCGTTTTCCGCAATCAAATCGGAAAATCTTTGGTTCACGGCCTCGTAAGCTTCATCTTCCAAATTGGGAATCATGAGGTACATCATCTCATAACTTGGCACATCCTTCACCTCCTCCCTTCGGACTACAGGGCGAACCCCTGCGGCCCTGCTTCGCGCAGAGCAGGGAGACAGTGCCAAAGCACTACCACGACTTGGATTATATCACAGGCGCAACCTACGGTCAAAACGATTCGTCGGTTTTTTGTGCCGGTCGCACCACGGCTTTCACTGCCCGCTCGAATTTCGGGCGCGGCAGCATTACCCGCCGTCCACAGCCGGTACACTTGATTTTAAAGTCCGCCCCTACGCGAATAATTTCCCATTCATCGCTTCCACAAGGGTGAGGTTTTCTCATGCGTACAATGTCGCCTAGCTGAAAATCCATTTTCTATCCTCCAAAATCCAGTTGTCCTGGCCGGTTAACCTACTCCTCATTTTTCAAAGTAACCGTCTGAATTAAATGCGGATACGGCGGTAAAACGCCGGCATCATCAAAAGCCAACTTTATCCGTCGGCGAAGCTCCCGCTCCACCTTCCATTCGGATAAGGGCTTAGTTCTGGCCAGAAGCTGGAAAGTTACTTGGGCGTTGCCCAAATCAGACACACCTAATACCGTCGGCCCTTCCACAATTTCCGGCAACGCCGTCTGGGCTTGTGCTGCCACCTTGTGTAAAATTTGCTCCGCCTCTAATAAATCAACCTCATAAGGCACTACCACCTGCACCAAAGCCCGGCGAGGACCCCGACTTTTGTTAGTCACACGACTAATTTCGCCGTTAGGAATCGTATGTATATCACCGGCAAAATCCCGCAGACGGGTGGTTCTAAGGCCCACATCCTCCACCAAACCCTGCACCCCGCCTACGTCCACATAGTCACCGATACCATACTGATCTTCGAGTAAAATAAAGAAGCCGGTTATGATATCGCGGACTAAGTTTTGAGCCCCAAATCCTACTGCCAAGCCCACAATGCCGGCACCGGCAATAAGCGATGCCACCGGTACCCCAGCGGCATCGAGTAATACCAGACCACCGACAAAAACAATCGTATAACGTAATATGCTGTTTAACAATGATTTTAAGGTTTGCAATCGGCGGTTATCCAGGGCATATTTTTCCCCTTGAGGTCGCTGGCGCAGTGCCCGAGCAATAAAAGACTGGCCCAGCCGTAGCATGATTGCCCCTCCAATCAGTACTACCACTGCGGTAAAAAGAAATCGCCCTAGGCCTAGAAACAGGGTCTGCCACCTGTCCGGTGTAAACCCAGCCAGCAAGCCTGTACGCAGCCCTTCCAGCACACCCTCCCTCCTAACCTACCGTGATTACTTTATCAGCGGCCATGAGTTTCTCAATAATGCTAAACATATTAGAAACAGTACCCACCTCAAGTTCTCCCTTTAGCTCCAAATAATCCAAGCATGTGCCACAGGATAAAATCTCTACTCCTTGAACCTCTAACGTTTTTAGACTGGGTAATGCTTCTGAACCGGTACAGGTTAAACGCACCCCACCGTTTAAGAAAATCAAAGTCCGCGGAGTCGGTGTGCACTCTGTTAAAGCATAAAGAAATGACTTTGCAAGCACATCTCCCAGCTCTTGCTCTGGACGACCGATGGTATCTGCCTGAAACAAAATTACCACATTCTTACCTGAACGCTCCGGCAAAACAGCAGCCTCAGAACCAGTTTCTGGCTCTGCTACCGCTACGCCGCCACCTTTCATTATACTAAGAATAAAATCAGTGCCATCAGCTACCACATCTACCGGTAAGCTCAGGCCCTGTGCCAATTTCATAATATTGTCCCTAGCCACGGTGTTGTCCACTATAGCTACAACCTTGCCGGAGTCAATATTCTCAATGGCTTTTTTTGTCTTAACCACCGGTAACGGACAAGCTAAGCCCCGTGCATCCACGCGTAGCTCTGTATCCATAACTGCTGCCCCTTTCCTAATCAAGACTTAAAACTTCCACTACATTATAGCACTTTTAGTAAAGGCTCATCCGGCTGAACAGCTTTTACTTCACCGATAGCCGCCGCCTGAATACCACGTTGCCTTAGAGCAGCTAACAGACTGGTACTTTGGCTGGCCGGAACCGAAAGAAGCAGCCCGCCGCTGGTTTGAGGGTCAAACAATAAATCAGACATGCTGGCCGGCAGACCCGGCGGTAGGGAAACTTTAGTCTCCAAGCTGTCACGGTTGCGATAGGTGGCAGCCGGCACCAAACCTTGGCGAGCCAAATCCACCGCCCCTGCAAACAATGGCACGGCGTCTAGGTAAATTTGCACTAGAACCTGGCTGGCTAAAGCCAATTCATAGACATGGCCCATTAAACCGAAGCCAGTTATGTCGGTGCAAGCAGAAGCTCCCACTTCTCGTGCTGCTTTGGCAGCAGCGGCATTAAGTTCAGCCATACTGGTACAGACAACAGCGAATTCATCCTCAGAGGCTAAGTCAACTTTATTAGCAGTAAGAAACAATCCGGTTCCGATAGGCTTTGTAAGTACTAATACATCGCCCGGTACAGCGGTGGCATTAGACCACACTTCTTCCGGTTTGACTGTTCCTGTCACAGCCAAGCCATACTTGGGTTCGTTATCGTCGATGCTATGACCGCCGGCCAACAATCCTCCGGCTTCTTTCACCTTTTGGGCCCCTCCACAAAGAATGTCGCGCAAAATGCCCGGATCAAGGCAAGAAGGAAAGCACACAATATTCAACGCCAACAGCGGACTACCGCCCATGGCATAGATGTCGCTAAGAGCATTGGCAGCTGCAATTTGACCATATAAAAAAGGATCATCCACCACTGGAGTAAAAAAGTCCACCGTCTGAATTAGAGCCAAATCAGGCCTCAGCCGATAAACAGCGGCATCGTCACTGGTTTCGTGACCTACTAACAGACGGGAATCTGACAACATCGGTAAGTCTCGCAGCACCTGCGAGAGGGTCTCTGGACCCAGTTTTGCTCCTCAGCCCGACGCTGCCGTGAGCTCTGTTAAACGCACTTGTTTAGTCACGCCTATCAACACCTCTGCTCGTTTTTTGCAATTCTAGGATAACGACTGACTTAAGGTATTAATACGAAAGTTGCTGATAAAGTTTTGAAACTCTTCTAAGGCACGATTAGGTAGCGTCTGGCGATGAATAATTACAAAAAGATCCCGCTTAAGATCCAAACCTTCAACGTTAATTTCTCGTACCTGCCCTAAAGCCAACGCTTTGTCCGCTGCCCAACGTGAAACCACAGAGATTCCAAGATGTGCCTCAACAGCAGTAAGAATTGCCTCTGTGCTCCCGAGCTCCATCACCACGTGCAGAGCGTCCGCTTCCACACCATGCTCCTTGAGGCGTTCCAGGAGCACTTGGCGCGTCCCTGATCCTTTCTCACGAAGGATAAAGTCCTCTTCGGTAAGATCCTGGACAGTTACAGTGACGCCTGAAGGCCAGCGATGATTCTGGGGAACAATAAGAATGAGTTCGTCTTCCAGTACCTTTTCGGACAAAATCTGGGGTTGCTTACACACGACCCCCACTACACCCAGATCAACACGCTGATCCTGAACCTTTTTACGAATATCCTCAGAATCTCCAATCTCCAGACTTATCTTGACTTCCGGGTATTCGTCTCTGAACGCTCCAATCAAATGAGGCAGGATATATTCTCCTGGAATAGTGCTAGCCCCTACTAACAAACGGCCGCGTACCTTTTGTGTAAGTTCACTAACTTGATATTCGGTGCGAGCCAATCCGGCCAAGGTCTCGTGGGCAAATTTCAGTACTAATTGTCCTTCTTCTGTAAGTTCGGCCCTTCTTCCTGAACGATCCACCAAACGAGCACCAAAATGTTCCTCTAAAGAATTAATCTGAAAACTAACCGCCGGTTGTGTTAGATATAACTTTTCTGCTGCCAATGAAAAACTTTTACATTGATTCAATGCTTTCAGTGTACGCAGTTGATTGATATTCACTAGGCAGCACCTCTTAGTATAAATTTTGTGGTAGAAGCTATTAAGTTATTTTTCGACATCTATAAGTAAATACCTGCTGCCCGCTAATAAAGCAAGAAAAGGAAGAGCCTGTAGTGACCTACGCTACAGCTGTTTAAGATCCCTACGCCACCTTTGATGGGTAGCTTCGCAACCTTAAACAACCTTTGCTCGACCTGATAAAGCACCTTAGAAGCCCCCAACAACAGGACCTCCAGCTCAATTTAAGCCTGCGGCACCTTAGCAGATCTTAGCTCGACCAATCAATGTCCCGGTAGCTCCCGGACCCAGAGGGAACTTAAGAAACATGGACTGATCTTCCCGCCGGCCGATATCGAGCTTTCACCCGGTACCGACCTTTGGCCGACCGCAACAGAAGTTGCCCCCTGCCACAGTCTGGACTCGGCCACTACAGACCCCTCGTTGTTATTATTCCTTATCCTACCCCAGGACATACGATGGATAAAAAAAAAGAGGGCCGTTAGGCCCATATCAATATATGAAGAAGGGGGGTATAGGATAGCTTACATTTAGTATAGCAGTGCTTTGTTAAGATAACATTTCAACCGCTTTACGAGGGTATTAATCTCCTGCATAGGAAAATACTATGGACACATACTAGCAAATGAACAAGCCCCGTGTTGGGTTAAGCAGAAGGAGGAAGCATATGAGTCAAGGGCGTTCCTTGCAGACATTCACCGACCGTGAACTCCATACTCTTCAGGATCAGCTCTCCCAGGAAGAGTTGGCCATTAAGAAAATGCGAACCTATGAACATCAAGTACAAGATCCGGAACTACAAAAGGTGATCAGTTCCATGCGGGAACAACATGAAGGGCATTACAATACTCTTATGCGTCACTTGCTCAGTCAAACAATGCAATAGACACCGAAAGGAGAGAGACAATGCCACATAAGTCGTCCCCAGGGCTTACGGAAAAAGACATCATGAGTGATTGCCTGGCTATGCAAAAGCAACTTGCTTCTTCATATAATACTGCTGCTTTGGAAACAGCTCATAATATGCTCCGTTCCGATATAATTAACATCCTAACCGAAGAGCATCAACTGCAGTCATCTGTCTTTGGAACCATGGATAAACGCGGCTGGTATCAGACTCGACCTGTTTCGGCCCAAGAATTAAGCGACGCTCAAAACCGATTCAAGACCGCACAGCAACAGCTTCAACAGTAACTCCTTATTTCAATGAACTCAGCGGGTTTGCCCCGCTGAGTTCCCTTGGAGGTGAAGCGGTGAAAGCCGCTCCTGTCTTGCCTGCAGTTAACAAGGCTGGGGGACCGGCAGCGGTGCCTCCTTTATATTCCCAGGATTTGTTGTCAGTAGAAGAACAATTAAAGCAATTGTTGAATCCCAACCAAAGAGCCGCTGTCTTAGGGGCACGGTTGGCTTTGTCCGGGGGTAAGCGCCTGCGCCCACGCCTGTGCCTGCTGGCCTACCGCTATAGCAGCGGTAACAGCACGCCTACACCGGGAGTATATAAGCTGGCTACCGCCATTGAGCTGCTTCATTTGGCAACCCTGCTCCACGATGATGTCATTGACAACGCCACTCACCGTCGCTCTGAGCCTAGCGTTAATATTATCCACGGTAACAAAACCGCTGTCTTGCTGGGCGATTTTTTCTTTAGTTCCTTCTTGGAGGCTGCAGCCGGTAGCGGCAGCGACATATTGTCATTGTTAGCCAATACCATTAGCAACATGGTGGACGGAGAATTGTCCCAAGCCCACCACCGTCTGGACCTTAGCCTAACGGAAAATCAATACTTAGCCATAATAGAAAGAAAAACAGCAGCCCTTATTGCCGCTGCTTGCGAAGTAGGGGCCAAAGTAGCCAGAGCCAACCAAAGCACTATTAACTCTTTTCGTCGCTTTGGGCATGCCCTTGGCTGTGCCTTTCAAATTCAAGATGATATTTTAGACTACATTGGCAGCCCCAATAGAATGGGGAAGGCCCTATACAGCGACTTAAAAGAAGGAATTATAACACTGCCGCTGATCTATGCCTTGGAGCACAGCGTCCGCAAAGTACATTTGAGCCAATTATTATTGCACACCGAATTGACGGCAAAAGCTATCGGAACAATAGTAGACGAAGTAAAAAAAACAGGTGGCCTTGATTATGCCCGCCAACAGGCAGCCACGTACCTAAATGTTGCTCAAGAGGAGCTGATGACACTGGCACCTTCCCCACCAAAAAGAGAATTGGAATGGTTGCTTCTCACACTGACCAAACGGGAAAAATGACTAACAGTCCAGTAGTAAACAGGCTCGAAGCACTGGCAATCATTGTTCGCCTGCCGGCAGTGTTGGCCTATAGTGGTGGGGGCCTAATGTTGGCAGTAGGGTTAGCCGCAAGAGAGCATCTTATCGACAGCGCCTGGCTAAATTTTGCCCTCTTAACATTGGCTGTGGTGCTAATGCATGGGATTATGGCTCACGCCGTCAACGACTGGATGGATTGGCAAACGGGGACCGACCGCTTTTCGCCCGGGCTTCTCTCCGGTGGGTCACGGGTAATTCCTCTTCGACTCCTGGAACCTGGCCACTTGGTGCAGATAAGCATCCTGGCCCTGGTTATAACCTTAATTTTAACCGGAATCCTTGTTTATCAACTCGGCTGGCCAATACTGTTAACCTTCTTTGTCGGCCTATGGTCGGTTACCGCCTATTCTCTGCCACCGTTTATGTTGTCTTACCGCCCTTTGGCCGGCGAGTGGCTCTGTGCTTTCCCCGCTCTGCTGGCCGTTATTTGGGGTGCCCACTGGAGTCTCACAAAAGTAATTAGCAACCGCCTTGTTCTAACTAGCTTGATTTACGGTTTTCTGGGGCAGGCCTGGCTGGCTGAGCACCACTTGGCCGACATAGGAGCCGATTTAGCTGCACAACCGGCCAAAATCACCACTGTAGCCTGGATAGCGCAGCGATTTGGCTTAAGCACTGCCCGCTTTGTACCGGCTGCTTACGCAGCCTTGGCCTTGCCGTTGATAATATACAGCAAAAACCTTTTTCAGCAGCCCCAACTTATGCACCTAGCCTGGCCCGCCCTAGGATCCATTTTTGCCGCCCTCTGGGCTCCACCAAAAAACCCCGTGGCCACCACCTGGGCCGAGCTTCTCATGATGATCCTAACTATTGTGGAAGCCGGCTTGCTAATAGCACTTAGCTAGCACCGGGGCAGGTCTTTATGCTTAAGATAAGCTTTTCTTATTATATGGTACATGGTGTACTAATTAGAGAACGGAGGAATTCGCCCTGCTCACTTTCCTCTACGCCTTCCTTGGCACCTTAACTGCCCTCTTCTTTGCCGCCGCTGTTCTGGTTGGCGCCCGCCGCAGTATCCTCCGCTTCTTACTGTTACAGATAATACCGTGGTTTAGAATAAGATCCAGAAACAGACGGTAAAACGTTGACCACCCCAGTAACCATGGGACAGGCCCCGGGCCTGCCTATTGCCCGCTTCATACAACCAAAAGCACTTAATTAGCACAGGCTTAACCAGGTGCTCTTTTTTATTGGGAGCAGACAATCTGACTCTAAAAGCAGCCAGAAGAATACTATAAAATATAAGCCTTCTGTTACCAAACTAACTACACCACTTTAGAATAACTTTTTTCAGGTGGAGGTAATGATATGTGTCTCGGTATTCCGGTTCAAGTAGTAAAAACCCCGGCCGGCGGGGCTTGGGCCGTGGTGGAAACCAGTGGTATAAGACAACAAGTGAGTACAGAGCTGGTCGGTCCGGTAAAGGCAGGCGACTGGTTGCTGATTCATGCCGGCTACGCTATTGCCCAGTTGGATTTTGAAGCTGCTGCTGATGTGCTTGATTTGCTAGCTGAAATGGGGTTGGAAAATGTCTAACCGGCCCGGTGCCCAGCAGCAGCTTCTCAGCCCTAGGCTAAACAAGTGGCAGGCAAAAAGCCTGCTAAACCAGGTGCGCCTAAAAGCCGGTCAAGTTCGAGAACACTTAGGCCAACCGCCGGTTTTCATGGAAGTTTGTGGCACTCATACTGCCGCCATTGCCCACAGTGGCCTCCGTACATTGCTCACAGGTTTAGTGGAATTTAGAAGCGGCCCTGGCTGCCCAGTCTGTGTCACTCCCAGAGAAGATGTGGATTATGCCTTAGCCCTAGCTCAACTACCCAATATTACCATCGCCACCTTTGGTGACCTGCTCCGAGTTCCCGGCAGTCTTTCTTCCCTAGAAAAAGAACGAGCCCGCGGTGCCCAAGTGGAAATTATCTACTCCCCTGCTCAAGCGCTACAGTTAGCTGCAGCTCAACCAAAGCAAGAGGTGGTCCTTATCGCGGTAGGATTTGAGACCACCGCGCCTCTGGTGGCTCTTACTTTACTTGTAGCCCGCCAAAAAAAGCAAGCAAACTTTAGCATCCTTAGTCTACATAAGTTAATTCCGCCAGCTTTACGGACTCTCTTAGCTCTTCCTAAACACCCAATAGACGGCCTGCTTCTTCCAGGCCACGTGGCAACAATTATTGGCTGTCACCCCTTTGATTTCTTGGCCCAAGATTATCAGTTGCCGGCAGCGGTAACTGGTTTTGAACCGGTGGATATTTTGCTGGGTCTATATAGCCTATTGCAAAACCTACTGGACAATGATCCCCGGATAACAAATATGTACCCCCGAGCCGTAACCAAAGACGGCAACGCTCGCGCCCAAAGAGTGCTCAAGGAATGTTTCCAAGTTACAACGGCTAACTGGCGCGCCCTGGGGAAAATCCCAGTCAGTGGTTTGGCACTGTCAAAACAGTGGCAGGATTATGATGCCGCCCACAAATTCCCCCTTTCTGTAACCAGTTTACCCGATCCGCCAGACTGTGCCTGTAGCCACGTTCTGCAAGGTCTGCTGAACCCACCCGATTGCCCTTTGTACGGCCAAACCTGCACACCCAGACAACCGGTGGGGCCTTGCATGGTATCGTCGGAAGGCGCCTGTGCAGCCTATTTCCGCTACCAAAGATATGACAGCTAGTGTAAGAAAGCTTCCTTGTTAGGCTTTCTGCTCGCTGCTGTCTGTTCCTATTACATATTTAGTAAGAGGTGTTGGCCTATGGACGTCACTGCTTTAGACAACGATATCATCCTTCTCGCCCACGGCGATGGTGGAGCATTAACCCATGACCTGATTACCGGTTTGTTTCAGAAACACTTTACCGGCCAATCCCTTAAGCTGTTAACCGACGCCGCTCTTTTGCCCCATTTAGAAGGACACATGGCCTTCACCACTGATTCTTTTGTAGTGGATCCGTTGTTCTTTCCCGGGGGCAATATCGGTGAACTAGCGGTGTACGGCACAGTGAACGACTTAGCCGTAAGCGGCGCTTGCCCCCGTTATTTGGCTGTAGCTTTTGTAATTGAGGAAGGCCTTCCTCTGGCTACGTTAGAAAAAGTGGTGCAAGCAATGGCTGCCGCCTGCCGTGAGACTAAAATAGAAATAGTAGCCGGAGACACTAAAGTAGTTCCTAAAGGTCAAGTGGATAAACTGTTCATTACCACCACTGGGCTGGGGGCCATGCTGCCAGGAGTGGATTTGGGATATCATCGTCTCCAGCCCGGGGACATGGTATTGGTAAACGGACAATTGGGCCAACATGCTTTGACCATCATGGCCTCTCGCTACAATCTAGATCTAGGTGGCAACATCCAAAGCGACTGTGCCCCTCTGGCCGGCATTATCAGCGAACTGCTACAGCAAATTCCCGGTGTCAAGTTAATGCGGGATCTTACCCGCGGAGGCTTAGCCACAGCAGTGAAAGAAATCGCCCTTTCAGCCCAAATAGATATTTATTTGGACGAAGAGCATATACCGGTCACACCGGCAGTACAAGCCGCTGCCGACATACTGGGATTAGACCCTTTATACCTGGCCAACGAGGGAAAATTCCTGGCCGTAATAGCCCCCGAAAACAAAAAGGCAGCTCTTGAAGTACTCAAGGCCTACCCTTTGGGAAAACAAGCTGCCATTATTGGGGAAGTGCATACCGGAGAGGGAAACGCGTTCCTTCGCACCGCCTGGGGTGGCACCAAGTTTCTGGATCTTCTGGCTGGAGCTCCCTTACCTCGCCTTTGCTAATTTACACAGACAAGATACCCTGCCAGATTCCGATCTCCTTGGCAAAATGTTTTCTACCTGATATGTCTTAGGTATAGATGATAGCTCTGTAACAAAGTCTAAGACCAAACAGTTGCAAAAGGAGAAAGCACCTATGAAAACCAGTGGTCGCAACCAGCTACGGGGTAATGTTCTTTCGGTAGAAACAGACGGCATCATGGCCAAAGTAAAAGTGGATATCGGAGCCCAAAACATAGTAACTTCCATCATTACTAAAGATGCCGTGGACGATCTAGGTCTTGCCAAAGGAGACCAAGTGGGCGTTCTGATAAAATCTACCTCGGTGATGATCACAAAGTAATATCACAAGACAGCGCCCATACCGGGCGCACCCACTAAGGGGCTGCCGGTCGGCAGCCCCTTTTCATTCCTTAATTAAATACTCCCGCCGATAAATACCTCTCCCCTGAATCCGGAAAGATAACAACGATAAGTCTATCCTTGTTTTCCGGACGCAGGGCCAATTCTTTTGCCGCCCAGCAAGCTGCACCGGAGGAAATACCGGCTAAAATACCTTCTTCTTTCCCTAGTCTGCGAGTCATGTCCAGGGCCATGTCATCAGCAACCGATATAACTTCGTCGATCACGTCAGGGTTATATACCTTAGGCACAAAATTAGGCCCGATACCTTGAATCTCATGGGGTCCGGGCTTGCCGCCGGATAGTACCGGGGAGGAAGTCGGCTCCACCGCCACCGCTTTTAGATTGGGCTTTTTTGCCTTTAGTGCTTCGGCTATACCGGTGATAGTAGCGCCCGAACCGGCTCCAGCCACCACAATATCTACCCAGCCCTCAGTATCGTGCCAGATTTCTTCGGCCGTAGTCAAGCGATGAATAGCCGGGTTAGCCGGGTTCTCAAATTGCATAGGCAGAAAATAGCGGGGATCTGCCTCGACCCTGGCCTTGGCCACGGCAATAGCTCCGCTCATACCTTCGGCCCCCGGCGTGAGCAGCACTTCCGCCCCCAGCGCCTTTAGTATCAGCTGGCGCTCGCGGCTCATAGTATCAGGCATAACCACCATGCAACGAAGGCCACGAGCGGCGCAGGCAAAGGCCAGGCCGATACCGGTATTGCCACTGGTGGGTTCAATAACAATAGAATCGGGCCCCAAGCGACCGCTGCGCGCAGCCTCATCCAACATGCTGACTGCTGCCCGATCTTTAACGCTGCCCAGCGGATTAAAAAACTCCAGTTTGGCCACCACTTGGGCCTCACCCGGAGAAATTACCCTTCTTAGTCGTACCAGAGGCGTCTTCCCTACTAATTGAGTAACGTCTTTAGCAATCTTCATCCTATATCCCCTGCCTTTAGGTCTAGACTCTAGTCCGGCTCCTGTAACAACTCCTCCTTCAGTTCCTGAAAAATCTCCCGTACCGACTGTAGCTTATTCGCCCGCCAGGCATTGACACCGGCAAAAGCGAAACCCTGATCCAACTCGCCTTTTTGGGCATGGATCAAAGCAGCGGCAATACAATACGGAGACTCTTTTGGCTTACAAGGCCGAAGGCAATTATAAGCACAGCGGATCGGCTTTGTTTCACCGGCAGTCACATGCTCCAGGAAAGTATTTTTAATAGCCCGGCCGATCATCCCCACCGGGCTTTTAATAAGCATAATGTCGTCTGGTTGTGCCCGCAGGTATTCTTTCTTAAAATCTAAGGAAGCATCGCATTCATGCGTCGTCACAAAGCGGGTAGCCATCTGCACTCCAGCCGCCCCTAATCTGAGCATATGCGCTATATCGTGCCCTGTCCAGATACCGCCGGCGGCAATAACCGGGATCGGGTGTCCACATCTTTCTTCAAAAGGCTTTACCGCTGCCACCACCTCAGGCACTAACTTCTCCAGGGCATGCTCTTCCGGGTGCTCTAGCTCCTCCTGGTTAAAACCAAGATGTCCCCCAGCCTGAGGCCCTTCCACCACTAAGACATCTGCATAGCGATCATGCCTTTTCTCCCAGTACTTACATATTAATGTGGCTGCACGAGCCGAGGATACAATCGGTCCCAGCTTTACATTGGATTCTTTAACTAATTCAGGTAAACGAAGCGGCAATCCAGCTCCGGAAAAAATAATACTAATCCCAGCCCGAACTGCAGCACGCACAGTTTCCTCAAAGTTATTGATAGCTACCATGATATTAACCCCAAGAATACCAGTGGGGCTTTGTTCCCGCGCCTTTTTAATTTGTTCTACTAACCCCTCTAAATTAGCCTGCCGTTTGTTACAAACATAGCCAGGACGATAAAATCCGGTTTCCACCCCCGATATAACTCCCACTCCACCACAATTGGCTACAGCCGCAGCCAAATTAGCCATGGAGATACCGACCCCCATACCCCCCTGAATAATAGGAAACTTAGCTACTAGATTGCCGATCCTCAGTTTAGGAATTCTCAAGCTGCCATCATCCTTCGCGCTTTTATTCACAAAGCTCAAGCCACTATATTTACCCTCGCTGCCAACCTTTCCCATGGCGACGACGCCTTCTTCCCGGCTTTTCCACTGCCTGTGTCAGTGCACTCTCACACTCCGGACACTCAATTTCTCCTTCAAGTTCAGGACTGGATTCAGGTAATGCAAACTCATGCTCACAACGAGGGCACCGGTGACGTTCTACTAACTGATATGTGCCCCCTTCCACACGTAAAGCACAGCCATGGGTTAACATACTAGCTATCTTTTCGTGGGCACTGTTTAATATCCGTTGAAAGGTCGGTCTTGAAATAGACATGCGTTGTGCACACTCTTCTTGTTCCAAATTTTCCAAGTCCTTTAACCTAATGGCTTCAAATTCTTCCACAGTCAACACAATTTCCTCCAAATCACAGCGAGGAACCCCTACCGGCTTAAACACCCGTACCGGCGGCACCGCTTCCACCCAGCGTATCTTTTTCGGTCTAGCCACTAGCATCCCATCCTCACGTGTATTATCCTCACCACTTAAGGCGCTCCTGAACATGGGCCCATATTTATTCGTTATTATACCACTTCTTCGTTAAATTCTAATATCGGAATTCTAGATCTAATTTCTCTGTCACAGCTTACTCTTCCTGCTTTATGTTCTCCACTGCATTAACAAAAACTTCTAGCCTTATTGTTGTGCACGTGTTTAATTTTGGAGTCGTTCAAGCTAATTTGCACTCTCTTCTCCAGTGTATAGCTTATGACCAACCATTGAAACCCTCTCGTATATAGGTTCGAGCGAATCAAGAAGCGATTCGTCTCCTTGCCAGAAGGGGAACTCTCCCACTTGTTTCAAGAGAGCCATAAATGATCCTGATCTGGGGATGACGTCGGTGGCTAAGACTTCTTTCGGTAGCGGACTTCCTTCCCAAAACTTTTTTGGGTCCGTGAAAAGAGCAGTTTCTTCCTCATAGCTAGCTATTATGCCAGTCTCAAAATCTTCCTGGTAAGAATTCTCTGGCGCGGCTTCTCCTGCTAGCATGGTCATGAGCTCATCTCGTTCCAGGCCCCTTAGTTTAAAGATTAAAAAGGGATTACGGTCAAACTCCTCTCCCAAGAGATAATATACGGCCGCAATGTGTTTACAGGGGTTTGACCAGTCAGGACAGGAACAATCGGTCTCAAGATCCATGGTCTTTTTAGGAAATAAAGAAAGCCCTGCCTCCTCAAAAACATCTTCAATATTACCCGGCATCTCCCCGGCCAGTAAGCTGGCTACAAGAAGCGGCTGCGATATAAGACAGGAAATTACTTTCCCCCATTGGGTCTCGGAAAAGGGGCTGAGTCGGATCACAACCCGGTAGGGCCGCTTGCGTGAGCCTTGTACACTAGCCGTTACCTGTCCCGAATCGATATCAATGGCTATAACCTGTCCCTGCCGGGCATAGCGACGGCCACGGGTGAGGCGAGCTCCTAGGTTGAAACTGTCTAATACGGCTATCCACCTTTTGCTCCACCAATTTTCCCCAAAGGCTCCCCGCTTGGATTTAGCCTTGATGCCACCTTGGACAGCCAACGGCTGGCTCTCAGGGTATATTCTAAAATCATCGTAGGCCATTTTGCATCTGCTCCTTCACCAGTCGCCGATGGCTTCTTCTCTTAGGGCCATTAGTTCTTTGAACTCGGCAGTGCTAAGCTTGGTCAACCAAGACTCACCGCTCCCGACAATGTTTTCTGCTAGTTCAAGCTTGCGTTCGATTATTTCATCGATCCTCTCTTCAATGGTCCCCCGGCAAACAAACTTATAAACCTGCACATTTTTCTGCTGGCCAATCCGGTAGACACGGTCGGTGGCTTGGTTTTCCACCGCCGGATTCCACCACCGGTCAAAGTGAAACACATGGTTGGCCCGGGTCAGGTTTAGTCCGGTGCCCCCTGCTTTGATAGTCAAAATGAAAAAAGGGGGACCATCCTCTCTCTGAAACAGGTTCATTTTGACTATCAAAGCAGGGGGCACCGGACTAAACCTGACCCGGGCCAACCATGTGTTTCACTTTGACCGGTGGTGGAATCCGGCGGTGG
>DUNI01000041.1 GCA_012839445.1 Bacillota bacterium
GATCTACTGGGAAAGGGTGTGGATGAAGAAGAAAATGGCGGCTTCTTTACCCAAGATGTAGCGGACGATGGGTATACAAAGGAGTGCTCCTAAGATGCCGGCTGCCTTAGTTGGGGAAGTCTTCGGCACCGGCATCTTAGGAGCACTCCTTTGTATACCCATCGTCCGCTACATCTTGGGTAAAGAAGCCGCCATTTTCTTCTTCATCCCACCCTTTGCCATCAGTTCTGTAGCCGGAGCCGCCTTAGGCGGTGTTGTGGTAATGGCTCTGGCCCGGGTCGGTGTCACCCGTGGTTTCCAAAAATCAGAACGCTAGAACCAAAAGTACTCTACTACAAACGCTTTTCAAATCAGGCAGCCATCCGAGACCCTCTATCCACCAACGTTGACGTACCATTCGCAGGCTTCATTCACCCTGAGAACCCACCTTCTGGTGCTTATGGTGGTGCCAGCCTGGTCTGGTTCCCAACCGAAAACAATGGGTCCATTATTACATTTGGTGTAGGTACAGCTGGTCTTTCGCCGATGAAGGTCTCCTTAGCCGTCCTGGCCACCGCCACGGGATTCGGGTCCTACGCCGCTACTGCCCTTTGGGAAGAAACCATAATAAAAAGCTACATACTAAATACGGAAAAAGCTGCCCTGGAAAAACTATCTCTTTAGGGCAGCTTTTGTTTGCTTGGCTAATAAAAGTTCCATCAATTCTCCGTACTAAAAAGTTCACTTAAACAAAATGTTTTACCTCTACAGACATACTCTGCCGCTTGTACCAGAAGCTCAGCCCTAGCTAATAGAAAAGCTTCGTAATCCTCCTTAACCCGCACACGTCGTTCATCGTCTGAAAATCCTTCATAGCCAACTGCAAGCTTTTCATAAGGAATCAGGTGGGTTCTTAAACGTCTCTTAACTTCCTCTTCTCCAAGGGCACTGCTGTCTGCTCGCTCTTTCAAATAGGCTATTGGGTCTTTGTTAGAAATCGCACGGTTGGTGCGCCAAGTAATTAGGGCACAGTTCAGGGCTCGATAAATATGCTCATCAGGGATCCCCGCATCTTCTAAGATCGATGCAGGGAACAAGTGATGGTACTCGCGTGGATGTTCCTTGGAAGTAATACTGGCAACAGTTGCCCTAGTACCATCGGCCAAATCTTCAGCTCCACACTTTATCTGTAAGGCCAAGAGGCCTCGACCTAGTATGGTTTTTCGTTTCGGCCATTCGGCCTGCATAATTACTTCTTTGGTGGGCAACGGATAAGAATACTCGTTCAAAATCGGAACAATTTCTTCATTGGCCTGGCCACGCAGCACCTTTTTTAGACCGCGAAAATCTTGAAGGGCATTAGTAGTCGAAGACTGTTCATAGCGCGAAGTTAAGCACGCCCGCCAGAAGAATTTCCGCAGCAAATGCTTGGCATTGCCAAGAGAATCAGGCTGTAGCGGCAGGTACTCCCATAATGCCGTAATAATTGGAATCGCCGTATAGCTGGGTAGCCGTTGGGCATCGAAAATACACTCATCCTCAAGAAAGCTTACCATCCCTTTAATACCTTTGACCACCATATCCCATTCGTCTAGCATCCGAGTGTAATCCAGGCCCCGGTATCCCGCCTGGCTAGGTATGCGATCCTGCCGCAGTGCCACAACGTCCAAGACAAGTTCTGGTAAATCGGCATATTCGGCTGCTCGAGGGACTTCTGCTGCTAAGGCTTCTACATGATCATGCAAAGATTTCCCCGTCTCTTCTTCAACAAGGGCCACTACAATGTCGTAGGTGGAAAGGCGTACCGAGCTGGTATTCATCTTAATGAAGACGTCCAAAGCCACCTCTTTCGGTGTTGTGGGCGGAAGTGATAGGTAAGGAAGGTTGAATTCCCTGACCTTAATTCTTAGTTCGTTAATGGTCTTTTTTAAACGTTTATATGCCTGAAACATATCCGTATCCTCGTCTGCAATTGCCTCTTCCACCCACTGGTCAATCTTATCTTCCATATCCTCCGGTCTTAGCAAGCTTATGGGAATAAAACCGCGACTCCAGCACTGTTTCGGGTCATCTACCCACATAGGATAACGCTTGCCCTTTTTGGTCCACCGAGCCTGTCCATAGACAAATGGAAGCTTCTTGGACAAGTCAATCGGATCGTCTTCGAAGCCTACAAGATAAGTCCGATCCGGATATGTATCATGAAGGCTACGCCACAAAGCAGTAAGTCGTTGCTGCCCATCCAGTAGCTGTTCCGTCACCTTTTCCCCTGACTCCGGTGCATCAACCATAGTCCTACTGATGAATTTCTCTTCATCGCCCACCTCTAATATTAAGGCCGCTCCCGAAGGGAGCCCACGAAGAACCGTGGTCAAGAGGCCAGCCACCTCACCGTGCCCCCAAACCACAAACCTTTGAAAGCGCGGCAATGTAATCTGCCGCGAACGAATGCGGTTGAACCATTCCGGCAAAAATCGGTCGTGCGCGTGCATCGGCATCTCTCCTTTTTAAATGTCATACTCCTTGTATAAGCCAAGCATTTGTCCTCTGCAATTACCACTCATATCTGCCTTTTCAATCACCGTGTTAAACTTCACGTTACCACGCGTTAACCATAGTCAAGCCCATATAATTTCTCCATATATATGCACAAAACCTTCAATGTACCCATGTACTCAGATCATGCCAAACATGTGCATCCCAATAATTATAATAACGCTGTCGGCTAAAGCATGGGCAATCCAGGAGTTTACAAAGTTATGATGTCTGGCATCCATCCAACTAAAGAGAAGGCCCACAACGATGAGACCAAAGAGAGCTAACAAGAAAATGGGTGGAGAAAACCAATTCCTAAAAATGGCAACGTGATAGATTGCAAACAAACAAGAGGAGAGCAAGTAAGCCGTCTTTGGCCTTCCGGACTCAAGGAGAGTAAGAAAAATAAAGCCTCGAAAGAAGAATTCCTCAATAAAAGAATTGCCTAAGGTAATGTAGAGCCCTACGAAAAGGAAATTGGCCGGATTTATTTTTAACTTATTCTCCAGTTCCACCGCAATCCGGGGTAACTCAATCTGAGGTCCGACCAAAAAGTAGGCCAGCAAGAGAACCAACGCAAAGACAACTCCAAAAATCAAGCCGGGCCAAACTGA
>DUNI01000004.1 GCA_012839445.1 Bacillota bacterium
ACTCCCCTTCCCGGACAAGCTCTTATAGAGCAGAAAAGGCCAGGTTAGAACCCGGCCTTTTGATACTTCTTTACCATAAAGCATTTCCGTTTTGGGCAACAGGACAAAACGGATTCACCAGTGTAAGAATACAACCGATCGCCACTGGCACAAAAGAAGTTATTGCTAGCGTGAACTGCATTTTAGCTAGAACTATTTTGGAAAAACAAAGCCAATACATGTGAAAACGCCAAGCGACGTGCAATTAGCAGTGTCATTTGCCCATTATCGCCACAATAAGGTAATATTCTCATTTCTTTCATGTTATACCTGCTCTACCTCGGTGTCAACCGGAAAGATCATCCACCAAGATAGTGCCCTACTTACCTTTGCTTTGTTTCTCTTTTTGGGTCGGGATCCGTTGATGCTTTTTCCTGGCGGAATCGTTAGCTGACTCTTCGGCATCAAGCATAATACAATTGCCGGATAGAAAACCGCCTTCGGTCACTGTCAAGCTAGCGACCTTGATCTGTCCATAGATTTTACCGGTGGGGGTAATCTCCATCCGACCGGAAAGTTCAACATCACCCTCTATTTTCCCGGCTACCGTGGCATGACGGGCACAAACATCAGCCTTTAGCCGGCCGCTTTCACTCACAATAAGGTCACCCTTAACTACCACATCTCCTTCAACTGCTCCATCTATCCTAACGGTACCGGCTCCTTTTATCGTACCTTTCAGCTCAGTCTCTTGGCCAATAATAGTATCCACTCGATCAAGGTCTACTTGCTGCTTACGACCACCAAACATGCTGCTTCTCCTCTCCAAACAAATTAGGTCATTTTTATTCTAGCTGGTACCACCCCAATTACATAGCTCAATACCGCCAGCACGGTAAACCCTAATGCAAGCAGCCAAAGGCCTGGGAAAAACGCCGTGCCGGCGATTAGTAACAATACTGTACTGACTATAAGTAGTTAGCAGGATTCTTCTTTACTCCTTGGTAAATCACTTCATAATGAAGGTGCGGCCCGGTACTACGGCCGGTGCTTCCTACAAAAGCTATCACATCGCCGCGCTTAACCTTTGTTCCTACCTTAACCTTTATCTTCGAATTATGAGCATAACATGTTTGATAGCCGTAACCGTGGTCAATTATTACTTTACGTCCGTAACCGCTGTGCCATCCGGCATACACCACTATTCCGGCACCGGTGGCCTTAATAGCTGTACCGTTAGGGGCAGCGATATCAATTCCTTCGTGAAACTCCGTTTTACGGCCATAAGGAGAACGTCTGGTTCCAAAACGAGAAGTTATTGTTCCTCGTACCGGCCAGCCGTTGGGTATATGCGCTAAACGTCGCTGCTCATTGGCCACGTCTTCTTTTAACTGCACCAGCTTTTCCTTGGTCGGGTCAATACTATCACCGGCATCTTGTAGCGTCTGACGGATATCGGCAGCAGTAACACGACGCCCCGGTCCTCCACGGGGCGGCAAATCTTGTCTACCCCTGTTAGGAAGATCCTCTTGATCGCGAGACGGCAGGCCCATCATTTGGCGTACCTGGTTATCTAAGTCATCTATTTCTTCCAGTCGCTGCTGGACTGAAACAGCTTCCTGAGCCAGCTCCTCAATTTGCCGGGCTTGCTGGTAATTTTCGGTTTTTAGACGAGCCAGTTCCTGGGTCTCAGCTCTAAGTCGCATATAATCAACGCCAAACCAAGAAAGCCCACCCAAAAAGGTGAGCATAATAATAGCAAGCACCTGCGGTGCCCAAGACGGCAACCGCAGACGCCTGGCCTTTTTCCCGGAATGGGGGACAAACATCAATGTAAAGGCACGGGATCTGAAGAAGTTCCGTCTCCGTCTGTGTTTAGGATTAACACTTAAGAAAGGCACTAGGACCACCTCGGGTAGTACTTGGATTATATGGTGCTTATTACCTATTCGCTATTGGTTAGGAAATTCCTGCCGCCCGCTCATCTAACTTCTTAGACTCTGGGCAATAGCCTCCTCTTCTTCCTTCGTTAAAAAGTAGCTGGATTTGCCCTGGCGTACCGGCTTGGCATAAACCCTGGATTCGTCGCGACCATAGATGCTGCTTAGCACAAAGCCATCTGCATTCCCGTCCAACACAGCAATAGCAAAACTTAGATCGCTACCGGAGTCAGGAAATGCGTTAAAGCGTACTACGCCAAGGTGTTGAACTGAATTCCGGTATACTTGTTCCACTTGACGCAAGGAAAAATGGAGGCTTTTTAAGTTCTCGTCCTGCTGGCGAGAACTCCGAGCTAACTCCGTTAACACGTCTTCTAATGCGGCGCCTGGGCTACCGGCCATAAAAGCATTATATCTCTTGGTCAGTGCCCCCAACCGAAGCCAAAGAAAAATTATAAGAAAGAATTGTAAAACCAACACAACTACAACCAGTGGCATGAAGGCCGATTGTAAGTTGGTAGGGATAGCAATTAGTTGTGCTAAGTTCATATGCTCGCCCCTTGGTTCAGTTTTGTTAGTGTCCCTGTTTATTTGCCGCTGGGTAACGCAGCGTCTGTAGACCCCAGTAAGACTGCTGCCAATCGTTCCAGGTCTTCCAGGGAATAGTATTCTATTTCAATCTTGCCGCCGCGGCGGCCCGGTCGGATGTAAACCCCTGTCGTTAATGTATGTTTTAAGTTCGTTTCTAGTTCTCGTAGCCATGGGTCTGATAGGGTCTTTTTTCGACGAGCAGACGGCTTTTTGCGCCCTGCTTTTCGCACCAATTCCTCTGTTTGTCTTACCGACAACCCTTTTTCTGCCACATGGCGGCAGGCGGCTATTTGAGCTTGGGCTTCTCCTATGGCCAACAGCGCTCGAGCGTGCCCCATGGAAATTGTTCCACGTGAAACATAGCTTTGGACTTCAGGGGTTAAATTAAGGAGGCGTAACGTATTGGCAATATGAGATCGGCTTTTTCCAATCCGCCGAGCTAACTCCTCTTGGGTAAGTCCAAATTCGGTAAGTAGTCGCTGAAGTGCTTCTGCTTCTTCCAGTGGGTTCAAGTCTTCTCGCTGAATGTTTTCAATGAGAGCAATTTCCATCATCTCAGCCTCAGACAATTCGCGTACAACAGCTGGTATGCTGCTTAGCTTGGCCAATTGCGCCGCTCTCCACCGGCGTTCTCCAGCCACTAACTCATATCCGCCAATTACTGCCCGCACCACTATTGGTTGTAAGATTCCATGCACACGCACCGATTCAGCAAGCTCAGCCAGTTTTTCTTCATCAAAATCATGGCGTGGTTGAAACCTGTTTGGCCGTATCTCTTTTATGTTTATCTCCTGCACACCTTCTTCGGTGCTCGACTCCTCTTTTGCTGGTATCAGGGCACTAAGGCCTTTACCTAAACCACGTTTTGGTTTTTGTTTCGCCTTCACGTTCTATCACTTCCTTTGCTAGGTCCTTGTACACCTCCGCCCCCCTTGAGCGCGGATCGTACACCATTATCGGTTTGCCATGGCTCGGCGCCTCCGATAAACGAACATTTCGCGGCACAATATTCCTATATACTCTGCCTCTAAAGTGCCGTTTTACCTCGTCCACCACTTGAATTGATAGGTTGGTGCGGGCATCGAACATGGTCATGAGCACTCCTTCGATCTCCAGCCCGGGGTTAAGTGATTCTTGCACCAGCCTAATAGTGCTAACCAACTGACCTAGACCTTCCAAGGCATAAAACTCGCATTGAATAGGAACAAGTACTGAATCTGCTGCCACTAAAGCATTTAATGTTAGTAGCCCCAGAGAGGGAGGACAATCAATGAACACATATTGGTAGCGCTCGCGTTCCAAAACTAAAGCCGACCTCAGCCGATGCTCTCTCTCCGCCAGCCCTACTAATTCGATCTCAGCCCCAGCTAGCTCTACAGCTGCCGGTATCAGATGTAATCCTCTGATTTCTGTTGGCATCTTCACTTCTTGAATAGCCCGCATCCCTAACAATACTTGATAAATGCAATTATCGAGTTGCTCCTTGTTAACGCCCATACCGCTGGTGGCGTTACCTTGAGGATCCATGTCCACTAACAATACTCGCCGGCCTTCTAAGGCCAACGCTGCTGCTAAATTAACAGCGGTGGTGGTTTTTCCCACCCCACCTTTTTGGTTAGCGATGGCGATAACTTTTCCCATGGACGCTCACCTCAATCTCTAATCTTGTATTTAATTCCACACTTCGCTAGATCTTCCTTCTTTTCTCGGCAAAAACCATCACGTTACGAAACCCTTTGTCTACAATATTATCATGATAGCCATAGTTACTATGCTTCTGTATACAAACGTTCAGATAGTTGTCAAATTCTTTATAAGTATTGCTAATGCTATCTATATGTTACTTTTTTAACAACACCAACATTTTCTGGTCCTTTCCTGTACTCTTTTCTGTTATAATAGGGGTTGATTCCTACAATCAGCGCACCTATACGCTTTTTGAGCTCTTCGCCTATCCAGTTAGGAGTTCTTTTCAAACTACTGCCCCTAAAACTACAGATTATTGATCAGGGAGGTTGTATAGCTTGTACCGTATTGTTCACAAAGAACAAATCTCACCCGTTGTTCACCTTATGGTAATAGAGGCGCCAGAGGTTGATCAATAATCTGTAGTTTTAGGGGCAGTAGTTTGAAAAGAACTCCTAACTGGATAGGCGAAGAGCTCAAAAAGCGTATAGGTGCGCTGATTTTTAGGATCA
>DUNI01000005.1 GCA_012839445.1 Bacillota bacterium
ATACCTCAGGCAGTGCGGAATCGGCGGCTGTATGGAGCCGGCGTAACCTAAATATGCGTGAGGGAAAGTGTGCCTAGGGTTCCGCACTTTTTGTGGTTAGGACCAAGTGGCACAGGCGCTATGGCGCTACACCGAAGGGAAAAAAGCCCAGGCGGGGAGGTTTCACTCAGCAAAATGAAACCCCCCGGCTGGCTGTTTTTATTTTTCGGCCGGCGCGAAATGGTCATGGTGCAACCTTAGATGGGAGAGACTAGGCGAAGGAGGATTGGTTATGGAACGAGGACAAGTTGAAAAGCCACAGGTGGGCATTGTTTTAGGTAGTGCATCTGATCAGGCTTTAGGTGAGCAAGTTATCGAAGTGCTGACAGACTTTGATGTATCGTTTGAACTGGTGGTGGCTTCGGCCCACCGGACACCTCTGAAGGCTTCTTCGTACGCTAACGAGGCAGCCGGCCGGGGGATAAAGGTGCTCATTGCTGTTGCTGGATTGGCTGCGCATCTACCGGGAGTGCTGGCAGCTGGCACTACCCTGCCAGTTATAGGGGTACCGGCGGCAGGGGGTACCCTGGGGGGATTGGATGCTTTATTGTCCATAGCTCAGATGCCAAAGGGCATTCCTGTAGCTACCGTGGGGATCAATAATGGAAGAAACGCAGCCCTGCTGGCGGTAGCTATTCTGGCTGCCTTTGACCAGGAACTTACCCAGCGCCTTAAGGCCTATCGTCAGGAATTAGCTGACAAGGTAGAGGTCGGAGAGCAACAAGTATTGCAGGAGCTAAAACTGCAATCTTAGGTCAGAAGTTCCTAATCTGCCGGCAGTGTATGTTACTGGTTGTTATTTCAATACTGTGTTGGGAAAAGACTAGTCTGGAACATAAAAGGGGGTTTTCTTAGATGGTGGATTACCAAAGTATGGGTCTTTCGGATGAAGAATATGGCCGCATTCTAAAACTCATGGGGCGGGAGCCTAATGAGACAGAGCTGGGATTATTTGCAGTTATGTGGTCGGAGCACTGTTGCTACAAGAACTCGCGTCCGCTGCTTAAGTTGTTTCCTACAGAGGGTAAATATGTTCTTCAGGGACCGGGTGAGAACGCCGGTGTGGTAGACATTGGCGATGGGCAGGCAGCTGTATTCAAGATAGAGAGCCACAACCATCCGTCGGCGGTGGAACCGTATGAAGGAGCAGCTACTGGGGTGGGCGGGATTGCACGGGATGTGTTTTCCATGGGTGCTCGGCCGATAGCGTCGATAAATTCTTTACGTTTTGGTGAACTGACCGATGAGCACACGCGCTGGATTTTTGACGGTGTGGTGGATGGTATTGCTGGCTATGGTAACACCTTAGGTGTGCCCACTGTGGCCGGAGAAGTGTATTTTAGCCCTTCGTATAAGGGTAATCCTCTGGTGAACGCCATGGTGGTGGGGCTTTTAGATGGTGATCCAGCCAAAGGCTTGGCAACAGGCGTTGGCAATAAGGTACTCTTGGCCGGCGGAAAAACAGGACGTGACGGTGTTCATGGAGCTACCTTTGCTTCTGATGAACTAGACGAAAAGTCAAAAGAACGTCGCGAGGCCATTCCAGCCGGTAATCCTGAACTGGAAAAGCGCCTCATAGAAGCTTGCTTGGAAGTTCTAACCACTGGCTACGTGGTAGGCATGCAGGATCTAGGTGCGGCCGGACTTACTTCTTCCAGTGCCGAAATGGCGTCTCGGGCCGGGACTGGCATTGAGATGGATCTTTCGTTGGTGCCGGTAAAAGAAGATGGCATAACTCCGTACGAGATGATGTTGTCAGAATCACAAGAACGAATGCTGTTGGTGGTAGAACAGGGTCACGAAGAAGAGGTGCAGGAAGTTTTCGAGCGCTGGGACATTGAAGCCACTTATATTGGGCAAGTAACTGATGATGGTGTACTTAGAGTCTATAATGGCCCAGAAGTTGCCGCTGAGGTACCGGTGAAGTATCTTACCGACGAGGCACCCACTTATGTGCGCCAGGGGAAGATGCCGGGTTATCTACAAGAAGTCCAGTCTTTTGATTGGAATGCTTTACCGGAGCCCAGTGATTATAATGAAGCCTTGTTAAAATTAATGTCTTCTTGGAATGTAGCTAGTCGGAAATGTGTTTGGAAGAAATTTGACACGACGGCTGGCAACAATACAGTGGTGGGGCCGGGATCTGATGCTGCTGTTGTTAGAGTGGATGGAACTGATAAGGGTTTGGCTATTACAGTGGATGGGAACGGGCGTTATACTTATTTGGACCCATATACCGGCGGTATGGTTGCTGTGGCCGAGGCGGCTCGCAATTTAGCTGTTACCGGTGCCGAGCCTCTGGGGCTGACCGACGGACTAAACTTCGGTAATCCGGAAAAACCGGAAGTATACTGGCAGTTACAAAAGGCTATCGAGGGTATGGTTCAGGCTTGCCGTGCACTGGAGATTCCGGTGGTGGGCGGCAATGTCAGCTTATACAACGAAATTGCCGGCAAAGCTATTTTTCCCACCCCGATAGTGGGTATGGTGGGCTTGCTTCCAGATGTGAATAAGCATGCTGTACAGGGATTTTGTTCGGCTGGGGACCTAATTGTCCTGCTGGGTAGTACAGAAGATGAGCTTGGAGGCAGCGAATATTTATACGCCTTGCATGGCTTAGAAACCGGATGCCCGCCGCGCCTGGATTTAGACCGGGAACAGCGGGTACAGAATCTGTGTCGTCAGGCAATTGCCAAGGGCATTTTGAATTCGGCTCACGATGTATCTGACGGTGGACTAGTGGTGGCAGTGGCGGAAAGCTGCCTTAGCGGACAAAATGGCCCTGTGGGAGCCCAAATTAAGATTAATTTGGGTGGCCTTAGGCGAGATAGCGCTTACTTTAGTGAAACTCAGTCGCGAGTGGTGGTGTCGGTGGCTCCGGACAAGGTTAAAGAGCTAGAGAGGTTAGCGGAGGAATTAGGGGTGCCGTGCACTTTGTTGGGTAAAACCGGCGGTAGTTACCTTAAAGTGGATGATGTTATTTCTATATCGCTTGACAAACTACAACAAGCCTGGGAGGAGGCACTTACATGCCGCGGCTAGCGGAAAACGGTCTTAAGGAAAAGTGCGGCGTGTTTGGGATTTACGCTCCGGGTAAAGATGTGGGCCAGATGACATACATGGGACTTTTTGCTTTGCAGCATCGGGGTCAGGAAAGCGCCGGTATTGCCATCACCGATGGGCGGACTGTTGTTTTGGAGAAAGACCGGGGTTTGGTGGCAGAGGTCTTTACTCCGCAACGGATGGAGCGTTTACATGGTAATTTAGCTATTGGGCATGTGCTTTACGGCAAAACAGACACCCAAAGCAACGTTGAGAGTGCTCAACCTTTGGCGGTAACCTCGCGTCGAGGCTCTTTGGCTCTGGCGCACAACGGGCAGATTACTAATGCTGCTATTTTACGGGCAGAGCTAAGTGAACGTGGCTATCTCTTTCGTACCGATAGTGATATCGAGGTCATCGCTAGCCTTATTGCCCAATCGGAGGCTCCGGATTTGAATTCGGCCTTAATCCACACTTTAAAAAGGCTAACAGGAGCCTATGCTTTAGTGGTATTGACCCCAGATCGTGTGATTGGCATTCGTGATCCTCATGGCATACGGCCCTTGTCCCTGGGACGTATTGACGGTGGTTATGTTTTGGCTTCGGAAACGTGTGCTTTCGATACTATTGGAGCTGAGTTTGTGCGTCCGGTAAAGCCGGGGGAACTGGTGAGCATTGGACCTGACGGTATTTGTTCCCAACCATTTGCCCAGGGGAAAAAAGCCGTCTGTACATTTGAATATATTTATTTTGCCCGTCCCGACAGCCTTATTGAAGGTGTAGGGGTTCATGGAGCGCGCCGTCGAGCGGGCCGGATTTTAGCCGCTGAGCATCCGGTTAAGGCCGATATGGTTATTTCAGTGCCTGATTCAGGTAGATCGGCAGCTTTAGGGTATGCTGAGGCAGCAGGTATTCCTCTGGATGCTGGTTTGATCAAGAACCGTTATGTGGGACGTACGTTTATCCACCCGACCCAAAAGAAACGAGAGTTTGCAGTGCAACTAAAACTTAGCCCGCTGCGCGAGGTGCTGGCAGGAAAGAACGTGGTTATGGTGGATGATTCCATTGTCCGCGGTACTACCTGTGGGCGGCTGGTACGGTTGCTAAAGAAAGCCGGGGTCAAAGGTGTACACGTTCGCATTGCTTCACCGCCGGTAATAAGCCCTTGTTTCTACGGTATTGATACTCCGGATAGCAAGGAACTGGTGGCGTCTCGTCTAAGTATAGAAAACATTCGACAAAACATTGGCGCTGATTCCTTGGGGTTTTTAAGTATCGAGGGGCTTAAACAGGCGGTGGGCTTGCCAGGGGAGCCCTATTGCATGGCGTGTTTCAGCGGAAAGTATCCAGCCGGACGACCTAAAGGGGAAGGGGAGGAAGAGTAGCATGTCTGAACAGAGTTGGAGTTATGCTAAGGCCGGCGTGGATATAGACGCTGGCAATGAAGCAGTGCGGCGGATTAAGCCGTTAGTGCAGACTACCATGCGACCGGAAGTGCTCTCCGGTATCGGTGGCTTTGCCGGCTTGTTTGCTTTGCCGTGGGAAAAGTATCGCCGGCCGGTGCTGGTTTCGGGATGTGACGGTGTAGGTACTAAGCTGAAAGTGGCTTTTGCCCTGGACAAGCACGATACTATCGGCATTGATTCCGTGGCCATGTGTGTGAATGATATTTTGGTTCAAGGGGCCGAACCGCTGTTTTTCTTGGATTATCTGGCGGTGGGACGTTTGGTACCGGAACAAGTAAAGCAGGTGGTGGAAGGGGTGGCTGAGGGTTGCCGTCAGGCCGGATGTGCGTTGCTAGGCGGGGAAACGGCAGAGATGCCGGGCTTTTATCCGCCGGGCGAATATGATCTGGCCGGATTTGCAGTGGGAATAGTAGAGCAGGATGCTATCATTGACGGTAGTGCCGTTGCCCCGGGCGATGTCTTGATCGGACTTGGTTCTAATGGGTTACACAGCAACGGATTCTCACTGGTGCGGCGGATTGTTTTAGATGACGTTCACCCAAATTTGAGTCGTCCAGTTGGTACCCAGAACAACACTTTAGGCGAGGAGCTTCTTAAACCCACCCGGATCTATGTGCGACCCATCCTTAATTTAATGAAGCATATTTCTGTTAAGGGCATGGCTCACATTACCGGTGGCGGTTTAGTGGAGAATGTGGCTCGGGTGTTGCCGGCAGGAACAAAGGCAGTGCTTCAGGCAAGGAGTTGGCCGGTGCCACCTATTTTCGAGCTAGTGCGACAAGAAGGACGGGTAGCTGAAGCGGAGATGCTAAGAACTTTTAATTTGGGTATTGGCTACGTGCTGATTGTGGCAGCTGAAGATGTGGCCAAGGCTAAGGAGCTTCTTACCGCTGCCGGTGAACAGGCCTACATCATAGGTCAGGTGAAAGCCGGACAGCCAGCAGTGGAAATAGAAGGGAGTATATTTTCATGAAAGCGGGCTTGGCAGTATTGGCCTCGGGCCGTGGCAGTAATCTTCAGGCTATCATAGATGCTTGGGAACAAGGTACGCTACCGGTGAACATGGTTGGCGTTTTGAGCAACAACCCACAAGCTCAGGCTCTTCGGCGTGCTCAGTCCCACAAGATACCTACAGCAGTGCTTCGATCCAAGGATTATCCTGACCGGCGTTCATATGGTCAAGCGCTGGTGCAGCAGTTGCAGGCTTGGCAGGCCGACATTGTAGCCTTGGCCGGTTTTATGCTGTTGTTGGATCCAGTGGTGATCAAGGCTTTTCCTCACCGGATCCTAAATATTCACCCAGCGTTATTGCCGTCGTTTAAAGGACTTGATGCGCAGAAGCAAGCTTTGGATTATGGAGTGTGTGTTACTGGGTGCACTGTACATCTGGTGGACCAAGATATGGATACCGGACCTATAGTTTTGCAGGCGGCGGTGTCAGTTAAGCCGGATGATACCGAAGACACCTTAGCTGCCCGCATCTTAAAAGAAGAACATCGTCTTTATCCTGAAGCTATCCGTTTGCTGGCCACCGGTCGGCTTAAGGTTTGCGGTCGTAAAGTAGAAATCCTAGATGAGGGAGGAAATTATCTTGATTAAGATTCAGCGAGCGTTGCTTTCCGTATCAGACAAAAGCGGATTGGTGGAATTTGCTCAAGGGCTGGTTCAAGCCGGGGTGGATATTATTTCTTCCGGCGGTACTGCTAAGGCGTTGGCTGAGGCTAACGTCACGGTGCAAAAAGTGGAAGATGTCACCGGTTTTCCCGAGATCCTAGATGGTCGGGTTAAGACTTTGCACCCGGCTATCCATGCTGGCTTACTGGCCCGGCGCGATGTACCTGAACATATGGCTAAATTAAATGAGCTCGGTATTGCTCCCATCGACTTAGTGGTTGTTAATCTGTATCCGTTTGCGGCTACTATTTCTCGGCCGGCGGTAACATTGGCCGAAGCAGTGGAGAACATTGATATCGGAGGTCCTACATTAATCAGAGCGGCGGCCAAGAACCATCAGGGTGTGGTAGTGGTGGTAAATCCTGAGCACTATGGTGAATTGATAGCTGAGCTGAAAGCTAATGGCGGTATCAGCAAAGAAACTGCCTACCGGCTGGCCGCAGAGGCGTTTGCCCACACTGCCGAGTACGACACCATCATTGCCGGCTATTTGGGTAAGCAGCAAGAAAGTTTCCCAGTCAATTTGCATTTGGCCCATGTTAAGGCGCAGGATCTTCGCTATGGTGAAAATCCTCACCAAAAAGCAGCCCTGTATGTAGAGGCAGGCAGTTGCTACGGGATTCCGGGAGCCAAGAAGTTGCACGGTAAGGACTTGTCCTTTAACAACATTAACGATGCTAACGGCGCCTGGGAATTGGTACAGGAATTCGATGCCCCGTGTGCGGTCGGGGTTAAGCATAGCAACCCTTGTGGCGTGGGAGTAGCCGACGATGTATTGACTGCTTGGCATAAGGCGTACGAAGGGGACCCGGTATCTATTTTTGGAGGCATTGTGGCCTTTAACCGGCCGGTAACGGCTGATGTAGTGGAGGAACTGAACAAGATTTTCTTGGAAGTGGTCATTGCCCCTGGCTATACCGAAGAGGCCATGGAATTGCTAAAGACTAAGAAAAATCGGATAGTACTTCAGGCCCAGGCAGGAGGGGAAGAAAAAGACTGGGATATTAAGAAGGTTCGCGGTGGCTTGCTAGTACAAGAACTGGACGAACAGGATTATGCTGCAGCTGACTTAAAAGTCGCCACCCAACGAACCCCGACACCTGAAGAAATGAAGGATTTAGAGTTTGCTTGGAAAGTGGTTAAGTACGTGAAATCAAACGCAATTGTATTGGCTAAGGATAGGCAAATTATCGGTGTAGGAGCCGGCCAGATGAACCGAGTAGGAGCGGTAGAGATCGCTGCCCGTCAGGCCGGGGACAAGGCCCAAGGTGCAGTTATGGCTTCTGATGCCTTTTTCCCCATGCCCGATTCGGTGGAGGCCGCAGCTAAGGCCGGTGTTACCGCCATTATCCAGCCGGGTGGGTCAATACGCGATGAAGATTCTATTTGCGCTGCAAACAACGCCGGTATAGCGATGGTGTTTACAGGAATGAGGCATTTTAGGCACTAGAATGGAACTGGTTGTCGTAGGGCCAACACAATAATGCTAAGCGTTCTCCACCTGTTTTGACGAAGGCTATGCAGTGGAAAAGTTCGCCGATCAGTCTAGTCTAGGGCTTAGCTCAGCCCTCCGGCAGGGTCCCGGCTGGGAAGCGGGGATGTGCATAACACGTGAAACCTACACGAAGGGGCCGGGCTCTGTCCCGGACCGAGCGGGCACAAAGATCCGCCCCTACCCATCGCTTTTTGTTGGGTCTCAACGGCTGTTTTTGCACTTTGCTTTGCCAAGACAGATTAGCGGCTCACTTTAATGTGGCTCAGTGGGGAAAGCTTTAGCTTGCAATAACGCAGTGGATATGAGGAGGGGCTTTCTGTGAAAGTTCTGGTAGTGGGCGGTGGCGGGCGTGAGCATGTGCTGGCCTGGAAGCTGGCACAAAGTCCGCGGGTGAAACAGGTATTTGTAGCGCCAGGCAATGCCGGTACGCGCTTGATGGCTGAAAATGTGCCTATCGCGGCTACAGATATTGAAGGCCTAGCTGAGTGGGCCGACCAAAATAGTATTGATCTAACAGTGGTGGGGCCGGAGGCGCCGTTGGCGGCCGGGCTGGTGGATGCTTTTACGGCTCGCGGACTTAAGGCCTTTGGCCCGACCAGGGAGGCGGCGGCTATTGAAGGGAGCAAAGTGTTTAGTAAGAACTTAATGAAAAAATACAGTATCCCCACAGCCGCGTACGCCGTATTTACGGAACTGGACAAGGCCAAAGACTACGTACGGCAACAAGAAATGCCGTTGGTACTAAAAGCTGACGGATTGGCTGCCGGAAAAGGTGTGGTGATTGCACAGAACCAAGATGAGGCCTTGAAGGCGGTGGAAGATATACTGGAGGCCGGTGTCTTTGGTGCTGCTGGTAATCGTTTGGTGGTAGAGGAATTTCTAGAGGGCGAAGAAGTTACGGTCCTCGCTTTTTGCGACAAAGAACATGTGTTACCTATGGTTCCATCACAAGACCACAAGCGTATTTTTGATGGGGATCAAGGGCCGAATACAGGCGGTATGGGTGCCTACTCCCCTGTGCCGGCCCTGACCCCGGAATTGGCTAATGAAGTGGAGGAGAATATTCTAAGGCCTACAGTTCGGGCTATGGCCGCCGAAGGACGTCCATTTAGCGGAATCTTATATGCTGGGCTCATGCTTACGTCCAACGGGCCTAAGGTATTGGAGTTTAACGCTCGCTTTGGCGATCCTGAAGCCCAGGTGGTGGTGCCACGCTTAACTACAGATTTAGTTGACGTGATTGAAGCAGTGTTGCAGGGCAGTCTAGATCAGATACAACTTACTTGGCGCCCGGAAGCAGCCTTGACAGTTGTGTTATCATCGGGCGGTTACCCAGGACCCTATAAGACCGGATATCCCATTAGCGGTTTAGAAGAAGTAGCAGCGTTGCCTAACATTTTTGTGTTTCATGCCGGTACAGCTTACGAGGGCCAGCAGGTGGTTACTGCTGGTGGCCGTGTACTGGCCGTCACTGCGCTGGGAGCGAATTTAAGGACGGCCCAAGAGAGGGCCTATCAGGCGATAAGAAATATTAAGTTCCAAGGATCCTACTTTCGCCAGGACATAGGTTGGCGCGCATTATCGCGAAAGGGACAATAAATTGCACCCTAAGCGCACAAAACTAAAAAGGAAATCTGAGAGCGGAACGAGAATATCAAGCATGACAAATAAATAGCATTCTTTATTAACGCTAGCGACTGCAAATTGCTACTAGCGCCAGAACAACTGAAGAAGGGGTGTTCATTTCATGCTATCAGACATTGAAATTGCCCAAGCGGCAAAACTAAAACCCATTTCCGAAGTAGCATCTGCTCTTGGTTTAGTAGATGAAGACCTGGAATTATATGGTCGCTACAAAGCCAAAATAAGTCCGGCGGTTTGGGAACGGGTAAAAGATCGTCCGGATGGAAAACTTATTCTGGTTACGGCTATCAATCCCACCCCTGCCGGTGAAGGCAAGACAACTACTTCTGTGGGACTAGGAGATGCTTTGAACCAGCTGGGGAAAAAAGTGGCCATCGCTTTGCGGGAACCATCCTTGGGACCGAGCTTTGGCGTGAAGGGTGGAGCAGCCGGTGGCGGTTATGCCCAGGTAATACCCATGGAAGATATTAACCTTCATTTTACCGGCGATATCCATGCTGTCACCACTGCCCATAATCTGCTATCAGCTCTTATTGACAACCATATGCAGCAAGGTAACCAGCTTGGTATCGATCCTCGGCGCGTCACCTGGAAACGAGTGATGGATATGAACGAGCGGGCTTTGCGAAACATAATCGTTGGGTTGGGGGGTAAACCCCATGGTGTACCCAGAGAGGACAGCTTTGACATATCAGTGGCCTCAGAAGTGATGGCTATTTTATGCCTGGCCGATAACCTCATCGACCTCAAGGAAAGGTTAGCTCGCATTGTTGTCGGCTATACTTACGATGGTAAGCCGGTCACTGCCGGTGATCTTAATGCCCAAGGTGCCATGGCCATATTGCTAAAAGACGCCTTAAAGCCTAATCTAGTTCAAACTCTGGGCCATGTACCGGCCTTTATCCATGGTGGCCCCTTTGCTAACATTGCCCACGGCTGCAATACCATTCAGGCCACCCGCCTAGGGCTTAAGTTGGCTGATTATCTAGTAACGGAGGCTGGCTTCGGTGCTGATTTAGGCGCAGAGAAATTCCTGGATATCAAATGCCGTATGGCTGGGCTCAACCCCAATGCCGTAGTTGTCGTTGCCACCATCCGAGCCTTGAAGATGCACGGTGGGGTAGCTAAGACCGATCTTAAGACCGAGAATGTTGCTGCTCTTGAGGCTGGATTCAGCAACTTAGAGAAGCAAGTGGAAAACATGCGTAGCTTTGGTTTACCAGTGGTAGTGGCTATCAACCGCTTTCCCACTGACACCGAAGCCGAGGTACAAAAACTGGAAGATTTGTGCAGTCGCCTGAACATCCCCTTTGCTTTGTCTGACGTATGGGCCAAAGGCGGTGCCGGTGGCATAGAGTTGGCCAAGAAAGTAATTGCTGCCGCTGATGAGCCGTCCAATTTTAACTTCATGTATGATGCAACTCAATCGCCGAAAGAAAAAATAGCTGCTATTGCCACCAAGGTTTATGGAGCTGCTAAAGTAGAGTACACGGCCAAAGCAGAGCGCGATCTTGAAGCCATCCATGATCAAGGCTATGATGACTTGCTGATTTGCATGGCGAAAACACAGTACTCTCTGGCCGACGACCCTGCTTTGCTTGGTCGGCCTAAAGACTTTACCATTACCGTCCGGGAAGTACGCTTGTCTGCAGGAGCTGGTTTTATGGTGGCTGTTACAGGGCAGATCATGACCATGCCTGGTTTACCCAAGCATCCGGCAGCCTTAGATATGGACATTGATGCCAATGGCCGGATTACGGGGTTGTTCTAGGAGGGATTTAAGTGACGGCACAGATTCTTGATGGTAAGAAAGTAGCAACTGATGTCCGGGCCCAAATTGCTAAGGAAGTTGAGCAAACCGAAGGTATTACTCCCGGCTTGGCTGTGGTGCTAGTGGGAGACGACCAGGCTTCTCAAGTTTATGTACGTAACAAAGAAAAAGCTTGTAATTCAGTAGGGATAAATTCCTTTATGCATCTTCTACCGGCTAGTACTAGGCAAGAAGAACTTCTTGATTTGATCAAGAAGTTAAATGCTGATTCCAAGGTCCATGGAATATTAGTACAATTGCCGGTGCCGCCGCAAATCGATCCGGACATTATTCTTCAGGCCATTGACCCGACCAAAGATGTAGACGGTTTTCATCCTTTTAATACAGGGAAACTCATGGCAGGTCTCAAGACCTTTGTCCCCTGTACTCCACGTGGAATAATGCATCTGTTGGCGGCGTATAATATTTCTTTAGCGGGCAAACATGCGGTAGTTGTTGGGCGGAGTAATATTGTAGGCAAGCCCATGGCTTCTTTGCTTATGGCACGAGACGCTACTGTAACCGTATGCCACAGCAAAACGTCTGACCTGAAAGAGTTTACTCGCAGTGCTGATATTCTAGTGGTGGCGGTGGGACGGCCACGTTTGATCACAGCTGATATGGTTAAACCAGGGGCCGTAGTGGTAGATGTTGGTATCAATCGGTTGCCAGAAGGCTTGGTGGGCGATGTGGATTTTGATACCGTTAAGGAAGTAGCTTCTTATATTACGCCGGTACCGGGCGGTGTTGGGCCACTTACAATTGCCATGTTGCTACAGAATACATTAGAATCTGCATTAGATAAATAGGGAACAGGACATAGGAAAAACTTGACTATAGGGAGCTGCGTGCCATTATGCGCGTGGCTCTCTGGTTTTTGAGAGTAGTTCTTTGGCAAAGAGCAAACCTTTCGACTTCTACCGCAATATAGTCGACAGGGAAGATGGTGTTTTTTCAAGAAGATAGATTGCGGAACTAGCACAAGATAGGGTAAGGAGCTAGTTAATAGGTAATCAAAGACTACTAAGGGGGTAGACTCTGATGGAAAAGCGGAAAGTGACTATTCCTCAGCTCGAAGAAATGAAACAAGCCGGTAAGAAAATCAAGATGGTTACTGCTTACGATTATCCCACGGCTGTACTGGTAGATAAAACCGAGATTGAACTTATTTTGGTGGGCGATTCCCTGGGTATGGTGGTACTAGGCTATGAAGGTACAGTACCGGTGACTATGGATGACATGATTCATCACACACGGCCAGTGGTCAAAGGAGCTCCCAACACTTTTATTGTTGGCGATATGCCTTTTATGTCCTATAATATTAGCCAAGAAGATGCCATTTATAATGCCGGTCGTATTATGAAAGAAGGCGGCGCTGACTGTGTGAAGCTGGAAGGCGGAACAGTCATGGCTTCTACTGTAAAGGCAATTGTGGACGCCGGTATTCCGGTAATGGCTCACATTGGTTTGACTCCCCAGACAGCGTCGGCGTTAGGCGGATTTAAGGTCCAGGGTAAGGATGCCAAGATGGCTAATGAAATTATCGAAGATGCTTTGGCCTTAGAAGAAGCAGGAGCTTTTTCTATTGTGCTGGAGTGTATTCCTGCTCAGGTGGCGAAAGTTATTACTGAAAAACTGTCCATTCCGACTATAGGTATTGGTGCCGGGCCTTGGTGCGATGGCCAGGTGTTGGTCACCCATGATATGCTGGGATTGTTCGATCGCTTCGTCCCTAAGTTTGTAAAGCAGTACGCCAAAGTAGGAGACATTATTGTTGATGCATTCAAACAGTATGCCGAAGAGGTTAACACCGGTGTCTTTCCTGACAAGGCTCATTCGTTCACGATGAAGGAAGAGGAGCTAGAAAAATTAGAGTAACATGAATAAGAAACGGGGCCTTAGCCTCAGCTACAAGTAGTGATTGCTCTATTACAGGGAGGATTTATCCATGCGTATAGCTGTAGTGGGTTCCGGTGCTATGGGCTGTGTATTTGGAGGACATTTGAGCGAAGCCAGTCATGAGGTAACACTGATCGACGTCTGGACTGATCATGTGAAGGCCCTTAACGAACATGGGCTTTACCTAACCGGTGTAAGCGGTGAGCGTACGATAGAGGTAAAGGCAGTTACGGATCCTAGCGACTTGCCGGTACAAGATTTGGTTATAGTGTTCGTAAAATCAGCCTACACTGAAAGTGCTGTTAGAGATGCGTCTAATTTAATAGGCCCTAATACCACTGTTCTTACCTTACAAAACGGCTTAGGAAACGCACAGGCAATTGGATCCATAGTAGGTGCTGACAAGGTAGTGGCAGGTGTTACCTCACATGGTGCTACCATGCTGGGACCGGGCCAAGTTAAGCATGCCGGCTGTGGAGAAACGGTTATTGGCCCGCTTACGGGCAAATTAACATCGGAAATTATGGCTTTGGCTGATGCTTTTACTGAGAGTGGTTTGGAAACGCGGGCTGTGGACAGTGCAGAAAGCTTAATATGGAGCAAGCTGCTAGTTAATGTGGGCATAAATGCATTAACTGCTATCCTACGCATTAAAAACGGTGAGCTTACCAAACATGATGAGGCGAAAGAGTTACTGGCCATGGCAGTTGAAGAAGGTGTTCAGGTTGCTGCTGCAAAAGACGTTGAGCTTATACATGAGGATCCAGTAGAGAACTGCTTACAGGTTGCCGAACTTACGGGAGCTAACATTTCTTCTATGTACCAAGATGTACGGGCTAAACGGCCTACAGAAATTGATGTTATCAACGGAGCAATTGTTGCAGAAGGCAAGAAGCTGGGAATTGCTACACCGACGAACTTTGTTCTAACTAAACTCATTAAGGTTATCGAGCAGTTATATTAGGGCAGGAAATGGAGACCAAGAAAGCAGATTTAAAACTAAGCTAACAGATTGGCTTACCAAAGAATCAATCACGAAAAAGGAGGGGCTAATGGTAAATATTCTAATACAAGCAATTGAATTGGATAGCTAAATAGTTAATAAATACGGGGGTGCAAAGATCAGTGAGGAAAAGTATGGTTTTCATGGCTATTACTTTCTTGATAGCAGCCTTAGTGCTTACCGGCTGTGGTTCTTCAGATCAAAACGGAGGTTCGGGGGACACGGATACAATTGTATTTAAGGCCGGCCACTCGGTGGCGGAGAGCCATCCTTACCATTTGGGACTGGTTAAGTTTGCTGATATTGTGAAGGAACAGACTAATGGGAAGGTACAAATCGAGATTTATGCTAATGCTCAGCTAGGTAATGAGCGTGACATGATCGAAGGTTTACAACTTGGAACCATAGACTTTGTGGTGTCGTCTACAGGTCCTATGAGCAACTTTGTACCTGAGATCGGTATAGTAGATTTGCCATTCTTGTTCCGGGACCGTGAACATGCTTACGCAGTATTAGATGGGCCTATTGGTCAGAACCTTCTAGAAAAATTTGAAGCCAAACAAATATTGGGACTGGCCTTCTGGGAGAATGGTTTCCGCCATCTTACCAACTCTAAGCATCCGGTTAATACTCCGGAGGATGTAAAGGGACTGAAGATCCGGACCATGGAAAACCCTGTGCACCAAGATGCCTTTCATGCTCTAGGTGCGGCTCCCACTCCCATGGCTTGGAGCGAAGTGTTCACCGCTTTACAGCAAAAAACCATCGATGGGCAAGAAAACCCTATTCCTATTATCTACAACCAGAAGATCTACGAAGCTCAGAAACACCTGGCGCTGACAGGTCATTTTTACTCACCGTCGCTACTCTTGATGAGTGCAGCGTCCATGGACAAGCTGTCAGACGAGGAACAGGATATTATCCGTAAGGCAGCAGTGGAAGCGGCTGATTATGAACGCGAACAGATAAAGATTCAGGAGGATGAGCAAATAGATAAGCTAAAAGCAGAAGGCATGGAAATTACCGAACCTGATCATGCTGCTTTCCAAGAAGCAACCCAGAGTGTGTATGAGAAGTTCGAAGACCAATTTGGCAAAGAGTTAATTCAGCAGATTATTGACACCAAGTAAGGAAATGGGGAGGAGTGTTGGGGCGGGTGTGATAAGCCCGCCCCAAGGTGAAAGGGTGAAATAGGTGGGCGCAATATCTAAGCTGAGCAAAAGGCTAGAATCTTTGTCTGAGCACGTAATGTATTTATTAGTCGCTGTTATGGTGATAAGCACTTTTGCTCAGGTGTTTTTTCGTTATGTAGTCTTCTATTCGATTCCCTGGTCAGAAGAATTGTCCCGCTATGCATTAGTATGGCTAAGCGCTATCGGAGCCAGCTATGGCATTAAGCGGAATGTTCATGTGGCTGTGGATGCCATTGTAGAAGCATTACCGGCAGAGATACAGTCTTTAGTTGCAAAAATAAATTATTTTTTAATAGCATGTTTTGGCCTGGTGTTACTGATATACGGGGTTAAGGTATCCAAGTTAAACATGGGGCAATTGTCCCCGTCATTGCATATTCCTATTGGTTTGGTTTACGCTGCTATGCCAGTGGGTGGGTTACTTATTATTATTCATGCGCTGGCGTTGTTAAGTGTATCCCAGGAGGCTCAAGAGGAGGTAGAGGCCTGATGTCGGTAACAGCCATTGTGCTCTTAGTCTTATTAGCAGTTTTAATTCTTGGTGGCATGCCAGTGGGTTTCAGTCTGGCCTTGGCTTCTTTAGGGGCCTTGTTAGTACAGGGAAACATACCGCTGGTAGTGGTTCCACAACGCTTGTTTACAGCCACGGACTCATTTGCTTTGCTGGCTGTCCCGTTCTTTATCTTAGCCGGTGAAATCATGCAAGAGGGTGGTATATCACGACGGCTGGTGGCCTTTGCCAATGACTTATTAGGTTGGATCAGCGGCGGGTTGGCTCTGGTGTCTATTGCAGCATCGGCTTTCTTTGCGGCTATTTCCGGTTCTGGGGCTGCTACTACGGCTGCCATTGGCAGTGTTATGGTACCGGAGATGAAAGATCGAGGGTACGCACCTGATTTTGCAGCTGCCATTCAAGCATTGGGGGGAACGCTTGGTATAGTTATTCCGCCTAGTATTCCTTTTGTTGTCTATGGTATTATCACTGGGGCTTCGGTAGGAGCTTTATTCCTTTCTGGCATTGTACCTGGCATTTTAGGAGCGGTTGTTTACATGTTCTTGGCCTACTGGTTGTGTCGCAAAGCTGGTTATCGCGCTACAAGGCGGGCTACTTTTAGAGAGCTGGTTCGATCCTTCCGTGATGCTTTTTGGGGACTGTTGATGCCGCTTATTATACTGGGGGGTATATATGGAGGTGTCTTTACACCTACTGAAGCTGCGGTAGTGGCCGTGGTTTGGGCCATATTTGTAGCTCTTTTTATTTACCGGGAGATCCAGTTTAAGGATCTGCGACGGATATTTGTCAATGCCGGTCTAGGAAGCACCATGGTTATGTTTCTTATCGCCGCTGCGTCCTTGTTTGGTTGGATCATGACCCGGGAAAATATTCCTCAGCAAATTGCTACCGGGATTGTGCAAGTGGCCAAGACACCAGTTACTTTCCTACTGTTAGTAAATTTGGTATATCTTATTGCCGGTATGCTGTTGGATACCACAGCCGTTATTTTGTTGCTGGTACCGATTTTCTATCCTATTGTTGTACAGCTGGGAATAAATCCTGTTCATTTTGGTTTAATGTCTATTTTTAACTTGGGCCTAGGGCAGATCACGCCGCCTTTCGGTGTATGTCTATTTGTAGCCTCTGGGATTTCAGGCGTGTCTTTGGCTCGCATTACCAAGGCAATTTGGCCGTTCATCGTTACCGGAATTGCACTTGTGTTGCTTTATACTTACGTGCCTGCTATTAGTCTCTGGTTGCCGGGATTACTAGGTGGCTGAGATCTTATTGGGCTGCGCACAAATTATCACTTGTTACTTAACGAAGCACCGCACATCCTTTAATAGTGCGGTGCTTTCGCTCTACCAAGAAACAGTGCAACAGGGCTTTTTCTTGGCAGGGATTGCGTTAGTTTCTGTCAAATCTAAGTTCTGAAGGGGGATCACGTGTGGCACTTAAAACGGCACCCAATGGTGAAAAACGTCAAGATTTTTCTTGGGGTAGCATCACCTGGCTACACTCTGGCAATGGGCGTGGTTTAGGAAAATTAAATTTAGGCATTGTTACGGTTTACGGGGAGACAAGCCAGGGAGCACATAACCATTATGCCGATGAGCAGATTCTTTATGGATTGGAAGGGGTTAGCAAACACGTAGTAAACGGGGATGAAAAGTTACTGTCACCGGGAAACTGGTTATACATTCCTGCTTATGCTAATCACGATATAATTAATGCATCAAGCCAGTCGGCGCGGTTTTTGTTTGTAGCTTCTCCTGTATGGCAGCCGGAGGAAGATATTACAACCCTACCAGGTAACCAAACGATAGGGGAGAATTATGCCGGCTATTTTCTTAGCCAGACCAATCTTAAGGAAGTGCAGGATAAGTTTGCGTCTGCCACTGGACTTGGGGTGGGCCTAGTTGATCCAGCCGGTGTGCGGATGACTGAACCCATAAACTTGCCGTCCTTTTGCCATTATTGTGCGCGACACCATGGATCCTGCCACTTGTTAGCTACAGCGGGAACAGAGGACCGAGGCCTGGAATGGGTTAAGTGTGAATATGGTCTTATTGTGGCTCGGTTGCCGGTGCGGGTACAAGGGACCAATGTTATGTATGTTTTGTGCGGGTTTGCTTTGCTTGCACGATCGGAACAAACCGAGAAGAACAAAGCTAAGCAGTTGGCCGAGACTACAGGATGGGATGCTAGAGAGCTACTGCAATCATATATGGATATTCCGTTGGTTACTCGTAACCGTCTTTTTGCTGCGGCTGAGTTGCTTCGTGTTACTGCTTTCTCTTTGGCCAATCTTTTTTTGGCTGCTGCCAAAGAAAGCGAGATTCAAGATTATCGATGGCGTCTGCTTCAGGAGCAACAGGAGAGGGTGCTAGTGGAGGCAGATTTGCAGAAAACTAAGATTCGTCTTATAGAGGCTCAAGTTAACCCTCATTTTCTTTTTAATACCTTGAATACAATAGCCCAATCGGCTGTATTGCAAGGGGCCGCTACGACCGCCGAATTGGTCTATGCTTTGTCAGAGCTATTACGGTTTTCCTTACGCAAAGTCGGTACTTTTGTCACTTTGAGGGAAGAGCTGCAGTATATCGAGAATTACCTATATATCCAACGGCAACGGTTTGGAGAGAAGTTTGCTTTTTTGGTAGATGTACCTAGAAAACTAAGAGAAATCATTTTACCGGCAGTAACACTTCAACCGCTGGTAGAGAATGCTTTTGTTCATGGTTTTGCCAGTCCTGAAGCTAAAGATGGGCGACTGATGATAGTAGTGCGCCAAAGGAGGCAATTGGTTGATGTTACCATTTCGGATAATGGGTCGGGAATGACGCCTGAACGGTTGCTCCAGGTACAAGATTCTTTAGTCGATACTGGCATATCTCCTCCTGGTACCGGGATCCGGGGGGTTTACTGGCGACTTAAGCATTATTGTGGCCCCCAAGCCAATCTTGATATTCATTCAACATTAGGTAAAGGCACCACGGTGACGGTGATATTTCCACTGGCTAAACACTGCCGCGATCCTTTAAAACAAAAATGTAAGTAACACTGAAGGGTGCGAACCCTTCTTGTTCTCGCTTTCTTTTTGGCAATACTTTTGGTATAATTAGGTTGTACAATATTTACAATATTTAAATTCCGCGCATCAAGAGGGAGTCTACCAAATCTTAATGAAAGGGGAAATGCTGTTAGAAGATAGAGGTTTGCGCTTGGTTTCTGATGACAAGAAAAGAGGGGGCAAGCTTGTGTTCACTAAGAAAAAGGTTTTAGCGTTGTTGCTAGTGTTAGCAGTAGCGTTATCCTTAGTTGGTTGTGCCCAGACGTCTCCGAAAGCAGAAGAGACCGAGGAACCAGGAGATGAGAAATTAAAAGTTGGCTTGGTTTTCGACGTTGGTGGACGGGGCGACTTATCGTTTAACGATGGTACTTATGCTGGCTTTGAGAAAGCGTTTGCAGACTTTGCCGATAAAATCGAAGGAAACCCGGAAGATGCAGCCAAAGAACCGTCCGGTGGTGGTGAAGACCGTGAGCAGCTCATGCGTTTGTTGGCTGAAAACGGTTATGACATGATTGTGGCGGTAGGATTTATGTTTACCGAACATGTGGATAAGCTTTCTAAGGAATTTCCTGACACAAAATTCGTACTTATAGACGGTGCCATCGATGACTTAGATGAAAGTTCTAACATAACATGTTTGCTGTTTAAGGAACATGAAGGCAGCTTTTTGGTAGGGGCAGCCGCAGCCTTGAAATCCGAGACTAACAAGGTTGGGTTTGTAGGCGGTATGAAGGGAGCTCTCATTGAACGCTTTGAAGTGGGCTATTTGGCGGGAGCCAAGTATGTAAAACCAAACATTGAAACCTTCTCCGACTATATTGGCACCACCGGCGATGCCTTTAAGGATCCCATCAAGGGCAAGGAATTGGCTTTAAAACAGTATAAAGCCGGTGCTGATGTGGTTTACCATGCTTCCGGTGCTTCTGGAACCGGAGTTATTGAAGCAGGCACCAATGAGAAAAAGTTTGTTATCGGCGTCGATTCGGACCAATCTCTCACCGCTACTGAGGAACAGCGGCCTTACATCCTGACCAGTATGATTAAGCGGTTGGATGTGGCTACCTACAATACCATCAAGGATTTTGTCGAAGGTAATTACAAGGGTGGCTACCAGGTATTCGGCTTGGCCGATGATGGTGTAGGATATGCTGTTAACGAGTATAACAAGGACCTCCTCAGCGACATTGAGCCGCAGCTAGGTGAACTTAAGGCTCAAGTTGTTAAGGGCGAAATTGAGGTACCTATCGATAGAGCTGAGTACGAGGAGTTTCTAGAGACTCTTCCGAAATAGCGACCACATAAAGCGGGGTGGCAGACGCCGCCCCGCTTTTTTAGGGGGGAAATGGGTGGCCACAGCGGTAAAACTAAAAGAGATCACAAAGAGATTTCCCGGAGTATTAGCCAATGATAGTATTGATCTAGAAGTAGCAGCAGGCGAAATCCATGCCATTGTAGGGGAAAATGGGGCCGGTAAGAGTACGCTTATGAAAATCCTGGCCGGGCTATACCAGCCGGACGCCGGTGAAATTTCAATCTTTGACCGGGCACAAATGATCAATTCGCCGGCCCGGGCAATTGAACTTAAGATTGGCATGGTTCACCAGCATTTTATGTTGATCCCACGTTTTACGGTGCTGGATAATATTATGCTGGGAGCAGAACGAAGACAGGGGATTATGTTAGATTCCCGCTTGGCCCGCCAGGAGGTTACTGCTTTATGCCGGCAGTATAATTTTTCTCTGGAGTTGGATAAGCCGGTGGGAGAGATTTCGGTGGGGCAATCGCAACGGGTGGAAATTCTAAAGGTTCTTTATCGCGGAGCCGATATCTTGGTTTTAGATGAACCGACAGCGGTGTTAGCGCCTCAAGAGGTTAAGGAGTTGTTCCATAACCTTCGTCGTCTTAAGGAAGCCGGCAAAACCATCATTTTTATCAGTCACAAGTTAGATGAAGTGTTAGATATTGCTGATAGGGTAACTGTACTTAGAAAAGGGCGAGTAGTAGGAACGGCTACTGCTGATTCGGTTAGCAAGTCTGATTTGGCGCAGATGATGGTGGGAAGACCTGTTGTGCAGACCATAGAGAAACCGGAGGTTTCTATAGGTGATATCGTGTTATCGATCCAGGAGCTGACAGTTCAAGAGGCAGAAGGAAAAGCGGTCTTAAATGAGTTGTCACTTGAGGTTTATGGCGGTGAAATTTACGGTGTGGCCGGTATTGAGGGCAACGGACAAAAAGAGCTGGCCGAAACAGTGATTGGCCTACAGCAACCCACAGCCGGACATATTATGGTTTCCGGAAACAACATTAATGGACTTTCGGTGGCAGAGATACGGAATTTGGGCGTGGCTTATATTTCCGAGGACCGCCATCGCCAGGGGTTGATACTTCCCATGAAGGTGTGGGAAAACATGATTTTAGGTTTACAGAGGCGACGGTTTTATCGCCGACCAGGCCTAGAAATCAAAGCGGCCCAGGAATTTGCTCGTGAGAAGGTTAAGGAATACAGTATTAGCTTAAGTTCAGTACAGCAGCAAGTGGAGAATCTATCCGGCGGCAACCAACAAAAAGTTATCTTAGCCCGTGAACTGGCGGCTCAGCCAACTGTAATCGTGGCGGCTCAACCTACCAGAGGGCTGGATATTGGAGCGGCGGAATTTGTGCACCGGCAGCTTTTGGCTAAACGTGCCAGTGGTTGCGCTATCTTATTTATTTCCGCCGACTTAGACGAAGTGTTGTCGCTATCCGACCGTGTAGGTGTTATCTATAACGGCCGGATTGTGGCTGAATTTAGACCACAGGAGGTAACGGCACAAGAGTTGGGTGTCTACATGCTCGGTGGTAACAAAAAGGCAGGTGGGGTGGCATGAACCGAGATTGGCACATCAAACTGCTGAAAATAACGGCACCGGTTTTAGCGATGCTGTTGGCGGCTTTTCTCAGTTCGCTGGTAATCTTGGCTATTGGCAAAAGCCCGCTGGCGGTGTTTACCACCATGTTTAGTTTTAGTTTTCGACGTTTGGACAGTATTGCTATTATCTTACACAACGCTACGCCTTTAATTTTTTCCGGTTTGGCTGTATCTATTGGTTTTCATATGGGGCTTTTTAATATTGGTGTGGAAGGACAATACCTTATGGGGGCTTTTGTCGCAGCTTTGGTAGGATTCGCTGTGAAAGGGTTACCCCAGGTAATACACTTACCCCTTACTATTTTGGCCGGTATTGCCGGCGGCATGGTGTGGTCGTGGCTTCCTATTTATCTCAAGGTTAAGCGAGGCGTACATGAAGTTATTAGCACCATTATGTTTAACTATATCTCGTATTCACTGATTCACTACTTTATTGCCGACTTATTCTTAGACCGGTCGCAGAAATTGGTGATGGGTTTGGGCAGCTTGTTAATGCGCATGCCTAAGATTCTGCCGTCGGCTCTTATGCCCCGGTTACATGGTTTTGCTCAATTATTTGGACTGACATTGCCTAAACATGTGTATCTGAATTGGTTTTTTCCGCTGGCTTGCTTGTTAGCCGGTGCTGTCTATTATTTGCTGCTGGGCACGCCGTTTGGATTTGAACTTAGAAGTGTAGGACATAACCCAGAGGCAGCCCGGGCGGCAGGTATCGACCCTAACCAGGTGTACCTAAAAGGGTTTCTTTTAAGTGGAGCTATTGCCGGCTTGGTGGGATTGTCGGACCTGTTAGGTTTTTCCTTGCTAATATATTTCCCCCTACTTTTAATCTTCCTGCTATTATAGCATTA
>DUNI01000042.1 GCA_012839445.1 Bacillota bacterium
ACCGAGCTTGTTCTTACTGGCGGTCGCACGCGCCGCCAGAGAACACCCGGCCGGCAAAAAGACATGTTTTATACAGTTCGCTAAACTGCTTAACAGGAAACAATCCCAGCCTGACCTACAATCTCTGCTCCGCAGCCAAGATAAGTAACACCGCCAAACCCCACAAAACCACCGTCGCTAACAGCTGGCGGTCAGTAAGGAGTATCTCCTCAGGACTGCCACCCTGGTCCTGACAATAGATAAGGTACAGGTAGCGAAACAAGCCGAACAAAACAAACGGAATGGTCAGCATCATAGCTGGCCCATGTCCGCTGGTAAAAGTATAGATAGAATACGACACTAAAGTTGCCGCCGTCACCGAAGACAAAAGCTGGTTCAACAGCTCTGGACTGTATTCATCCAAAGTCGCCCGGTGAGCTGCTGCATCCCCTTCTAAACATAACAGCTCGTGGCGCCGTTTCCCTAATCCCAAAAAAAGCGACAGCAACGTGGTGCAAATAAGCAACCAAGGCGAAATAGTAACACCCACAGCCAAGGCACCGCCAGCGGCCCTAAGTACAAATCCTGCCGCCAACACCAACAGATCAATCAGCACCACGCGCTTGAGCCACTTTGAATAGGCTGCTGTCAACAAAAAATAGAGAAGTATGATAAAACCAAAGGAAATATTTATACAAAACCCACCCACCAGAGCCGCTATAAGCAAGAACACCATCAATATGCGGGCTTCACCCACACTGATCTTACCAGCAGCAAGCGGGCGTCGACACTTCACAGGATGAAGAGCGTCCTCGTTTTTATCCAAGATATCATTATAGATATAGCCGGCACTGGAAACTAAGCAAAAAACAAAGGCAGCTGTTATTGCTATAAGTACAGCTTGTACATCTGTAAACAAACCGGAAAACACGACGCCGGCCAAAACAAATCCGTTTTTAGTCCACTGTCGCGGCCGTAGGAGGGACAAATAAGTATGCCAGCGCGAATTCAGCGCGGTGGCACCACAGAGCGGTTCTGGTTTGTCCATAGCCCCTACTCCTCCCTTTGAAACCCTTAAGTTCAGCTTTCATTATATCGGCAGCACCGTTTCAGAGCAAGCATGGCCAGACTTCCTTTTCTAGTCGAAAATGTGATATAATTGGCACATATCAAGCGGGGTGATCTTGTGTCTTCCTCTTTTCTAAGCCTTAGTTTGTGGGGCCGTCAATTAACACACCACGTAGACCAACTAAAAAAGCATGTAATCGATACCGTTCTTACGCCACCCATTCCGGCTGAGGTGTTTGAGTCTGCAGCCGATTGCCTGGTACATGTCAGTGATACCCCGGCTTTAACTTATTCGTCTCTTTTTCGTTTGCTGGAAAAAATAAAACCTAACGTCCTAATTCATACCGGTGACCTGGTAGATCAATTAAAGCTGGGAAACCACTCTTATCTCCATAGCCTTTATCAAGAAAAAGTGGAGTGCTTTATTCGGCAACTGGAGCGCATGCCAGTGGATACTATTTACCTGGTTCCAGGTAACCATGACGACCCTGACATTTTAACTTACACCTGCCAGCGTAGCCATGTCCTATCGGGAAGTAGCCTGGTTAATTTTGGGCCGTTCAAACTCGGTGTGGCCCACCAACCACAGAATCTACCGCCAGGGGCTGACTTCGGTCTCTACGGTCACTCCCCTGATAAACCACCTGCCAACTCAGGACGACCATTGTCGGGATTGCAAAGCATTAACGTATTATTGGCTAATGGTAATATTTATTCGATACCGTACCCACGGGGAACAGATGTAGCTCGTGGTATTAAAATTCGTCCCCAAAAGCTATAAGAGGAGATGGTGGTGTGTTATTTTTACGCTTAGGTCCCCAATACATGTTATTGCGGACTACTAATTCCAGCCGTGTTGAAGCCACCTTGGTAGAGCTAAGTGCCGTCCGCGGCCACGACCTTCCTACCACTTTGGGCAATGCAGGAGAAAACGACAGCGTAGTTCTATTGGCCCCACCTTCCACTGTGGAATCCTCTAACCCTAACCCCACTATTTTCATGATTCCCCATCCAACAGCAAAGGTGCTTGTCCACTTAATTACCTCTAACAACGCAGCAACCCTCAGCAGCGTAGAACTAGGACCAGGATTCCTACTCATGCGTATACCCGCTTGTGGCAGTGCACTGATCGATCGGTTAGCCGAAGAATACAACGGCCGCCGAGTAGATCTTCAAAGTGGCATTGACTCCGGTGACAGCGGTGATACATTGCTTAGCTTCACTGTTCATCCCATCAGCACTACCGTTGCCGCCAGCGAATTGGAGCCGGATTTACTGTTAATTCATCGTCCAGCCAACAGCCTGTTCCAAGATTTGCGTCAGGGAGCAGTCCGCTATTTTACTGAAGCTCTCCAAGAAGACGAAAGCGAATGGTATGAACTGCGCATTAATATTTATGATGCTTACGGTAATTACAAACTACACCTGGATCGACTTATCTTGACTCTGGAAGATCGAGAAGCAGGGCTGATCCTAGGAGAGCGTTGGACCCGTGACCATGGCTTTGCTCTTTTGTCTGTAACCGCTTATCAGGTACGCCTGTTCACCCACTGGCACCCATTGGCGATTAAGGAACTGCTGCTCGGTTTAGAATATAATGCTGATGGCCGACGTATTGTGGACCTTGATCTATATTATAAAAACCAAAAGCTTAATTGGGTTCAAACCATAAAAGGTAAACGGCGACAAAGCCGAGCCGCCGTTGGCATTGCTGCCAGAGATAAACTTCTAGCCGAGTTGTCACCTTTGGTCCAAAGACATCTGGCTGTACAAGAACAAGCCGCCCCCAGTTAAAAAATGGGGCGGCTCTTTCTTATCTAGGTCCTCGATAACGGAAAGTCACTCGCTTAAGCCTCATCCGTCGCCGTCGCCGGCGTATATCCCAGGTTATCAGGGCACCGACCAGCCATAGCACAAATACCAGTCCGACCCAAAACCACCACGGCTTGGGTGCCCGCTTAACATCTTCGGCTGCCACCAGCGGCACCTCTCCCACCTTCTTATCGTTTACGGTAAATACCACTTTCCCTAGAAGCTGCCCCTTATCGATGGGAGCGGTTAAAGAAGCAGGTAATTCTTGCACAACAGTTTGAACCTGGTCAATTTCATTCTTAGGAAGTGTCACCTTTAGATCGCGATCAGCAATAGCAACAATACTGTCAGTCACACCTCGTTCTACCGGAACAGTTTCTAGTTCATCACCGGCCCGCACCAGT
>DUNI01000043.1 GCA_012839445.1 Bacillota bacterium
CCTGACGGCCCAAGCTACTTTATTCACCCGGGCAGCTCCTAGGCGACTTTCGGCGCTCTTTCCGAGGCAACCTTGCACCCTTGGGTTTCCCTCTCTGAACGGATTAGGCAGCCTACTCCTCCCAGTCACAGCCTTAACCTAATAAAGCAAATTATTGCCTTAATAATACCCTACGCTTCCGGCACTGTCAAGTAAAAGCAGCGCTTTCTGCCTGCCGTTCAAGTGTAGGAACGACCTTCTGCAGTCGTCCGTTCTCTGTGCTGCAGGCCCAGATCGGAGACTGGACCCCTATGGCTGCAGCTGTGTAATGCAAGGCTTGTGTAAAAGGGACGGGCTGGGACGGAGCCCAGCCCCTACGCGATGGCTTTGCTAAACAGGCTGAGCCGGGACTGGCTCCTACGCCGGCCATTCCTGCCCCCTACATAAAGAAAGGCTCGCGACCCATGACAGCTTTGGATATGGGAGCCAAGATGCGGGTTATATAGCGGGTAGGGTTGGGAATTTCCACTCCCATGGCCATGGGTAAACTTAAACCAACAGCCAACAACATAAACAGTGAAAAAACCACCAGATCACGCCACTTTTTTTCTCGCACTAGTTTGGGAATCTCAAAGGCAATAACAGCCAGATATATTAAGATAAGAAGGAACATCATGTTAGGTAACCTCCTAACGTTTTTCTATCGGCGGCAAACCAGTAAGCGCACTGTAGCGCACTCTGGCTTGGGAATCTAAGCTTACATCTATATCGCGCAGGCCTTCAGGCCAGTTTTTCTCCAGTTGTTCCCATAGTTTTGGTTTTTGTCGTCGCATGATCTCGCCAAAACCACACGGGTCTAACCCCAGATTTTTAGTTAGCTGAATTGCTTTTTCCACTTCGTTACTGATAACTGTAGCTGCCTGCCGTTCCAGAAAACGGATATCATCAGCCTGCATAAGATCTCCATGATAAGCTTGTTCCGCCAATCCCATTTCAGCGGTAATCTTTATTTTTATGATTGGCTGTCCCTCATTTTCTTCTATCTTGATTTGCTTTTTTAGTTTGTTAACTTCCAGTGCCACAGTATTATCCTTTTGGTTCTCATCTACCGTCGCCTGGACATGCAAAATAGTACTGGCAATCTTGCCTTGTATTGCCAGTATCCCGCGAGACTCAGTAGGGTCAGCAAAACCCATTAGCTTATCATCCCGGAACAAGGCCAATCCTTTGAGGCGCAAAGCCTGAGCGGTAGAGCCGGAGCTCTTTCCTCCACCGGCTGTACTTATCGAGGGCACGGTCCTAAGCTCAACTACACCGGTAAACGGATCTGCCCCTTTTTGCCCCAGAAAAGCGATAAACTCATGCACACTAAGTATCGTGGAGTGACCGTTAACTGGAGCAAAACGCTTTAGTCCTGATAACTCCAATCCCACACTCTTTTCTAAGCCACCTTGACTGCCAATAATTATCTCTTCTGCCTTACCGCGGCAAGCAAGTATCTCGGTATTAATGCGAGCTTCCGAATCCCGCTCCCAAAGATCAAGAAACTCCAATATCCCTTGCCGAGCAACTTCTTCCCCAATAAGTATGGCCGAGGTATGAGCGGCATAAACACGCCGCGGTACCTTGAGCGCCATCTCGCGCAGAGCACCTAAAATGGTATAATCTCGTCCCTGGGCAATCCAAACTTGACGCTTAGAACTGCCGCCACCTCCTCCCGCGCTCCCATCTTCGCCCCCTCCTGTAGTAGGCTGAAAAACTTCTGCTGTAATCTTCCAAATATCATCTTCTTTATCTACCCCGAGAGCAGAGATAACCGCCAGCTCGTTTATCTCTCTACGGTCCCAACAGCCAGATAGGCAAAGTAACAGTGCAATTTGGAGTAACGAGAGTAACACCAACAGCGAACGCCTCATCTTTATTTTTTACCCTCCTGCTGCCCTTTCCGGTTAGCTTGGCGGTCTGTTCTCTTCACTTTGGTTTTAAAGACTTGCTGATTATCCTTCTTTTTAGGAGCTTGGTTCTCCATACTGCTAGGCCCTCTTCCTCGTTCATCTCCAGGTGGCTTAGGACCCTGGTCCGGAGCTTGCCGTATAATATCTTTTTTAGATGACAGCTCCGGTCGGGTTCTCATTTTCCACCAGGGTGCACGCATAAGATAATCCTTTTGATCGGAGAGACTAAAAGGCGCCATCCCTTGTAAATAAGGAATACCAAAGGAACGTAAGTTCACCAAGTGGATCATCATGACTATTAGCCCGGAAAAAAGACCGAACAGCCCCAATACTGCTGCCAGCAGAATCATTGGTATCCTTATTAGACGCACAGTGTTGGTTAAATCAAAGCTGGGAAAAGTGAAAGAGGCAATGGCGGTAGCCGAAATAACAATAACCATGGCCGGTGATACCAATCCGGCTCGAACAGCGGCATCGCCTATTACCAGCGCACCGACGATGCCTATAGCCTGTCCTAATGCCCTAGGTAGACGCGCACCGGCTTCGAGTAATATTTCAAAAGTGATCTGCATTACTAATGCTTCCACTACAGCTGGATACGGAACACGTTCTCGTTGCATGAGAATACTAATCAGCAACGGGGTCGGCAACATTTCCTGATGATAAGTTGTAATAGCCACATAAAGAGCCGGCAAAAAAGCAGTGATGCCTAAGCCCAGATACCTGAACGGACGTAAATACAATGACAGAGACCAGCGTTGGTAATAGTCTTCCGGCGACTGTAACAAGGCAGCAAACCGAAGAGGTACAGTAAGGGCAAAGGGAGTGCCGTCGGTCAAAATAGCTACTCGGCCCTCGAGCAGATCTGCTGCTACGGTATCCGGCCGCTCTGTGGTCCACACCTGAGGAAAAGGAGAATAGGGATTATCTTCAATCATAGATTCCACATAATGGCCTTCTAACACACCGTCTATCTTAATGCGTTTTATTCGCTCCCTCACTTCAGCCACTATTTTGCTGTTGGCAATGCCCTCCAGGTAAAGGATGGAAACAGAAGTGTTGCTAATATCCCCTACAACTAATTCTTCCACACGTAAGTTCGGATGCCGCAAACGTCGCCGGATAAGGGCCGTGTTTGTGCGCATGTTCTCCACAAACCCCTCCCGGGGTCCTCGGACCACAGTACTGGTTTGCGGTTCTGTGATGGCTCTCTTTTCCCATCCTTCGGTATCCGCCAACAAGGCTTGTGACCAGCCATCACCCACGAGGCAGGTATTACCGTTTAGTAAGCCTGTTATGACCTCGCTCAAGTTTTTCACTACCTTGATTTGCCCTAGAGGAAGGCCCATCTGATGCCAGCGATCTATATTAGCGTCAAGACTCAAACCGGCCTGTTCCACTAAAGGACGCTTAAGAAGCAAGCTTTCCAGCAAAACCTTGACCAACTTCTTGTCCACCAGGCCATTGATATAGGCTATGGATAAAGATGTACCACTTATTTTTATCTCACGGGTTATCAGATCATTGCTGTTGCCCAGTACTTCTTCAATTGCCTGTACAACATCTGCTGATTTTTGCGGCAGGGAAACTTGGCTAAGAAAAGACAATACTTCTTGGGCTGGAATATCGGTAGCAAGGTTGTGCCTTGGGCGTGGTCGCCTAAGCAATCTTGAAAAGAATGATCTCAATATATCACCCTCGGATTTTATGTATCGGGCTTAGTATTTCCGCTCTTAGACACCTTCATGCCAAATATACATAAGCCTGGAACTATGTGGGATACTAGCCTCATGAATCCTCTAATAAGGGTGATTTTAGTGCGGGAAGACGGTATCATCTCTCTGCAACAACTAGCAGCCTTGGCCATAGTTTATCTAATTGGGCGCTCGACTCTTGTCTTTCCTGCCGGACCGGCAGAACAAGACATCTGGCTAACTCTCATCGTAGGCGCTATATTAGCCAGTATAGTGATGATGTTGTGGGTTTCTATGGGGTTACGCTTTGAAGGTATCGATCCCATTGTTTACACCAGGGTAACTTTAGGCAATGTTCTAGGAACACTGCTGGCAGCTTTATACATGCTTTTTTTCCTTCAGCTGGCAGCCGGAGTCTTACGTAATATATCTGATCTTTATCTAACTGCCATTATGACTTCGACACCCATAGTGGTGTTTGCCGGAGTAATGGGTATTCTAGCTGCGTTGGCAGCCAGAGCCGGTTTGGAGAATATTGCCCGCTTAGCCGAACTAGTCCTACCTTGGTTAATAATTGGGATGCTCATTCTCACTGCGCTCATATTGGGTACGCCAGGCCTGCCTCATCCAGAGTATCTGCTCCCCATTTTTGGCAGCGGCTGGATAAATATTTTCCGCAGCACACTGATCCACTTTACCTTTCCTTTTATGGAAGCCAATGTCTTGGTTTTTACCCTTCCTTTTCTGAATAATACCAACAAATGCAGACGAACTATTTTAATGGCAGTAAGTTTTGTAACCATAATATTAGTA
>DUNI01000044.1 GCA_012839445.1 Bacillota bacterium
GGTGTAAGACAGTTCGTATGTAGCGCACAAATTAGGTTCCTGCTGCTGGCTGTCCATATTGACGTTTTCTCGTCAAAGCGGTGGTTAAGGAATATTTAGAATAACAGCATCTTTATTTTACCGCTTTGACGAGAAAACGTCAATATGGACAGCCAGCAGCAGGAACCTAATTTGTGCGCTACATACGAACTGTCTTACACCGTTGGAGCTACCTTGCAGGCACATCTGGTTTATGTTATAGATGAAGGGAATGTGTATGGGATTTGGGGCGGATTAGTCCCTGAGAATCTGTGACCTCTAAGGATGAAAATTATATTGATGAAATAATCATGAAGACAAAGCAAAGGAGTGGAAGACATTAAGATCAAAGAGAAACACAAGCTAAGAAAACCCAGTGGCCCTTATGTTGTTGGAGTTAGGTCATTTGTTTTTGAGTACACTCCAGAGGAAAATAGCGATAAGAAACGCCTTATACCATGTTTGTGCTTTTACCCGGCAATGGATGTTGGTGAGGGGAAACTGAAAAAGTATATTAACGATAAGATTCTTCCGGGAGCGGGCAGCATTGAAACCAATTCATATATTGGTGCTCACATTTGTGATGGTAAACACCCATTACTGCTTTACAGTCATGGATTTAGCCTTGGCCTGGAAGCTAACACTGTTCAATTTGAGGAACTGGCGTCCCATGGCTATCTTGTATTGAGCATAGGGCATCTGGGCGATGGTTCTTATGAATTGCCTAATGGTGAAGTTGTGATGTTTGATATGGAAAAAATGATGAAGGAATACCATAAAGAAGCCATAGCAGGTACAGAACTGTTTGCTAAATACGCAGATTGGCTGCGCGGAGACGGTAGGCATGCAAACATGGAGCAACATCGAGATTATTATAAGAAAATAATTGATAAGCAACCCAAAATGGTAGCGCAAAGTGAAATCTGGGTGAAGGACAGCCTTGTTGCCCTGGATATGTTTCTGAATGAGGCTGAACAAGAAGGCTCGATGTTTTTTGACTGTGTGGATAAAAAGAATATTGGTGCTTTTGGGATGTCATTCGGAGGTTCTGTGGCGTTGGACTTAGCACTTGAATGTGACTCAATTAAGGCCAGTGCTAATCTTGATGGTTTCTTTTATAGCTCTAACTGGGAGAGAGCCATTAAGAAACCGGTTTTGTTGATGCAGCATGATGGTATCGGAGGTCTCTTTCTTGCTTACCCATTTTTAAAAGCCGAAAACGATGCTTACTTGATGACAGTTGGAAATAGTACCCATGGGAACTTTATGGATTATAATGAAATTTTGGCGGGAAATATTGTCTCTAAAGCTGTGATAGGAGATAAGGAAGTAGAGCTGGGGATGCTAGGTGAAATAGACCCTGATAAGATGGAAAGCATCATGAATGTGCTGCTCCTTGATTTTTTCAATAAATATCTTAAGGGCATGGGTTCTCGAGTAATTGATACATATGCTTTACCTGCTGATGTGACTTTGCTCAAACACTAGAAGGGACCTGTGGGTTTCTTCCTGGGGAGTGATCGGCCAGGGCAATAAATTTGAACCGGCAAAGCTGAGCGGTGAAAGTTGTCAAGGTTGTTTTTATTCCGGTGAGTGCGTCATTGCGTTCTTTAGAACTGTAAGGACTTGGATGAAGTAGATGTCTTCACGTCGCATGTGATCGGCCAGGCGGGGCCAGAAGTTAGCCTGCCGGCCGGGAATGGTGCAGCTGGCTAGGTCGTTGAATAGACGGGCTAGAAATTGTGCATGTTCTTCGATTTGCTCTAGAGTGGTATCGATGAAACGGGCCGGGTTTACATTGGTTCTAAAGCCATCGAGTACGGTATCGTGCAGCCGGCGAAGACGCTGCTCCCAACGTAGGGTTTCGCGTAGGTAAGCTTCCTGCCCGGGACGGAAACCTTGGGCCAATACCCCCATATGCTCAAAGGCAATGCGTAGCCAGAACAGTAGCTCTTCGTATGCAATCTCTTCTAATTCTTGGGGTAGGTGAGGGATAAAGATTTGAGGAGCAGTGGAAGCCATGCCTGGCATAGGCAGCCCCAGTTGCTCGCGGGTGGGACGGGGTTCTCCTTTGATTCTGGCTAGTATGCCGGAGAAGAAAATGGCTTCCCGGCGGATGTGATCAATTAATCCTGCTGATAGTATGGAGAGTATTTGGCAGGCTTCGATGCCGGCGGCTAGACGGCCTTTGAAGGCGATGAATTCTTCTAGCAGATCCTGTAAGGAAAAAAGAAACTCAGGACTAAGATCCGGCTGAACTTGATTTTGCTGGCGGAAGACGACAAAGCGTTGGGCAAAATCGTTGGCAATTCTAAATGCTTCTTCCTCGGTTGGATCAAAGCCGTTGCGCATAAAACGACTGTGATCCACCATTATTCCTAACCAAAAGTCTAGCTCTTGCCTGAGGGGTAGCCCCTGCCAGCTTGTGCTTTCCGGTATGAAAGTCATAATGACACCCCCTTAAATAATAGGCTGTAGTAGTTTATGCGAGAGGGATGCCAGTGTTGAAAATTATAAAAACACGACTTTTTAGCTCTAAACGGTCAGTATAGTATATGGGAGCTAGTTTAATTAGGGCAGGGGTGATGTTATGCTACCCATTACGAAAAAGCTGATCAGATACAATTTCTCCAGCAGGAACAAACAGAGGATTCTGTACATTGTTATCCATGATACCGGCAATCCGCGTGCAGGTGCCAATGCCGAGGCTCATTTTCGGTATTTTAACGGCGGCAATAGAGGAGCTTCGGCCCACTATTTTGTAGATGATGGGGCTATTATTCAAACGGTGGAAGATTATATTGCTTCTTGGCATTGCGGCGATGGGCAGGGTAAATACGGTATTACCAATCAAAATTCTATTGGGGTGGAAATTTGTATTAACGAAGACGGCGATTTTGAAACAGCTGTGGCCAATACGTTGGATCTTACCAAGCACCTAATGGAAAAGTATTCGGTGCCAATAGATAGGGTGGTGCGGCACTTTGATGCCAGCCGGAAGACTTGCCCTGGATCTATGAGCACTGATAACTGGGCTCGGTGGCAGGACTTTAAGCGGACTTTGGCTGAAATGACAGAGGAAGAACTAAGAGGGGCAATAGAGGTCTTACAGAAGAAAGGGCTGATTGATTCACCAGGGTACTGGCTTGAAAGTGCGCGCCAGGGCAAAACAGTTAACGGGGAATATGCTGCTATTTTGATAAAGAGAATGGCTGCTTATATTTCCGACCGCAGGTAGCACCAAAAGGAATGCGTGAACAAAGTTCCAGAGTTAAAGTTTGAGTTTTAAGATTAGGGATAGTAGAATAACAAAAAACGGTGAGGGTAATTTGGTAGTTATGGATATTGCTACGTTTTCTTGACGTGAAAGCATGTTGAGGCTGCGGGAGCAGCTTGTTGCGGCTGAAGAGGATAGATTGTTGGGGTACAAGGGCTTTTCAATTGATGAGATAGACGAGATGATGAAACTGTGTATATTGACTACATAGTGGATTGCCGTCAGGATTACACATTGTTATTAACGTAAGAAATGTTGGGACCTGTAACCGTACCTTATTGACAAAAGAAACGGGGCATGTATATAATAGCGTTAGCAAGGAAGCATACATGCAATGAAGCATACGAGATGATACATGCCCCGTTTCTTTTGTCAATAAGGTACGGTTACAGGTCCCAACATTTCTTACGTTAATAACAATGTGTAATCCTGACGGCAATCCACTATGTAGTCA
>DUNI01000045.1 GCA_012839445.1 Bacillota bacterium
GCTTCACTTAGCTTGGCAACGATGGGAACCAACTCACTGCAACTTTGCTCGGCCAAGATTAAAGGTATCCGGGCCAGGATAATTTGATCCGGTGACCTGTGGTCTTCGGCAATAAGAATATCTTGTTTTCTTTCCTCACAAACCTGCAGCTCCACCTGTTCTTTGATGCTAAGGGACAGTGTATGGCCGGATGATAACAACTCCGCCCGAACAATCTCCCCTTGAGCCGAGACCAACAGTTCACCTGCTGGTTGCCGCGGCTCACGAGACCATAAGTAGTTCCAGTCGGTGGTATGTTGAAGCTGATGAATACGTCCATCCACCCCTAGATAAAGTATCTCTTCTTTGGCGATGCCGCTTACTACCAAAGGAAGTGCCAAATCGGCCCGGGCACCCTGCTGCTCTATATCAACCCGCACTATTTTGCGCCCGGGCGGATCTAAAGGTAAAAGCAGTTTCCGTTGGAAACTCTCCGCTTGGGTTGCCAGCACCACCGGCAGCAAAACCGGTCGAAAACAGCAATGTGCCAGCAGCTTCGACAACTGACACGGCTGAGCAGACATGACTTTTACCACAAATGTACTGAAGACAATAAGCTTTACCTCTGCCTCTTTGCGCTCACTGCAACTGACAGTGTACGTTAGCCCCTCTACCTGTGGCGTGATAACGACATGCCCTGCTTGCACCGGTTCCGGTAAGGATAAATCTACTCCAAAGCCACTGGTAATCCCTAAGGCCTGTATCCGCCCGTCAGGTAAAACCAATGATCCTGAGATCTTTAAGTTCCCACCAACAATCAAGCGCAGCTTTTCGACTCGCCCACGGACAGCCAGGAACTTAGCCCTAAGATCCAGCACCTCTCGCGGACAAGAACGTACCTGAAACCGAGCCTCCAATTGAGCCGGCAGACTGATGCTCTGCACCGGCTTATATACCAATTGCCCTTTTGTTTGTGTGCTCACCTGTTTCCCTCCAACCATCCTTGCTGCTATAACATATGGCTGCCAACAGAAAAAAAGAAGACCCTGCTGCTATTGGGCAACAGGGTCTTCATAAACCTCTTATTAGCGGCATCTATCCGTCTCAGCAGAGAATACCTCAAGGCCGTTTTGCTCTGCCACCGCTGCCTGCACCCACTGTAGCGCCTTCACCGCTAACTTAAATAAGACCTTAATGCTAAGACGATTATCTACTGCATCAAATTCAGGAACAATGCCGGCAACAGACGGCGTTACTTGGGCCGTCATCCCCGGTTGAGCTCCTTCTAGGACCACATAGCCGACAAACGGCAGACGTTCTTCGGTTTCGTAATTTACCCCGTCTGTTCCGGTAAAGTAGATACGAGCGACAAAGACTCCCTGCACAATTACTTTGCCGACGATGACATCAGCCTTGATGTGTGTAACTTCACCGCTGACTTGGTTTACTTTTTGGGCCGCTGGAACAAGGGTAAGACTCTGCTGTAACAATTTGTGCAGCGTCTGCGTCCCCACCACCCGCCTGGCCTTAATTAAGGTATCGCCCACACTGGGCGCAATCTCCACATCTTCGGTAACCTTCACCGTCAGCATATAAATAATCTTTTGTTTGAGCTCGCTACCCTCGTCCGTGAGTTCATATTTGATTTCGTCCACCTGGGTGCTAACTTGAGCCTGCATGCCCGGACAAACACCAGGCAATTCCACTAGGGTGCTAAAGGCCAGTTCTTCCTTTTGATGGTGCTCCAAGTTGTCATCCAAACCTGCGGTAAAAATGTCCTCACTGATATAGCCCTTAACAACTACTTTGTCCGCGATGACTTCCGCCGAAGAAATTATTACCTCGCCACTTACTTCCGTTACTTTAAGCGCCGGCTGGGATAGAAGGACTGTGTTCTCGTTCACCTCTTCTATGGTATTTTCTCCGCTGACGCCTGGGAACAAATAGACCGGTCCTTCACCTGGCTTCAGTCTTAACTGCCTAACTTGGGTAACCTTAGCCAGTAGAGATAGCACCGTTTTGAGTCCGATCACGCTACCGTCACTGCTCACCTCGGACAAAATGCTCTCCACACAATCGTGAATGGCCACCTGCATAAACGGTTGGGCACCCGGTATCTGTACATAAGTACAAAACGGCACTTCTTGGGACTGATGATGCACTACCATATCGGTACCCACATAAAACACGTGGTGTTTTACTCTACCCTCCACCAGAACTGTACCGGGCAAAATGTGCGTCATTACATTCAACACTTCGCCGGTGACGTTACGTACTTTCACTGCCGGATCAAAAAGAACAACGTCCGTCTCTAATAACAACTCGGCTGTGTTTTCACCAACGATCACTTCTGTTTTGACCAACGGACTCAATTCTGTCCCTCCTCATGATTTTTGAGCCAAGCCTGGCCAGTATAGTAAGGGAGAGGCACCGGCCTCTCCCTTGCTTAGTTCTTTAGACGTCTCCAGATGGGCGTGGTCTTTGCGGCGGGAAAATGTTTTCCGGCGGGCAGGGAAATTCCGGCTGCGGTCTGGTGACGCAGGGAGCCGGAACACAGAAGCCATAGGTGGGAACACAAAGCTTAACCAAAGCCTTGATCTGGATTTCCTTGCAGACTTTCTTGGTGCAAAGCAGTACATCGAATCCCGGATTATCGGGATCAGGGATGATTTCGCAATGGCAGAGCGAGCTTAAGATCCGGCACTGGCCAAAGGTGCCATCGGGAGCAAACAGTAGTACAGTATTGAAGAAGAACTCGGGCCCAACGCGCGACGGACCGCAAAGAACATTGCCGAAAGCATCGCGAATAGTAATATCAAATACTATACGCTGCCGTACGGTTACATCAGCAAAACCCTCGGCATCCGGCGGGCCAACATTAATGACTTCACAGCGTGTTTCGGGAAGTCCTGTTGCTGCTTCGACGTCAAATACTAGAGCACAATCCACTGTAGCTCCCGCTGGGAGCGGATTAGGACAACCTGCCGGGATCGCAATCTGCTGAGGCAAAACATCTTCCTTGACACACTGATCGTACACTTTCAATACTTCGATACAATCTATAACCGGATCTCTAAGTTCGCAACCGGGCACAGGAACACAGTCTATCTGCATAAATAATCCCCCTTCCTTATCCTAAAGAACCTAAAGACCGAATAACTGCTTCAGCCTTCTGGTTCTGTACCTGTTTTATGGTATGAAAAAAGGGTCTAAAAGGTGCTAGAGTGAAATGTTTAGTCTCACTTTTATAGGGCATGTCCCCTGCTAAAAAATAGGTCTAGCCATGCCATAGCTCCTGAACCCTAAAGTACCAAAGGAAAGCTCTGCTTTTTGGTGATTCGCTACAAGTAAGGGAGAGGCACCGGCCTCTCCCTTACTTAATTCCTTAGGTGTTGTTAGACGGACGTGGTCTTTGCGGTGGGAAAATGTTTTCCGGCGGACAGGGGAATTCCGGCTGCGGTCTGGTGACGCAGGGAGCCGGAACACAGAAGCCATAGGTGGGAACACAAAGCTTAACCAAAGC
>DUNI01000046.1 GCA_012839445.1 Bacillota bacterium
CAGCTTCCTGGCTCAATCCGGGCAATGCATCATATTCACCCAAAAAAGCAATGATGGGTTTACCTAAGCCTGCCTCCGCAATAAATGCTCAAGAAGGTGTAGCAGGAATGGATACTGCATTTATTGCGGAGGCAGGCTTGGGTAAACCCATCATTGCTTTTTTGGGTGAATATGATGCATTGCCCGGATTGAGCCAGGAAGCTGGTGTTACCACTCGCTTACCCATTGTAGAAGGAGCACCCGGTCACGGTTGTGGCCACCACATCCTTGGTACCGGGGCAATGGCGGCAGCTATCGCACTTAAGCACTACATGAAGGGCAATAACATCCCCGGTACGGTTCGTTACTACGGTTGTCCAGCAGAAGAGGGCGGTGGTGGCAAGATTTATCTTGCTCGTGAGGGTTTATTTGATGATACCGAGTGTGCCATTACTTGGCACCCTACGGACGACAATAACATTTGGTCGATGAACTTTATGGCGATTCAAGGGTTGCGCATACACTTTACGGGAATAGCAGCACACTCTGCTTCTCAGGGGCATCTAGGACGCAACGCACTTTCTGCTGTGGAACTGACCAATATAGCAGCAAATTATCTTAGAGGTCATGTGCAGCGCGATGTCTGCATAAACTATGCTGTAACGGAGACCGGAGGCAATGCACCGAATGTAATACAGGCCAATGCGGAGGTTGTTTACTGTGTACGTGCCTATACACATCAGCGCGCTATGGAGACTGCACAGCGTATTAAGGAAATTGCTCAGGGTGCGGCAATGATGACAGGTACCAAAGTGGACGTGGAGTTCACCGGTGGACTTTCTGAGTTAATTCCCAATAGAACACTGGAACGTATAGCATATGACAAGTTTCTTAAGGTGGGACCTGTTCCCTATACTCAGGAAGATGTGGAGTTTTGCAAAGAGATCCGTAAAGCCTTCCCTGAAAACTCAGAAGAAAGCACCTTTTCCACGCTTAAATATCTTTATGGCTCAGTGGCGGATGATCTAATTCCACAAATCAAGGGGAAATACATCAATGATATTATATACCCATATACAGAAATACCGCATGCAAAATACGGTTCAACGGATGTTTGTGATGTAAGCTGGTTCACCCCGACTGTACAAATTACAACTGCGTGCTATGCCAAAGATACTCCCGGACATTCTTGGCAAGAAGTAGCACAGGGCAAACGCCCGCTGTGTCACAACGGTATGTTGACTGCAGCTAAAGTCATGGCACTGACAGGTGTTGAGCTTGTTACTAACCCTGAGGTCGTAAAAAAGATGCGCAAAGAGTTTGAACAGGCTATGGAGGGCAAGAACTATGTCTGCCCAATTGATTCTGACCATAAGCCTACAAAGGACTATTAGTGTTTCACAGTAGAATCACTTTTATTATATAAAAATCCTTATTCATAATCACGTATGTGCGGAACACATATGTAGTGAAAAATCAGGTTTTGCGCCAAACATAATACTCCTGCAACTAAGAACAATAGAGCATATTGTTCTTTTGAAATAAAATAACCGGAAATTGCCGACCCCAAGCCCATACCTATGTAATTTGCAAAAACCCTTAGGCCCGAATAGGTGCCTCGACGATCAGTATTTACTGATTGCAGCATTGGGCTATCTACCACTGAGTAGACAAAGTTGGTAGTCATGGTGCGGGCACAGACCAGCAGAACAAATAGCCAAATAGGAGCAAATGTCATAGCCAGGATGGCCAGCATCTGAACAATCAGTGTGGCTGATGCTATGCTGCGGTTGGAATATCTTTGGCATAGGAAAGAAACAACAGGGACAGCCATGCTGCCAATAATGGAGATCAATGAGAACATGGAGCCGATAATATCGTCAGAAAGACCATAACGTTGGCGCAGGATAAGATTAAGCATGGACATAATACAGTTAAAGATTGTCATTGTAACAAAGCCGAAAAGCAAAAACGAAAGTATACTTCGGTTTCGTAAAATGTCAAGTTACTTTTCGGCTTTGTTACAATGACAATCTTTAACTGTATCATGTCCATGCTCAATCTTATCCTGCGCCAACGTTACAGTCTTTCTGACGACATTATCGGTTCCCTGTTCTCATTAATTGCAATTATTGGCAGCCTGGCTGTCCCTGTTGTCTCCTTCCTATGCCAAAGATATTCCAACCGCAG
>DUNI01000047.1 GCA_012839445.1 Bacillota bacterium
GTGGTTGGCCAGCAGCAATTCTAAACGATCCGGCAATTGTGAGCTGCAGACTCTGGCTCACGATCTAGGTGTGCGGGAAGTGCGCTACAGTGGTGAAAAACGCAGTGTTCCCATTGATGATTCTAGCCCAGCGTTAATACGCGATCCTAACAAGTGCATCCTCTGCGGACGTTGTGTGCGTATGTGCGACGAAGTGCAGGGCGTGCATGCTCTGGGCTATGTCAATCGGGGTTGGGATACCCTGGTAGAGCCTTTGTTTGGACAGAACTTAGCCGATGTGGCCTGCGTAAATTGCGGCCAGTGCTCCACGGTCTGTCCCACCGGAGCTATCACCGAAAAAAGTTTTGTGGATGAGGTTTGGGCGGCTCTTGGCGATCCTGACAAGCATGTTGTGGTGCAAACTGCTCCAGCCACTCGCGTTGCGGTGGGAGAAGTGTTGGGAATGGAGCCCGGAGCTATTGTTACCGGCCAGATGGTAGCTGCTCTTAGACGGCTTGGTTTTGATAAGGTCTTCGATACCGATTTTACTGCTGACCTAACTATTTTGGAGGAAGGGCATGAGCTATTAGATCGGCTGAAGAACGGCGGAGCATTGCCGCTTCTTACCTCCTGTAGCCCTGGCTGGATTAAGTTCTGTGAACATTTCTATCCAGAACTCTTGCCCAACGTTTCTACCTGCAAATCACCGCAGCAGATGTTTGGTGCTTTGGCTAAGACCTATTATGCTGAGAAGGTGGGCGTAAAGCCCGAGGACATGTATGTGGTATCTATTATGCCGTGCACTGCTAAGAAATACGAGGCTCAGCGGCCGGAAATGACAGCTTCAGGTGTGGCTGACGTGGATGCTGTGCTTACAGTTCGGGAGCTAGGACGGATGTTTAAGGAAGCAGGCATTAGCTTTGAGAGCCTACCGGAAGAAGACTATGATGATCCGCTTGGAATCTCAACCGGTGCAGCGGTTATTTTCGGTGCTTCGGGCGGTGTGATGGAAGCGGCCCTAAGGACGGTATACGAAGTAGTAACCGGTAAAACCTTGGAAAATATAGACTTTACCGATGTGCGTGGGCTTACAGGTATTAAGGAAGCAGAAGTGGATCTAGATGGTACCAAGGTTAAAATAGCGGTTTCCAACAGCCTAGCCAATGCCCGCCAGATTTTGGACAAGATTAAGACTGGCGAGGCCCCCTGGCATTTCGTAGAGATCATGGCCTGCCCCGGTGGTTGCATTGGTGGCGGCGGCCAGCCTATTCCGGTGGATCGCGAAACCCGTGAAGCTAGAATCAAAGCCATTTACGATGTGGACAAAGCAATGGAAATTAGAAAATCCCATGAGAATCCAGCGGTTCAAACTCTGTACAAAGAGTTTTTAGAGGAACCTTTATCCAGCAAGTCTCATGAGCTGCTCCATACCCACTACACCGAGCGGTCGGCTTTTTAGGCAACACACGTTGTTTACAGCAATTCATGATCAAACCAGCAAGTAGTCAACTATTTTGGGCGTCCTGACGGGGTCGGGGCTACTTGGCCCCGCCTGCACGTCCTCAGATAATATGTGTTACCATAGTGTAGTTTCTTGAAAACCTGGCAAAAGAATTGAGCATGCACTTTTTCATAATCGGTGTTAGCAGGGCAGAAATTCACAGTTGAGGATCTTTCAAATCTCCTAAGCCAATAATACCAAGAGTTGTAAGCAGTAATAAAAAGACTTCACCCCGCTTTTGTAGAAGATACCTGTGACCAAAATCTAATACAAGCGAGGTGAAGTCACATGTATCTTCTACAGCCACCGCTGTTTTCCTTCGAACAAATTCTTGAATTACAGCCTAAGAATCGACTTCAAGCAGTTTTCAGCGCTCTTAACCTAGAGCCCGTACTACAGCTGCTGAAACCAGAGTCTAAATTTGGCCCCAAAGGCTACCCTAGAGAAGCCATGTTAAGAAGCTTGATAGCAAAACAACTCGAGGCAATACCAAACATTGCTAAACTGGTTGAGCGCCTACGTACCGATCCTTCTTTTCGCTACCACTGCGGATTCAACGCCTTCGGTACTGTGCCAAGCGAAGCAACCTTCAGCCGTTTCATCGCTAAACTGGAGAAAACCGGTGCTATTGAGTTGCTTTTTGAACAAACCGTAGCCCAAGGGAGAGCCGACGGTATTATTGGGAATGAGTATGTGGCCCTTGATTCTACCGAAATTAAGGCCTGGGAAAAGCCGCAACCTAAGGGGAAGCCAACTTCTGACCAAGAAGCTGCTTGGGGTAGCAAAAGAGATACTAGCGGAAACCAAAAAGCCTGGTTTGGCTACAAAACTCATATTGCCTGCGACTGCAAAAGTGAACTCCCTATTGCCATTGTAGTTACACCGGCCAATGTACACGACTCTAAAGTAGCTTTGCCCCTAATGAAGAAGGTAACAAGTTCACTTCCCCGAGACAAGTGGCCCCGTTATTGGGTTATGGATATGGCTTACGATACCAAAACGATTTATGCAGAAGCTTTCGATAGGTATGGTTCTCAAGCCATTATTCCTCTTAACCGGCGTGGTGCCAAAGAACCCCCGGAGGGTTTTGACTATGATGGCACTCCTTTATGCTCCATGGGATACCGCATGGCCTATTGGGGTTATGATACTAGCACCAATACCCACAAGTTTCGCTGCCCCCATGTACTGTGCAAAGTAAATTGTCCCTTTGGATCAGCATGGTGCTCGGACTCATCTTATGGGATGGTGGTAAAAACCAAGGTAACCGATGATCTACGTCGGTTCTGCGTTCCCTATAGGGGTAGTCGAAACTGGCAGTTGATCTACGATCTACGGACTGCCGTGGAACGATGCTTTTCTCGGCTTAAGGTTAATTTAGGGCTGAATGCGGTTAGGGTTAGAGGTATCAAGAGGGTACGCTTTTATCAGGTCCTGTCCTGTGTAACTTTGATAGCTGCTACGTTGGCCGTTAATTCTGTTATGACCCAAGGTCAAGATAAAGTTGTGGCATAGTTATGGTTTGCTTTCCAGTTAACCTCTAAGGGGGCATCAGGGGAGGTGTATGGGTTTTAATATGGCAAATATTATGATGCCATTTTAAGACTGCTGGGAGCAAAAAACAGTCCGCTCTGGTAGTCTTGGTTAGTTGTTACTTTTTGTTGCGGTGAAAAATTGGAGTTATGCAAGATCCTCAGTTGAGCATAGGCAAGGGAGATTGTGTTTAACGAAGGCAGAAAATTTTATATTCACAAACAGTAAGTTAATGTGGCAATTTTGTGTGGGCAGCGCACAATATTGCGTAGCCTTATCAAGCGAAAGGGGGTTTTGCCGTTGAAAATGGTGGAGTTTACTATGGATGGACGTCAGGGCTCTGTGCCCAGCGGATCCACTGTTTTGGATGCGGCCAAAAGTCTAGGCATAGAAATTCCTACTCTATGCCATGAACCAGATTTATCGATAGCCGGCGCTTGCCGGATGTGTGTTGTTGAGGTGGAGCAAAATAAGAAGAATTTGCCAGCGGCCTGTGCTTTGCCAATAGCGCCAGGCATGGTTATCCACACTAATAGCCCGGCGGTTAGGGAAGCGCGACGGACAATTCTGGAGCTTATCATAGCGAACCACCCACTCGATTGCCTAACTTGTGAAGCTAATGGTAAATGCAAACTGCAGCAATATTGTTATGACTACGGTGTGAAGGATACGCCGTATCGAGGCGAGAGCCGGCAGTATGAAATTGATGGCAGCAACCCGTTTATAGAACGAGATATGGAGAAATGCATTCTTTGCGGTAAATGTGTGCGCGTGTGTGGCGAAGTACAA
>DUNI01000048.1 GCA_012839445.1 Bacillota bacterium
TTCAGGTTCTCTCCTTCCCACTCTCGACAAACTTAGCCGCGCGGCAGGCAACTTTAGACCAGCACCAGCATTGTAATCTATGCAGCGCGACTTAGAAGTGTTACTTCAAATTAGTCTTAGGATTTCTTGTGTTAGAATGTTGGCGGCATCACGCCGACCCAAAGCACGGGCCGCTGCTGTCATGTTGGCCAAACGCTCAGAGTCAGCTAACAGAGTCTGTAAGGTATCCGCCAAAAGTTCACCGGTAAGCTCCTGCTGCTTAATCATAACTGCCGCTTGGTTATCGGCCAGGGCCCGTGCATTGTGCTCCTGATGATTTGCCGTTACATATGGCGATGGAATCAACACCGCCGGAATACCTCGAGCAGTGATTTCGGCCAAAGTAGTAGCACCTGCGCGGGTAACAACCACATCGGCTGCAGCCAAGGCGTCTTCCATGTTATATAGATAAGGCCTTACTAACATTTTCCCCGCCTGCTGAGCTTGTATACCCAAACGACGAACTTTCTCTTCAATTGTAACAAAGTCGGCCGTGCCTGTCACTAACAACAGCACTATCTTCGGATCGGTCAGCAATCGTTTCGCTGCTGCCACCGTAGCCTCGGTAATAGGACGTGCGCCCCGACTGCCACCGAACACCAGTATTAAACGGGCACTGTCGTCTAATTCCAAACAATGACGCCCCTCGCTACGGCTTTTTTGCCATACCCCGGCACGCACAGGATTCCCACTGACAATTATCCGGCGAGCCTGGGGAAAATAGTCGATTGCTTGTTCGTAGGACACAGCCACACAGGCGGCGAATCGGCTCAAAAACCGGTTAGCTAAACCAGGCAAAGCATTTTGCTCATGTAATAAGATCGGGACACGTAGCCAGGCCGCTGCCAAGACCACCGGTACAGCTACGTATCCACCTGTTCCCACCACCACATGTGGACGAAACCGACGTACTATCTTAAGAGCTTGGACAAAACCACGTAGATTGCTTCCTAGAACGCCTAGATTAGCCAAGGTTAGCCGTCGCTTTAGTCCGGCAGCAGCCACCGTTTCTAACTTAAATCCGGCCTTCGGTACCAGATCATGTTCCAGCCCTTTTTGGGTACCTACAAATAAGACCTCGGTATTGCTATCTCGCTCCGTTAACAGTTGCGCCACAGCCAGAGCAGGGTAGACATGCCCACCGGTGCCGCCACCGGCGAATAAAACCTTCATCTGCTTACTCCTTCCTTAATTAAGGCCGCTGGCCGTGACGGGAAATGTTCAGCAACACCCCTATTGCCGCCAAGGAAAACACCAGCGAGGAACCGCCGTAACTAATAAGTGGCAAGGGAATCCCGGTAATAGGCAGCGATCCGGTAACCACACCAATATTGATCAAAGCCTGAACAATAATCATGCTGACAATGCCAACGCCCAGCAGCATACCAAAACGATCAGGGGCTAACATGGCTGCTCGGCATCCGCGCCAGGCCAATAGCATGAACAACCCCAATACAAACAACGTTCCCAGCAGCCCTAACTCTTCACCAATAATGGCAAAAATAAAGTCCGTGTGGCGTTCCGGCAACCAGAAAAATTTCTGACGGCTCTGGCCTAAGCCTACACCTAGCAACCCTCCCGAGCCTAACGCATACAACGATTGGATAATATGAAACCCTGCATCCTGGGGGTCGGCCTCGGGATTTAAAAAA
>DUNI01000049.1 GCA_012839445.1 Bacillota bacterium
ACCTATAGTTACGCTCATACCTGTTTTTGCCTTGATATGCATCTGGATTTTCGATACCCACATCTTTGCCATGGCCACAGCAGCTTCTTCCGATGACGCATCCGGGTACATTTGTCTGCTTCTTAAAAACAAATGCGTCATCGGAAGAAGCTGCTGTGGCCATGGCAAAGATGTGGGCATCGAAAATCCAGATGCATATCAAGGCAAAAACAGGTATGAGCGTAACTATAGGTATTGGCAGCTGGGTTCAAGAATTAACTTCGGTGCCCATGTCTTACCAGGCGGCCAACGTAGCCAAGAGTTATCGTTTTATTAAAGGGGCCGGTCAGATATGGTCCCTGTTGGATGTAAATTATCAAGAGAGTCCTAATGTCTTGCCTCTTTTACCTTGTCAGACGCAACTGGCGGAAGCTATCCAGCTGGGGAACCCGGAACTGGTTCAAAAAACGGTGAAGAAAGTAGTTACCGAGCTTAAAACTGTAGCCAAAATATCTCCACCCAAGGCACGCCAGTCAGCGCTTGACACCGCTCAAATTGCTGTAGCTGCAGCGCGAGAAGGCGCAATGAAGAAAGACAGGGTGGCTAGTTGTTTAGCAAGGCACCAAGAACAACTGGAGTCTGCTGCCAGCTGCCAACAGATAGCAGAGGCATTAGCTTCTTTGACAACTTGCCTTGCGAGATCAGTAGAGAAAACCCAAACCAACTTGTCCTCCGAGACAGTTCGGAAGGCGATTGCTTTTATTCAAGATAATTACCATGATGATCTCACCTTAAGCAAAGTGGCCGGTGTTGTTTACTTAAGCCCATACTATTTTAGTCGCTTATTCAAACGTACCACCGGCATGAATTTTACTCGTTATCTGACCAAGGTTCGAATCGATGCGGCCAAACAGTTGCTAAAAAAGGGTGACCGAACTGTCAAAGAAATAGCCATGGAAGTGGGCTATACGGACCCACGTTATTTCAGTTCGGTGTTTAAGAAAGTAGTGGGGGTTTCACCGTCAGACTACAGTTAATCAGCTTTTCTTCTATCGTGGACTTTGTTATAATGAGAACCGAAGTTTCCCTGCCTTGGTAATATCCGGTCATATTTGCCAGAAGGGACATGAATCTAAAGGGTGGAGTTAATTTCGGCCCAATTAATCAGTATTGACAAAGTGCGAATAAGCCCTTTTTTACTTTACCATCTAGACATTTAGATGTTGTTACGATAGTTTGCTTAGTCTGCTAGGGGAGGTTATATACTAAGTTAGTCGATAACTCACAGTAATAACGACAGAAAGGGAGGAGAATTGGATGCAACTTAAGGAAGACCCTCGGTTTGATCAATGCAATCGGGAAGCCAAGGTAATGGTGATACTGCTTATTCTTAACATCGTATGGTGGTATCTGTTTGCTTATGGCTTGGGTTTGCGCAACCCAGATGAATACACCTATGTAATGGGGTTGCCGGCTTGGTTCTTTTACAGCTGCATATTGGGCTACGTGGTTTTTAGCGCATTAACGGTGATTGTGGTACAAGTTTTTTTCCGTGATATTCCTCTTGATGACGATGAAAGTGCCGCAGGAGGTGCAGGATCATGACACCACAACCGTTATTCATAGCAGCTATTTTAGTACTATACTTAGCAGTGGTTACAGGAACCGGTGTTTACGTTTCACGGCGCTACCAAGATAAGCAAGGCAGCTTTATTTCTCAGTATTTTCTGGGCGGGCGCGGATTAGGCGGCTATGTTTTGGCTATGACACTGGTGGCCACTTATACTAGTGCTTCCAGTTTTCTCGGTGGACCAGGAACCGCGTATCAACAGGGTTTGGGCTGGGTGTTGTTGGCTATGATTCAGTTGCCTTCCATGTATGTTACCCTTGGGGTATTAGGGAAGCGGTTTGCCATTGTAGGTCGGAAGATTAAGGCGGTTACAGTGGTGGATTTTTTGCGTGAGCGTTATGAAGGTAATAGAGCTGTAACTGTACTATCGGCTTTCTTTATTGTTGCTTTTCTCATGGCTGCTGTGGTGGCTCAGTTTATAGGTGGAGCGCGGCTATTTCAATCTGTAACTGGGCTTAGTTATATTGGCAGTCTATTGTTATTTACGACAGTGGTTATGGTGTATGTAACTCTGGGCGGCTTTGCAGCAGTGGCTCTAAATGATGCCATCAATGGCACGGTAATGTTTGTGGGAACAGTCATTTTGCTGTTTACCACCGTGGCGGCAGGGGGCGGTGTGGCCAACATCGTGGAACAGTTACATACTATAAATCCCGATTTGCTAACACCTACAGGAGTAGATCATTTTATTAGCTTGCCATGGATATCATCGTTTTGGGTGTTAGTGTGTATAGGGATTTTGGGGCTACCACAAAATGCTGTGCGTGCCATGGCCTATAAGGATTCACGTGCTATGCACAATGCTATTATTATTGGCACTGTGGTTATTGGTATGTTGATGCTAGGTATGCACCTTACAGGGGTTTTTGCCCGAGTTATACTGCCGGGAATTAAGGTAACAGACATGGCAATTTCTCTTTTGGCAGTTGAATTGCTACCGCCAATCTTGGCTGCTCTTGTTTTAGCAGGACCTATGGCGGCTATCATGTCTACAGTGGACTCACAGTTGATATATATAGCCGGTACCATAATAAAGGACGTGTACCTCAACTACGTTAATCCTCAGGCTGAAGATCACACTGTTTCCCAGCTTAGTCGTGCTTGCAATGTGATTCTAAGTGTAGTTATTTTTACTTTGGCAATAAGGCCTCCTAGTGTAATTGTATGGATTAATTTGTTTGCCTTCGGTGGCCTGCAAGCGGCTTTCTTTTGGCCGTTGCTACTGGGGTTATATTGGAAAAGGGCTAATGCAACTGGGGCCTTGGTCAGTCAGGTGGCCGGTGTAGCTGCATTCATGATATTTACTGTCTACCTGCCGCGGCCGCTTGGTCTGCATCCTATCGTTCCTACGCTATTGATTAGTCTGATTGCTTTTCTAGTGGCTACCTATGCAACAGAGCCACCGCAGTCAGAAACCATCGAGAAGTTTTGGGGTTATCGCCAAGAAGAAACAGGGGCCAAACTGGCCGGATAGGGACCCAAGTAAAAAGTGCCAAAGAAAAAGACTGGGATGCCTCGATATTTGAGCTCTCCCAGTCTTGCTGTTTCGTTAGGCCACAGGTTTTCCTGATATCGGCCAGCCAGAGACCAATTGTTTTTCGAGCCAGGCTACGCGTTCGGTCAATTCCTCCCAAGGTTCCTGTTTTTCCAAGGTGGTTGGGCGTACCACGCGGGCCGGAATGCCCACGGCGGTTGCTCCGGCAGGTATTGGCTTTACTACTACTGCCCCAGCGCCGATTTTGGCTCCTTTACCCACAACAATGGGCCCAAGAATTTTGGCGCCGGCACCGATAAAGACGTTGTCTTCTATGGTGGGGTGACGTTTACCGGTGTGCTTTCCGGTACCACCTAGGGTTGCACCGTGATAAATAGTTACGTTGTTTCCGATCTCGGCTGTTTCCCCAATTACTACGCCCAGACCGTGGTCGATAAATAATCCGTGGCCTATTTTGGCTCCAGGATGGATCTCGATACCGGAAAGATGACGGCTTAGGTGTGAAAGCAAACGAGGCCATAACCGTAAGCCGTGAATATATAGAAAGTGGGCAATGCGGTGGAAAAACACCGCGTGTAGCCCCGGATAGCACAAGAAAACTTCCAGCATGCTGGGCCGAGCCGGATCCTTTTTTTGAATGGACCTGGCCAGTTGCCAGAGTTCGCGCAGCATTATTGCTCCCTCCTGTAATTGTCATGTTAGTAGGGCGACACCAACTATTGTCGTCAGTTGCTGCGCAACAACATCGTTTGGCCATTTAAGAGCACCTCCCCGGCCAACAAAAAACCTTCACCTCTGTTCAGAGGCGAAGGTTTGTGTTCGCGGTTCCACTCTGATTGAGGGCGCATATACACACCCTCTCAGTAGGTAGTCTAAACTACCCCTGGCGGTAACGGGCCTACCCGGCGGCACGTACTTTATTCGGTGCCGCGGCTTCAGGGCGCACTTCGAGCGGATACTTCTGAGAACAGTTTCCAGCCTAGACTGTTCTTCTCTGGCAGGAATCCCCGCTGTACTCTTCCCTTTCTCTGCCATTGCAATTTAGCGCTATTTTAACATGTTTCCAGTTCCGCGTCAACTTGGCATATTCACACTTTGGTTGTTACTGAACTTGGTGTAAGGTAGTTAGTCATCCTATTCATTGTTGGGCTATAAGGTTCCTGCCCAGTTAAATTATAGCTATCGATATGCTCAATCATGTATGACAAACCTTTTTAAGGGTTAAGAGAAGGACTCTCAATTCTTGGCGGCGAAGAAATTATTTACAAACCAGAAACACTAGCGGTAACCAAGGAGGTTTTGCAGGGTGGAAAAGAGGCGACTAGGATGTACGGATCTTGAAGTGTCAGTTATCGGTATGGGAGGCATTCCCATCCAGCGTATTGATAAAGAAGAAGTTGCTTTGGTCTTGGAAGCAGCTATCGATGCTGGCATTAATTTTTTTGATACTGCTCGTGGTTATACTGACAGTGAAGAAAAATTTGGCCAGGTGTTAGGGACAACTTCTTCAGATGTAATAATTGCCACTAAGTCTCCTGCTCGCACAAAAGCAGCAATGGCGTCTGATATTGAGACGAGTTTGAGAAATCTCCAGGTTGACGCCATCGATCTGTATCAGCTTCACAACGTTCGCACTAAAGAAGAACTGGATCAGGTATTGGCTCCTGACGGAGCTTTGGCAGCTCTTAGAGAAGCACAGTCTGCAGGAAAGGTAAAGCACGTTGGCATCACTGGCCATATTGTAGACATATTGGTGGAAGCGGTGAAGACTGAGGAATTTGAAACAGTGCAGTTTCCATTTAATGCTGTAGAAAAGGAGGCGGCGAGCACTTTACTGCCTTTGGCAGAGAAACTTGATTTAGGGGTTATTGTAATGAAGCCGTTGGCAGGGGGTGCTTTGGCTCCTGCCGAGCTGGCACTGCGTTTTTTCTGGGACTATCCCGTGTCTACCGTTATTCCCGGAATGGACTCAGTAGAGCAGGTGAGGTTTAACGCTAATTTAGGTGAGCGCCTTTTGTTGCTAACCGAAGAGGAAAGAGAGCGTCTTGGTAGTGAGGTTAAGCAGCTGGGTAATCGTTTCTGTCGGCGCTGTGAGTATTGCCTACCATGTCCAGAGGGTATTCGCATCCCTACGGTATTCATCTTTGACGGTTACTGGACTCGTTACGGATTAAAGGATTGGGCTAAGGAACGTTATGCCGAAATGAAAGTCAAAGCCAGCGCTTGCGTTGAATGTGGTACCTGTGAGAGTCGCTGTCCGTACAATCTGCCTATACGAGAAATGCTGAAGGAAGCAGTGGAGCACTTCGGTAGCTAGTGTTGAAGGGCCCACAATGACTGGCACGGAAGCTTGACATGATTTTGCAAGTGTGCTAGAGTACAGGCAATGATTAAAACCAGAACTTGATGAACTTCTATGATCGGGAAGAGTAGGCAGCAGAAACGTTAACAGAGAGCCGGGGCCGGTGGGAACCTGGCAACGTAGATGCAGGCTGAATGGACCCAGAAGAAGCAGATCGAAACCGTAAGGGAGTAGTGGCTGCCGGGAAGTCCCCCGTTAACGGGACAGGGTATCGGGCATAGTTATCCCTGTACCTGGAAGTGGAGCTGTTAAGCTCAACTGGGGTGGCACCGCGAGAAAAACCTCTCGTCCCTTTTAAGGGACGGGAGGTTTTATATTTTCAAAAAGGAGCTGATAAGAGTGACGTGAAAGGGTTTGGCTATCCAAACTAATGACTATTTATTATTACAAGGAGCGTTGCCAAACATGAAAACAAAAGAATTAGCTCTTACAGCGCTTTTTTTAGCAATAGGATTGGTTTTACACCAAATTACCATTGGCTTGCTAGGTGGAATGAAACCGGATTTTGTGGTTACTATGCTACTGGTATCCTTCCTAATGTTACGTAACAAACGGCTGGTTATTCCGGCTGGCTTAGCGGCCGGAGTGATAGCTGCGCTAACTACCACTATGCCTGGCGGGCAGTTGCCAAACATTATCGATAAATTAATCACTGCATTTGTCTCCATGGGGTTAATCCTGCTATTGCAGGGACATGTCAGTAATAATGTATTAGCAGCCACGGTTGGCTTTATCGGAACTTTGGTAAGTGGTACGGCGTTTTTAGGAAGCGCGCAGTTAATTATAGGATTGCCAGTGTCGTTTAAGGCCTTGTTTATTACAGTAGTGCTACCTACGGCGGCTATCAATACCTTGTTGACACCGACTATTTACGGTATTGCTATGGGCCCAGCTCGTTCTGCAGGCTTAGTTTCTAAGTCTCAGTCGGCAGCTGGAGCAAAAGCAACTGCCGGCAAATTATCCGATAGCTGATACATCGAGAGTTATCTTCCCCTCTTAATGCATATTATGATAAGAAAACTACGAGGGGAAGGATTATATGGCAGTTAATTATGTTGTCAATGTACCATTAACGGATGTGTGGAGTAACCCATGGTCAGGAGAAGAAAAAGAGCGTCTTACACAGGCCCTGCTTGGCGATTTGCTAGTAGCAACGAACGAAAATGGTTCCTGGGTTTTAGGGCAGGTAGCGGACGGTTATCAGGGATATGTGAAACGGCAAGATCTAGTGCCTGTGTGGGCCTCTTTACCGGCTGCACGAGGTACTGTGATTAAACGTGAGGCGGAAATACTGTTGGTGGGCCTGCCCCAATTGCCACCACTAAAGGCTTATCTGGGAACCCGCTTGCAAGTTGACAAGGGCGAAGAACAACAATATCTAAGGTCGGGATATACACAAGTGTGTTTACCCAGCGGAGAGATAGGGCATATCGCTGAGGACGCCATAGAGCCTGAGGAAGCCACAAAAGACAAAGTGGATATAGTCAGGAAGGTACTGGAATTGGCCTTGAATCTTAGGGGAGCGCCGTATTTATGGGGTGGAATTACCAGTGTCGGGATTGATTGTTCAGGGCTGGTATACGTGATCTATCGCTCCGTGGGCCTATTGCTGCCACGGGATGCTGATCAACAGTATGATTACCTGCAGCCTGTGGATGGGCAGTTGTTTCCAGGGGATTTGGCATTTTTTGCTACAGGGGAACCGGAACTGGCATCACATGTGGGGCTTTATTTAGGACAGGATCGTTTCATTCATGCTTCCAGCCGTTTAGGCGGTGTGGTAGTGACATCACTAAACAGTCCTTATTATAGGGAACATCTTTTAGGTTGGCGCCGATGTATCGATACAGATGCAGCAGGATTTAAGATGCCGGAAGGCGAAGTGTAAGCAGGCAAGAACTTGCTGCAAGGAGCGATAATAGTGCCGTACAGGCTGCTGGCTTTAGATCTTGATGGAACATTGCTTGATGATGACAAAACTATCTCTGAACCCAATCGGAAAGCTATTCAAGCGGCCCAAGACCAAGGTGTGCTGGTTACTTTTTCCACTGGTCGCATGTATTGTTCGGCTTTGCGATTTGCTCGGGAACTTAAGATGAATGTGCCGCTGATAACTTATAATGGAGCACTGATCAAAGACACTGCTGGGAAGGTATATCAGGAAACATCGTTGTCCCTGCCGGCAGCTCGCACTGCTTTAGCTATTGCCGGAGAGTATAATATTCATGTTAATCTATTTATCCGTGATGAGCTTTTTGTGGATCGTGATGATGAATGGACTGAGCGTTACCGTCGCTCCAGTTCGGTGATGCCACAAATAGTTCCCAATCTAGAGCAAGTGCTTGCTCCAGGTGTTAACAAAGTGCTTTTGATTGGGGATGAACAGGAACTGATACCTGTGCGAGATGTTTTAGGTAATAAGTTGGCTGACTTAGCTCATATTACCAGCTCTAATCCTCAATTTATTGAAATTGTTCATCCAGATGTATCTAAGCAAAGCGGCTTGTCTTATCTACTTGAAGTTTTTGATATGTCGCCTGAAAAGGTTATTGCAATTGGCGACAACTATAACGATTTAGAAATGATAAATTTTGCCGGTCTGGGAGTGGCTATGGCTAACGCGCCGGAAGATATCCGTGCCCAGGCGGATTATGTTACTGGTTATAATAACGAAGCAGGTGTGGCCCAAGTTATCAACAAGTTTATTTTGTCTTAAGGCAAGGAGTTGTGTTAATGCAAGGGTTTGTTATAGTCAGTGGGCTGTCCGGTGCGGGTAAATCAACAGCCGTGCGGGTATTGGAGGACATGGGCTATTTTTGTGTGGACAATTTGCCTCCGGCTCTTTTACCTAAGTTTGCTGAACTATGCCTGCAGGGCAAAGTAAAAAAAGTGGCTCTAGGTATCGATATCAGAGGCGGCGGTTTTTTTGAGCATATCTTAGACCGTTTACAAGCGTTGGAACGTATGGGGCTAAAATATCAAATTATCTTTCTCGAAGCTTCCGATGCGACCTTGATCCGAAGGTACAAAGAAACCCGGCGGCGACACCCCTTGGCCATGCAGGGGCGGGTTTTGGAGGGTATTGCCAACGAGCGGCAGCGAATGCAAGAACTGCGAAGCAGGGCGACCTATGTTATCGATACTACTAATACAACGCCTGCTCAACTGAAAGAAGAAATCCGCACCCTTTTTGCAGAGGGAGAAGATTTAGAACGGCTGCTGATTACGCTGGTTAGCTTTGGTTTTAAACGCGGTATACCGTTGGATGCCGATATGGTTTTTGATGTTCGGTTCCTGCCCAATCCTTTTTATATTGAAAGATTGCGTGATTGTACCGGTAAAGACAAAGCTGTACAAGAATATGTATTAGACTGGCCGGTAACGAAAAAGTTTTTAGCCAAGGTGGTAGAGCTAATAGAATTTCTCATCCCGCATTTTATCAAAGAAGGGAAAACCAGCTTGGTCCTAAGCATAGGTTGTACTGGTGGGCGGCATCGTTCTGTTACCATTGCAGAGGAACTGGGTAGTCGTCTTAGTGCCAACAAGCACCGCGTTTTTGTGCAGCACCGTGATGTAGAAAAGGATATGGAGGAATAGGGTTGAATTGCCAGCCTATAAGGTATCCTAAAGGTCCCAAAGTTGTAGCTTTGGGCGGAGGCACCGGCTTAGCCACTCTTTTAAGAGGGTTGAAAAGATATACTGATAATATAACGGCTATCGTTGCTGTTACTGACACCGGTGGCAGTTCGGGACGGTTGCGCCTAGAACTGGGGATGTTACCGCCGGGGGACATAAGAAACTGTTTGGTGGCCTTGGCCAACACGGAACCTCAAATGGAACGTCTTTTTCAATATCGGTTTCCTGAAGGAAGTCAATTAGCCGGCCATAGCTTTGGTAATTTATTCTTGGCCACCATGTGTAAGGTAGTGGGCGATTTTGAGCGTGCTATTAAAGAAGCAGGTCGTGTGCTTAAGATTCGGGGCCAAGTGTTGCCTGCTACCTTGACCAATTCCACTTTGGTTGCTGAATACGTGGATGGTACTTTGGCATACGGGGAAACCAATATCGTCCGTCGAAAAGTACCCATTTGCCGTGTAAGTCTTGATCCTCCAAATTGCCAACCTGTTCCTGATGCCTTAACAGCTATAGCCCAAGCGGATGTTATTGTCTTAGGTCCCGGTAGTTTATACACCAGTGTTTTACCCAACTTGCTGGTACAGGGAATACCCGAGGCTATTGCTGCCAGTAGTGCTGTCAAGGTCTATGTAGTAAATGTGATGACACAACCGGGCGAGACCGACGGCTATACCGCTGCTGACCATGTACAAGCGGTAATAGACCACGGTGGTCGCCGGATTGTTGATTGGGTTCTTGTTAATAGTAAACGACCTACGAGTAGTACGTTGGCTAGGTATCAGGAAGAAGGAGCTGAGCCGGTTCTGGCTAACAGACAACAGCTGGAACATTTTGGCATACGCATCAAGGAGAAACCTCTGCTTTCTGTTAATGATATGGCTCGTCATGATCCGGGCAAGCTAGCAGAAGCCGTATTAAAGCTCTTACCCTAATTTGGAGGTAACTTTTATGAAGAATACGTTTTCCCTAAAGGTTAAAGATGAACTATCTAGGCTCGAACCGGGGAATTCGTGCTGCTTGCGTTCTGAATTGCTAGGCTTCTTACGAGCAGGAGCCGTGCTGGAAGTGGGACAATCAGGGATACAGGTTATTGCAACTACTGAAAGCCCTTCGGTAGTTCGACGCGCTTTTATGCTGTTAAAGCGCACATCATCTCTAAAAGTTAAGATTTCTTGTGAGCCTCGTCGAATACACAACCACAACCTCTATGCTGTACGCCTATTTATGCAACCAGGCTTAAAAGAATTTTTGAAGCGATTAGGGTATCTAAGAAGTGATACAGACTTAGAAAAAACGGTAATTCCTCGGAAAGGATGTTGCCGTCGGGCTTACCTTAGGGGGTTTTTTCTTGGGGCCGGATCAATGACTAATCCGGAACGTTACTATCATTTGGAACTTGTGACTGGTAGCCGGAAACACGCTGCCCATCTGATTCGGATCTTGAGGGTGTTTGATTTGCATGCTCGGCGGGTCGAGAGGAAAGAACGGCAGGTAGTGTATTTGAAGGAAGGCGATGAAATCGCTGCCTTTTTAACTGTGATCGGTGCAGTAAAAAGTCGTTTGGATTTCGAAAATGTTCGAGTGGTTAAAGGTGTGCGTAACCATGTAAACCGTGTAGTTAATTGCGAAACGGCGAATCTTAACAAAACAGTAAAAGCAGCTTGTCGGCAGTTGGGTGCTATTCGCTTTTTAGTTGGGAGAGTTGGCCTAGACGCCTTACCGCAACCCCTTCAAGAGGTGGCGCGGTTACGCTTAGAGCAGCCGGAGGCTACCCTTAAGGAATTGGGATTGCAGTTGGATCCCCCTCTGGGAAAATCTGGTGTAAACCACCGGTTGCGACGGTTAGAAGAAATTGCGGCTGGACTCAAGGCCCAGCAAAAGAAGGTTTTTAGATGAAGCATGGCGAAATTTGTATTTGTAGTAGATGATAGATGATGCATATTTGGGTAAAGACATGAACATAGAAACGGGCCATGAGATTGGAAAGCGATGTGGGGGAGAGGGGTACAGATAGCATGGGTGTCGCATACGGCCTTGTTTTAGAACAGACGCAGAAACTGATCATGACCCAAGAGTTGCGCCAAGCTATTGCTATTTTACAAATGCCAACCCAAGAGCTACTGAACTATGTTCAAGAAGAAATAGAAGGGAACCCATTATTAGAGTTAGAAGAAGATGATTCCCAGCCACAGCTTCAAGAGACCGAGCCAGATTGGGCGGAATATTTTCGCGATACCAGTGATCTTGGTTTTGTA
>DUNI01000050.1 GCA_012839445.1 Bacillota bacterium
AACATTGGTGGCTGCACGACCTATTTTGCAATCTTTCGGTCTGCCGGTAATTTGGGATCCTGAGAAACAGGCGGTGGTGTCAGGTACAGCGGTGTTACCGGCGCATGTAAGGTCCGGACAGTCCTTCGTCCACTTAAGTGATTTGGAAAGACAACTTGGCATCAAGAGTCATTGGCACGAGCTGGAACAACTGATAGAATTCTTCGTTTGGAAAGTTATAGTGGAACAAACTGAATTAGCCGGTGGTGCATGGATCGATGATAAAGGAATTTGGTTAGCCATTGGCCGTATAGCCCATGCCTTAGAACTCCCGGTTGTAATGATACCCGAGCGGGCAGTTGTTATAGACGGTCAAGGAAAAGAATGGCTGGGGAGAGTTTGTGGTGAAGACATTTATGTTTCAGCTGAGATGTTAACCGAAATTTTACCTATTAAAGTTATAATTTTAGAAGACCAGAAACGAATCGAGATAATGCGTAGGTCTTGAGCATCGCTGAATCAGCAAGCAATGTTGCCCTTTAACCAACCGGCTTTGTTAGTTTGATAAGTTTTAAGGGAGCAGGATTTTGACTGGCCGGAGTTGAATTAAGTCTCTGCCGTCTATTAAAGGGGGTAGGTAAGGTGACGACAGATGAAGTCTTGGTAAAGTTGTGCTGCCAAGGTGATAAGGAAGCATTTGCTACTTTGGTGGAGCGTTACCAGGACAAGATATACAATCTTACCTATCGTCTAGTAAGTAATCCGGAAGATGCAGCCGACCTTACTCAAGAGGTGTTTTATCGCGCTTTTTTGAGGATAAAAGGTTTTCGCGGGGATGCCAGCTTCGCCACTTGGCTTTATCGCATTGCAACCAATGTCTGCTATGATCAACTACGGATACGAAAGAACCGCCAAGTTGTATCGTTAGACAATACTTCTCCTGACGATCCCCCACGGGATCTCCCGGATCAGGAAGCTGGACCGGCTGAACTTTGCATGAAGCGGATCGTGTTTCAACGGCTACAAGAAGCAATAGCTACCTTGCCTGTGGAACAACGTACTGCTATGGTTTTGCGTGATATACAGGGATTATCTTACGAGGAGATGGCTCAGGTATTGCAATGTCCACTGGGGACGGTTAAGTCGAGACTTAGCCGGGCTCGACGGGCACTGAAAGATAAACTGATGTCGGAACGGGAACTTTTTTTCTCGGAAAACGTCTATAACGGGTAAGGGGGGAAAGAAGCATGGATTGCAGGGCAGTGCGTGAAAGACTCTCTCTTTACCTTGACGGAGAACTCACGACTTCCGAAATACAGCTTATAGATGAACACATAGAATCGTGTACTGACTGCCGTGCGGAGCTTTCTTCCCTAGAGGAGACAGTTCTTTTAGTTCGCTCTTTAGAGCCTCTTGAGGTACCACCTGATCTACAGGATAAGATTATTGATCGGACGATGGCTGCCGCTAATTCCCCAATAGGGGCTAGCACAAGAATCCCAAGAATTAACTGGCGGCACGCTTGGGGACGGTGGGGTCGCACTTTTTCTTCTGTGGCTGCGCTATTGGTGGTGGCAGTGCTGATAGGGAAAACTGTCTCCGGTCCTGGGTTCAGTCTTCCAACAAAAGAAGTGTACCAGGCACCTAGTGCATCGGACTCGGCAGATAGAGATGCAGAGTCACCGGCTATGAATGAAGTGGCTGAAGAACAAACTTCAATGTTTATGATGAAGGAGTCCTCTTTGCCTGAAGGAATGGAAATAGCGGCTGAGGAAATGAATCGGGATGGGGCAACAGCTCCAGCAGTACCAACCGAGAGGAAAGTTATTCAAACCGCCTATCTGTCTTTACAGATTGAGAAACTAGATACGGCTGTAGATTTGCTGCAGGAAGCAGTGAGGGAATGTGGAGGCTTTGTACAAAGTTCCAATATGTTTCGGCAGGAATACGGACGCGGTGCCAGTTACACCCTACGTATCCCGGCTGATCGGTTCGACGATGTACTATCACGACTGGAAAAGTTGGGTGATGTGCAAAACAGGGGAATAACAGGCCAGGATGTTACGGAAGAGTACGTAGATGTTGATGCACGCCGTCGTAATTTAATCCGGCAAGAAGAACGTTTATTAGCTATATTGGATCAGGCTAAGACGGTAGAAGATATACTTAAAGTGGAAGGTCAGCTGGAACGGGTACGAGGAGAGATAGAATCCTTAACCGGTCGCCTACGCTATTTGGATAATCAGGTAGGTTTGTCCACTATTGATGTGGAGTTGCAAGAAAGACCTCGCTCGGTGACAGCGGTGCAGTTACCCGATCAAAAAGGCTTTGGTGCACGCTTGGCCCGTGCCTTTACAGGAAGCGTTAATTTACTGCTAAGCTATATTAGCAATATGATGGTGTGGTTGGTGTCGGCAGCTCCTTTCCTGTTTGTCGGTGCAGGTATCGGTGCTGTTGTTTGGTGGGCTTGGGGGTATTTTCAACGCAGTAAATAGTCTCTTTTATTGTGGTGGCAATGTTATGTAATGAAGACCTAACCCTGCTTATGAGCAGGGTTTTTTGTCTCAAGTAAAGGATTTACCCCCTTAGTGGTGGAAATACTATCAAGATGAACCTTTTATGTATGAAGGGGTGACCCTGTGAATAAGAAACTGATTTTAATTGATGGCAATAGCCTCATTCACCGCGCTTATCATGCTTTACCACCGCTAACCACTGTTTCGGGTCAACAGACCAATGCTGTATATGGCTTTACCAATATGCTTCTAAAACTGATAGAACAAGAAGAACCGTCTTTATTAGCTGTAGCTTTTGACAAAAGTCGTGAAACCTTTCGTAATAAGCGTTATGACTTATACAAAGCGCAACGGGAACATACTCCCGAAGATTTGGCATCACAGTTTTCACTGGTGCGTCAGGTACTCAATGCTTTTGACCTTCCATACTTTGAGCACGAAGACTTTGAAGCGGACGATATCATTGGTACTTTGGCAACCAAAGGACAGGACGCCGGCCTAAAAATCCTTATTGTTACCGGTGACAAGGACGCTTTACAGCTGGTAAACGAAAATGTCAATGTACTTCTTACCAGGCGCGGAATAACTAACATGGAACGACTTGATTCTTCCGGAGTGGTAACTAAGCTTGGAGTGACACCGCAGCAAGTGCCGGATTACAAAGCTTTGACCGGTGATGCTTCAGATAACATTCCAGGGGTTCCAGGTATTGGACCAAAGAGTGCAGTAACATTGTTACAGCAATTTCAATCCTTAAAGGATATCTATGACCATTTGCCAGACATCAAAAAGAGGTGGCAAAAATTACTAACGGAGCATCGAGAACAAGCTTGGTTGAGCCTAGATCTGGCCACTATTCGCTGTAATGTGCCAGTGCAATGTGACTGGAATGATTGCCGAGTAAAGCAGCCTAAGTTTGAAGAGGTAGAACCACTGTTTCGCCGGCTGGAGTTCAACAGTCTGTTGGAACGGATGTTTCCTCAGTCGGTTCGGTCAGCTATGGTTTGTTCAGATGAATTGCCCAATTACAGCCGTCTAAAGTCACAGGCAGCAGTGACATCTTGGTTAAAGAAGCATCCTGAAAGTGTTGCCTTTGTTATCGATGTTGCCAATGAAGCAGTGGCTCCATTGGGTATGGCTTTGTCAACAGGCAAAGAATTGGCCTATGTACCTTGGGGCGCAGTGAGTGCTCTAGGCCCATGCCTAGAAGACAGAAACGTGTCTAAGACAACTTATGATCTTAAGAAGGCATTAAATCTGCTATCCATGGAAGGTCTGAAGGTAAGTGGGCCGATGGACGACGTAATGTTAGCAGGATATCTTCTTGATCCAACCTTGGATGGACGTAGCTTAGATCGGCTAGCACGAGAATACTTGGATATAGATTTGTCTCGCCTAATGCCCAGCGGTGATATCCCTAATCATGTCCGGGAAGCATGTTTGTGTGTACAAGCAGAAACGGTGTTAGACTTAATGCCAGTACTTCAAGAGAATCTACAAGCCGATAATTTGAAAGAATTGTATCGGGAAGTTGAGCTTCCCTTGACCATAGTTTTGTCTGAAATGGAACGGACTGGAGTTTGTGTAGACAGAGACAAGCTACACAAAATGGGAATGGACATTGGTGCTCGCATTGAAGAAGTCGAGAAAGAAGTATTTGTTCTGGCGGGGGAGGAGTTTAACCTTAATTCTCCTAAACAACTTAGTTTTATCTTGTTTGAAAAACTGGGGCTGCCACCTAAAAAGAAAACAAAAACTGGTTACTCTACCAATGCTTCGGTATTGGAGGAACTAGCCGGCGCTCATCCAGTTATACCGTTGATACAAGAGTACAGGCAGTTAGCAAAACTAAAGTCTACTTATGTGGATGCAATGCAGGATCAAATACATCCTGATACCGGGCGAATTCATACTACCTTTACCCAAACAGTAACGGCCACCGGTCGCTTGAGCAGTCAAGATCCGAACCTACAAAATATTCCTGTGCGATTGGAGTTAGGACGCCGGTTGCGGCAAGCATTTGTGCCCGAAAATGGGTGGCAAGTTATTTGCGCAGATTATTCCCAGATTGAGCTTAGGGTATTGGCCCATATATCCCAAGACCCTGTGCTTCAGCAGGCTTTTCGCGATGGAGAGGATATCCACACTCGTACCGCCGCCGAGATTTTCGGTCTTCCCCTGGAGGAAGTCACCCCCGAACTGCGAGATCGTGCCAAGGCCGTGAATTTTGGCATTATCTACGGTATCAGTGACTTTGGCTTGGCTCAAAATATCGGTGTTACGCGGCAGGAGGCACAAGAGTATATCGATGGTTACTTACGGCGGTACCAGGGTGTTAGGGACTATATGAGACGGACTGTGGAACAGGCCCGTGTTAAAGGTTATGTTACTACTTTGTTAAATCGCCGTCGTTATTTACCCGACATTACGTCGCGCAACTGGACTAAGCGCTCGTTTGCTGAAAGAACGGCTCTTAATACACCTATACAAGGAACAGCAGCCGATATTATCAAAGTGGCTATGCTCAAGGTATCAGAGGCTATCAAAGAACAACAACTTTCCAGCCGGTTACTTCTTCAGGTGCATGACGAACTGGTTTTCGAAGCGCCACCAGAGGAAATCCAAGTATTGTGTTCCTTGGTTAAGAAACATATGGAAAGTGCAATGTGCTTGAGTGTACCTTTAAAGGTTGACATTAAATTAGGGCCCAACTGGTACGAGGTCAGGGGGTTGTAGGAATGCCGGAGCTCCCAGAGGTTGAGACTATAAAAAGAGGCTTAGAACCATGTGTCGTAGGTCACAAAATTGCCAATGTAAGGGTGCTTAGACCGAGACAACTCAGGAATGTTACACCACCGGAGCTTAGCGCACGAATTGAAGGGGAAATAATCGAACGCCTGTTACGCCGGGGGAAATACCTGCTATTTTTTTGTAGCTGTAACCAGGTACTGATAATTCACTTGAGAATGACCGGACAACTACTGTTCTATCCCTCAGGACAGGCACCTGGAACCTACACCCGAATGGTTATAACAATGGAATCGTCAGGCCAGCTCCATCTTCGTGATGTTAGGGCTTTGGCTCAAATTACTTTGTTAAGAGCAGATCAGGTACCTGCTTGGAGACCATTATCTTCGTTAGGGCCGGAGCCTTTTAGTATGGAATTTACACCGGAAGACTTTCGGCAGGCTTTGGCTCGTAGGAGGGCACCGATAAAGAATGTTCTTCTAGGACAAAAGGTAGTGGCCGGCTTAGGAAATATTTATGCTGATGAGGCCTTATTTCAGGCAGGAATAAATCCATTTCGTCCTGCCAATGCATTGACCGCCGTTGAAATAAAGGGACTATGGGCAGCTATTAGACATACACTTAAAGATGGCATTGCTCATGGCGGCACGTCTATTCGTGACTATGTAAATTCCGTGGGAACACCGGGGTCTAATCAAGAATATCTGTTGGTTTATGGTCGCAAAGGACAGCTGTGCAAGCTATGTGGCTCAAGACTTATGGGCCGACGTTTGGCCGGCAGAAGTACTGTTTTCTGTCCAAAGTGTCAGCCACTTGATGGCATAGCTCTCAAAGACTAGGGTTATTATAGGGGTGGCAAGCTTATTAGGTTGCCACCCCAAAACGCTTTGAAAAGGAACAGCCTGTAACGGTGGAGAAAGCCAGCGCATAAACTGCTAGAGATCGCTTGCATTAGACCAAGGGAGGTTGCAGCATGGCGTGGCTTTCCACTTTGCTGTTAGTGTTGGCTGTGAGTATAGACAGCCTTGCAGTTGGCTTTACTTATGGACTAAAGAAGCTGAATGTACCGCCTGTTGCACTTGTGGTGTTAAGTACTGTCTCAGCTTTAGGAATGTTAATTAGTATGTTTCTCGGGCGGAGTGTAGGCGTTTTAATTGGGGAATGGAGCCGTGTTGTTGGTAGCAGCATTTTGATACTTATGGGAATTGTTTCTTTTCTATCGGCGCGTTATTTTCAACGCCAGCGATTGAGTTCACGTCCATCCTGCTCTAAACGAATGACACCGCTGGAAATGGTTGTAAGGGTAGTAAAAGAACCTATGGAAGCAGATCTAGATTCTTCAGGTGAGATTGGTATTACCGAAGCTATCCTACTAGGGACAGCGTTAGCATTGGATTCTGTAGGAGCTGGTATTGGAGCGGCATTGGTTGCTTATCCGCCGGCAATTACTTCTTTGCTAGCAGGGATATTAACTTTGGTTACGTTGAACTTAGGCCTTCATACTGGACGAAGAGTAGATTTACCGGAAAATTCATGGGTTGATTTTGCACCAGGAATTTTACTATTATTATTGGGTGCTTGGCGTTTGTTGTAAGTTTTGGTCAAAGTTATTCGAAAAGGAGGGAAGAGGACCTCTGAAGACGAATAATAACTTCTCAGGGGGAGGGTGAATGTCTAATAAAGGAGTGCCGATCATTGTTGTAACCGGTGGGATAGCAAGTGGCAAAAGCATGGTGGCAGAGATGCTATCTGCTCAGGGAGCCTGGGTAATTTCGGCTGATGAGTTGGCTCGGGAGATTATGAAACCAGGTACACTTGCATGGACAGAAATAGTAAGGACTTTCGGCCACTCAATATTGACTTCCGATGGTGAAATAGACCGACATCGCTTGGGCACTTTGGTGTTTGCCGATGCCAAAGCACGCAACCGTTTGGAAGAGATTACCCATCCGCGTATTTGGGCTTTACTCCTGGAGAGAATAAGGTCTGTGCATGATGAGGTGCCTCTGGTGGCAGTAGAAATCCCACTGTATTTTGAATCTGGTCGGAGCATTCCGCAGGCTGAAGTTTGGGTTGTGCATGTTGACGAAGCAACACAAATAAAGCGTTTAATGTCTCGTGATGGATTGACACAAGATGATGCTCAGGCTCGCCTTAAGGCCCAGCTGCCACTTAGTGTTAAACGTGCCTGGGCTGACCGAGTGATCGATAACACAGGCAGTAAGGAGGATACTTTAGCCCAAGTTAAAGCAGCTTTGAGTGCTGCCTTAGGTTATTTCTCAGAAAAAGAGGATCTATAGCGATGTTTGGATGTAAAGGTTTGAGAATTGTACTTCGGATATTAATCTGGGGTATAATTGTCTTAGTAGGCTGTTATGCTGCCGTAAGACTTTTGTTTCCCTTACATTACCGTTCGCAACTGGAGCTTTACGGAAAGCAGTACAATGTGGATCCGCTGTTGTTAGCGGCTGTGATTAGAGCGGAGAGCAAGTTTTATCCGCGAGCCAAGTCACAGGTAGGGGCACTTGGACTTATGCAGATTGTTCCCCAAACAGGGGATTGGGCAGCTCGTGAGATGGGACTTGTCGATTTTGATATAGACAAGCTTTTCGACCCTGCTGTTAATATTCAAGTAGGAGCTTGGTACTTACATGGATTGGTAGAGGAATTTGATGGAGACTTAGTGTTGGCGTTGGCGGCTTATAATTGTGGGCGAGGTAATGTGAAAAAGTGGTTAGAGACGAAACAAGAAACTAGGGCTGGGATAGATCTAAATGGTTTACCATATGCTGAGACCCGGTCTTATGTGCGTAAGGTGTTGCGCAATTATTATTGGTATCAACGTATCTACAGAAGTAATCCCTTATGAAAGCATGTGCCAACTACAAACACTAAGATTTTGCCGAAAGGTTATCTGCAAATAAAGTCGAAATAATAACAGGTATGGATTCTATCCAATTAAGGGAGTGAGGAAGCAAATGTTAGGGCACGAAATGACTAGCTTAGAGCGCGTGCGCAATCTAAAACCGAAACCGGATCGTTTATTTCATTCGGCTACCCATGAAGAAATTTTGCAGGGAGCAACCACGGATATCTATTTTGTTCGTAGCTACGAATTGCTACGTCACATGGGTCTCGGTGGAACACCGGTCGTAGCTGAGATTTTCCCCCGGCGAGGCGGTGTTTTTGCGGGGATTGAGGACGCAAAAAGCTTGCTTTCTGGCCGAGATGTCAAGATGTGGTCCCTTGATGAAGGTGAAGAGTTTGAAGCCAAAGAAGTTATCATGCGTATCGAAGGGGCTTACGATGAATTTGGGCTGTTTGAAACAGTAATCCTTGGCTGTATGGCTAGTCCTAGTGGTTGGGCGACAGCAGCTCGTGAATGCAAACAAGCGGCTGCAGATGCTCCTGTTTATTGTTTTGGTGCTAGGCATTTACATCCGGCGGTGGCACCTGTGATGGAAAGGGCTGCCATAACCGGGGGCTTTGATGGGGCCAGTTGTATTTTGGCTGCAAAATTAGCGGGCTCAGAGCCTGTGGGCACTGTTCCCCATGCAGTAATTTTGATAATGGGCGACACTGTTCAGGTGGCCAATGTATATGATAAGGTAATGCCTCCAGATGCGCCACGGGTAGTTCTGGTAGATACGTTTCGTGACGAAGCCCACGAGGCTTTGCGAGTGGCGGAAGCTTTGGGCGACCGTTTAGATGGCGTACGCTTAGACACTCCCGGAGAACGGGGCGGTGTAACACCGGAGTTAGTATTTGAAGTTCGAAAACGTTTAGACCAAAAAGGATTTGATCAGGTTAGTATTATGGTATCAGGCGGATTAAATCCAGACCGCATTATTGAACTTAAGGAAGCAGGCGCAACAGCATTTGGTGTGGGCAGCTATGTGACTAAGGCTCCGCCTATCGATATGACTATGGACCTTAAGGTAGTGAACGGGATTCCTGTAGCCAAGAGAGGAAGAATCCCAGGAATAACCGATAATCCAAAGCTTAAACGACAGATTTGACATTAACGGTGTATTGACATCGGAGCTACTTATGATATAATCAAAATGTGCTCGGCGGCAAAAGCTGCCGAACGAGCCGAAGTGGTGGAACTGGTAGACACGTGGTGTTCAGGGCGCCATGGGCTTGTGCTCGTGAGGGTTCGATTCCCTCCTTCGGCACCACTAAAAAGTCGGAGTGGCGGAACCGGCAGACGCGTACGTTTGAGGGGCGTATGGGCAACCGTGGGGGTTCAAGTCCCCCCTCCGACACCACCAACAAGGGCGAATAGCTCAGCTGGGAGAGTG
>DUNI01000051.1 GCA_012839445.1 Bacillota bacterium
CGACCAACGCTCCTGCACTACCGGTATTAAATTTAATTGTATATTTAGCATCGGCCCAAGCAGTATCCGGATCCACTGTTACTGTGGGTTGACTGATGCTGCTTCCTATAACAGTGTATGATCTGGAAGTAACCGCAGTCTGATCAGCAGTAGTATATACACTGAGCGTGTACGATCCGGCCTCTGGATTTTGAATGCCGGCCGATGTTTCAATTACTACGTTAACCGGCTTCGAAGCGCCCACATTAACCTGGGCCGGCAAATAAAATGTAATAGCGTTGCCGGCTTTACTCACCGTCCCAATATTTACCGCCACACCATTGACCTTAATGCTGCTTACCGGAATGGACGCCGGGAGATAGGTCCCACGGGGAAAAGCGATGGTTATCTGGTCTTGCCCACCCATCAAGCTTCCGGTCGGGCCAGTGGTAAAGCCTATCGTATAGCGGGCCGTTGAGTCGGCAATGGCTGGGTTAATTGTGACATTAGGTTGGCCTATACCGGAAGAAACCCGATACCAAGCCCCAGCTCCAGTATCTTTAGATGTTTGCACGGTAAGAGAATAGTCGCCGGAAACAATTGGGTTCCTTATACCGGCCGAACTGTCTATAGCCACAGTCACTTCTTTGCCAGCTCCCACCGAAACTGGGATTGGCAAACTGAGTGTTCGCCCAACAACGCTAGGAGAAATACTTAAGGTGTGGTTGTTTACCTTAATCCACTTACCATCAATATTCTTTGGTACCGTCGTGCCGGACGGAAAGGTCACCTTAATACTGTCCTGACCCAACAGCAAATTTGCAGGTGCCGTAAACCGGATGGTATAGGCAGCATTCAACCCAGCACTGTCTGGATCCACACTTAAGCGCAAATTAGTGAGAGGCTTACCTATAATTTCACAAGGCATCCATAGAACTTGGTTTTCCCGTGAAGTAATCACACCAATGTCGTACTTACCTGTTACCTCTGGGTTACGTAGCCCAGCAGTGACTAAAAATATGATGGTAACTTCTTCGCCGCCAGCTAGATCCTCCGGTACCACCACCTGGATCCGACCGGCTCCTCTGTCCACTTTGACCGCCTTGGCGTCTAAACCATTCACTAATACGCGACTAGAACTAATGGAGGTCGGTAAACTGAAGCGATTATCAAATATCAATGTTATGCTGTCTCCTGCTTGCTCCGCTAAACCGTCCTCAGCGCCTAACCGAAAACTAACAGTTAACTCCACAATAGCCCCCGCTTGGTTAGGACTAAGTGCCACCGAACCTGGATAAACAGCACCAAGAACACTTGTGCTGAACACCAAAGTCAGAATCATACTTAGGGCCGTTACTTTTAGTAAGCTTTTCCTTTGCACTTCAAGCACCCTCCTTTAGTGAGCTAACTATAACCCGCTAAATATTACACTCACCCAGGCATATACCCTCTTGCCCCGGCTCTATCTAACAACCTTTATCAAAGAGTTAGACGCTGTTGGCACTGTTTTGGTTCCATAAAATTACAATATCTCTTTATGTATGCCCTCCACTGAAAACCGGCCATCTTGCTCTAAGAAATCTAAAATACAATCCAATTGCCGGTTAACGTGATCCGTGGTATTAGCAACACAGGCCATCCCAATAACAGCCCACCGATGATCATCTTGTTCGTCAACTTCAGCCACCGACACGTTAAACCGGTGTCGCACCCGATCGATAGCGCTCCTTACTATCTGTCTCTTTTCCTTTAAGGAAAAAACATCCCCTAAGTAAATTTCCACCGTGACCGTCCCTGTAATCATGGGCCTTTGTCCTCCCTGTTAGTTCAATCTATTCGTAACTTTGCCCGTTCTTGTCTACCTTTATCTGTTGTCGAAATAACCAGCTATCTACCAAAGAAAAACCCCGCCAAGCTATCCTGAGCTAAGCGGGACTGTTGTTTGACACTTTTTTCTTAAGCAAATAATATCAGGCCTAAAAACACCAGATCATCATCAGCAGCCGTATTAGCTATGGAGTGGTACTGACCATCTCTTGTCAAAACCATGTCCCCGGTCTTTACCGCTACTTCGGTACCATTGTCATTGACCATGCCCTCACCGCTAAGTACATAATATGCTTCTGAATCTCCCACATGCTGATGCCAGCCTACCGAAGCCCCGGGCGGAAGGGTTATTTTAGCAAACACTCTTCCTTTTCCATTAAACTCATCCAAACTGCTTTCCAGAATGTGAACTATTTCCGCCTGACCTTCGCCGCCCCGTACGTTGGCAACTATTTCCTTCCTCATTTCCTCGGCCTGTCTTAACATCGAATACCCCCTCGTCTCTTTATTGGTTAATGGTAAATTCTACGCTTCGGGGCTAAAACCTTTCTCTAACTCGGCCCCAATCACACGCTTTGTTTTAAACTCCCAACCCACGCCTTACGAACGGCCAGGTAGGCGTGTTTTAGCTGTTGCCAACCTGCCGGTTACCGTTTAAAAATATCGGGAAACTGCTGAACAATACCCTCGGTCATCGCATCCGCCATCATTAACGCTTGTTTTTCAATCTGGTCGTAAAATGCAATATCGCTCGCATAATCCTGGTTGAGCCTGGCGACGGCTTCAGATTTGGTCAAGGCCAGATGTTCATGGAGCATTGTTCTAAAGGCTTCCTCTGACAAAAAAGGATTGATCCGATTAAGGAAGGCGGCAATTTCATCAGCATTAGCATACCATCTCTGCTCCGCTTCTGCCGCTGCCTTGCTATCGCCGGCCTTGGCTGCTTTAACAAGCTGCGCAGCTATAACCAAATGGTCCGTAAACAAGCGGGCAGACTGGGCCGCCTTTTCATCCCCATACAGCGGCCTTAGCAACGCCTCAAAATCACTGGGGTTTCGAAGGAGACGCTTGGTAACCAGTTCCTCGTCCGCTAAATTGGCTGCTATGCTGATAATGGTCATCCTGGTCCAAGCCACATGCTGCTCCCAGAGCATGCGCATATTGCTCTTTAGATCTACCTCTGCTTTACTCACTCCCTCGGGACAAGGAGATTGTATAGAAGCTCCGGGGTGCAAAAGATGCTGCGACGGTCCCGGTATGCAGATGACTTGACCCACTGACAAGCTATCGGGGGCTATAGCCGAACTGGCAGCAACAATAGCGTCCACAGTAGTATTATACCGTTGTGCTAGGCTCCACAAGGTATCGCCCGGTTGGATTGTATAAGGGAATGTTCCTGTGGAACATTGACGCATAATCTCACCCCTTTTTCTTAAGGGTATGAGTTTGCAGATAGAAAGGTTCCTGCTGGTAAAACAGTCGTAATACCGTTTGCGATCGGCATATTTAATGTTAATAGGAGGATAACCGGCTTTCATAAGTTTCAGATTCAAGAGCAATCTGCCTGTTCTGCCATTGCCATCGATAAAAGGATGTATTGTTTCAAATTCCAAGTGAAAACTAGCCACTCGTTCCACAACATGCTTAAAGGCCCTTTGCTCATAGTTTACGATTAGCTGTTCCATCAAAGATGGAACTAAGTATGGCTGCGGTGGCATATGTGATGAACCCATTATGGTAACCGGCACACGGCGGTATACACCTCTATCCTGTCTTCTATCCATTAGTACTAGACTATGAATATCCTTGATCACCTTTTCCGACAGTGGAACCTTCTGCTTGACTAATTCTTCTACATATAGGTACCCTTCCTTATGTCCCACCACCTCCAAGTGGTCCTTAAGTGGCTTCCCATCGATGGTAACTCCTTCATTTAGTACTAGCGCTGTCTCCTGCAAGGTAAGGGTATTCCCTTCAATGGCATTGGAGTTATAAGTAAAGCCGATGAGAAATTCATCCCGCAGTCGCCTAAGTTCGCCTTCTGTCAGCGGTCTATAGGAGTTTAGCTCATGCAGTAGCCCATCTATTCTATCGAATTTAGCACTGTATTCCCCCACTGCCTTATCTCCTAGTATTCCCTTGTCTTTGATGACAGGCACTTATCGGGACCGGTGAATTGTGCTAAGGTTCTAACATTATTATTTCTACAAAAGCGCCCCAATCCTTGAGGCGCTTCATTTTTGCTGGAGCCGATGAAGGGATTTGAACCCCCGACCTGCGCATTACGAATGCGCTGCTCTACCCCTGAGCTACATCGGCTCTTATTCAAGTTAAGAATTAAATTGAAGGCACGCTCATCACGTGCTGCCTCTATTATACTTACTTAAGACGTCCTCTGCAAGAGTTTAGGATTAGATTCTTTAGTAAGCGATATCATGACTGATCATGCTGTCCCATGATACCGGTAACCATCATAGCAATAGCGCCGTCACCGGTTACGTTGCAGGCAGTACCGAAACTATCCTGGAGGGCAAATATGGAAAGCAGCAGACCAATGCCGGTCTGATCAAATCCTAAGACGCTGGTGACCAGTCCAAGCGAAGCCATTACTGTGCCGCCCGGAACGCCCGGTGCTCCGACAGCAAATACCCCTAGCAGCAGTATAAACATAACCATGGTACCTACCGGCGGTAGACTGCCATAGATCATTTTAGATATGGTCATGACAAAGAAAGTCTCGGTAAGGACAGATCCACACAAATGGACCGTGTTGCACAAGGGCACCACAAAATCTTGAATTTGCCGCGGTACAATGCGGTTCTTGTGGATGCATTCCAAGGCTACCGATAAGGTTGCGGCCGAGGACATGGTTCCTAGCGCCGTAACATACGCCGGTCCATAGTGTTTGGCTACGCTCCAAGGATTAGATCGCGACAGCGCACCTCCGATACCGTACAATACTGCCAACCAGACATAATGAGCTAAGATAACGATGATGACTACTTCGATGAAAACCGGTAATTGTTTGGTGATAGTACCTTCATAAGCTAGACCGGCGAAAGTGGTGGCGATAAATACAGGTAGAACCGGAATGACTACTTTGTTGATAATGTCAAGGACTATGTTTTGAAATTCTTTTAGCAGCTTTTTCATGGTGGAAGAATTCGTATTAACAGTAGCCAGACCAAGTAACAGAGCCAGCGCTAAGGCGCTCATTACACTCATGATTGGTGGGATGTTAAGCTCCACAATTGTCTGCGGCAGCTCGACCAAACTTCCAGCTTCGGTGGCTATGGAAAGATGCGGTACAATTAAGTAACCGAGTACCATGGCAAAAGCAGCCGCACCGATAGACGACAGATAGGCCAGCAGTATGGTAATCCCCATGATTTTACTGGCGTTGGCCTTGAATTCGGTAATTGCCGGCGTGATGAACCCTACGATCACCAACGGAACACAAAAGAAGATTATCTGCCCGAGTACATGGCGGATAGTCTGAAAAATGGCCATCACCGGTTCCGATACTACGAGTCCCAAGAAAATACCGATAATAATTGCAGCGCCCAGTTTGACAAGTAAATTACCGCTCCGTTTAGTCATTCAATTTGTTCCTCCTCCATCTTACATTAAAAAATATGATTATTAGTGCCTGCCTAAACTATAACGAGCTTTTTAGCGATTGTCAAGTAAACCTAGCGATTTAGTTGGGATTGCTTAAATGCCGATAGGTATAAGGGGGGATAATATTATGTATCTTAATTTCGTTCCTATCCTTCCGGTACCGGGATGCGCACCTCAAGAAAACCCACCGGTTTTGCAGCCTGGGCAAGTACTGCCGGCCCAACTAACTACCGGCGCCAATGGCAATCCCTGGCTTCATTTGGCTGGGCACACCTACACCGCCAGTGGGGAAACCCCCACCGGTTCAGGGAGGTTTTGGGTGCAAGTACAGACTGTGGAGCCAAACAAAATCCAAGTGAAACTCTTGCCCTCTGGTTGCAAACCAGATTTTGATATTAAGCTGCTGTTTGAATCTCTTGGCCTTCAGCCTAACAATGAGACTAAAAGCGTGGTGCAACAATTGCTGCGCCAGCGTCTTCCGCTTAGTCGGGAACTGATACAGCAATTTGTCAGCAGCGCCAAGGACATGCCGGCTGAGGATCGACCCGTGTTCTGGGCCTGCCGTGCTTTTTTACAAAGCCTGACCTTGAAAGATGAGCCAGAGAAAGTTGATGCCGCCCTTAAGTACCTGTTGCGCCGCCCCGAAGGGGCCCCGGAAGGACAAAAAGCTATCAACCAAACTTGGCCCCTATATCCCGATCAGGAAGTAGTACGTGTATTAACATTGCAGACGGGACAAAACGAAGGCGAAGCCTTTATTATATCCCGTTACCGGGACCAAAAAGGCCAGTCAGAGGACAAGCAGTTACAATCACTGGTAATACGCCTATCAACAACTGTCTGGGGCCAAGTCTGGATCCAGCTTTCTATCCAAGGCCGAAACCTGGCAGCGAATATTGTAGCCGAGGATAGCTCTTTCTTGAGCTTGGCCCAAGCAGCAGAGGCGGAACTCAAAAATCGCTTTCAGGCCATCGGCTGGGAACTGAAAGCCCTAACTACCGCCAAGCAAAAAATAGGCAGCATAGCCGAGCTGGTTGAACCGCGAGGACCGGAGAATTATCGGTCCCTGGACACGCTGGTATAAGATCCACGACCACGGGGCAACAAGTTGCGCCCGCCGTCCGCGCATAACGCACAAGATTTAC
>DUNI01000052.1 GCA_012839445.1 Bacillota bacterium
ATCCAGGGCCTTTTTCATGAGATCTACCTTCTCAGCTCGTCCCGGAAAGTCCTTCTATGCTGCTTTGCCTACTTAAATATTACACTCTCAACACGTATTAACCTGTTTCTTGGTTTTGGCATACCATCGCTTTGGTTTTTCAAGACACTACTATTATAAGCATCTCGCGTTTTCTAATTCAATAAAATCCCGATCCCTACGAGATGGCACTGTTTGCATGTGAGTTGGGGAACGGGCCCTACGAGGCAGCCAACAGGTGTTAGCTATGGCGAAATTCATATAAACATGATTAACTTCTGGCATAGAAGCCTCAGTCACTGTACCGCAGCCCGGGTGTAAGGACAGATATCCTGCGCTATGATACCGGGCGACCGCCGAGGGTCATCCTTCGGATGCAAGCTGCCCCTACACCAAGCCTTTCATTGTTTAGTTCAACCTGCTTGATTTGGTGTAGAAGCAAGTCTTTGCGTCCGCCCGTTCCCTGTACCACAGAGCGACATAGGCTCCCTATAAATGCAGCCAACGGGTTCTTCGGAATGGGCAAAAAGATTGGGCTACTGATAAAGGAAAATACGATCGCGGTAATCGCGCAGGATTTCGGTTCTAAGATAGGTGGTAAGCCTGGCCAGCATAGAAGCAGCTTCTTCGCGGGTAAGATAAGCCCCCGGTCTGGCCCGGCCAAAGGTGTCACCGGAAATAAGGCCGATCTGGCGAGCAACGGCGAAATTGTTTCTGGCCCACAAAGGAATATCGCTGTCATCGGCAAACCCGGTGTGGTAACTAGTGCCAGGACCTAGGTTTTCAAATCCCAAAGCTCTGATAAAAGCCGTCACCGCCTGGGCCCGGGTTATTTTCCCTTGAGAACCAAAGTAGCCAGGAGCAATACCTTGCATGATACCTCGTTCACTGATCATTTTAAGATAAGGCCAGTCGGCATCTTGGGCCGAGATGTCTCGGTACGGGCTAGTCGCTGGTGGCTGATTTTGGCGTCTGCTACTCCCGGTACTTGCCTGTTGTTCTGGCTCCATCCTTAAGGTGTGGGCCAATGCTAAAGCAAATTCCCGCCGGTTAACTGCAGCTGTTGGATGAAAGTACCTGTCTTCAGTTCCCCAGGCACCTAAGCTCCCCAATAGTATGGCATCATTTTCTGACCAGCGCCCGCGGACATCGCTATACTGGGGTACAGGCAATCGCTCTGTTTGGGGTGTACCGGTAAGGTTGATAGTTTGCTCCCCTCTGTTGCGCCGCGAGCCTAACGGCTCGCCGTCGGCATCTAAGCGCGGCAGGTCATAGCGCGCCCTCAGAATCCCTTCTTTGGTTGCTGTCTTCAAAAATCCGCCCCGAAAGCTGATTTGGGTAGGTTCATTCTCTACATATTGTAGATCTGTTTTCACGGTGTGAGAAATTTGGCAGGTGAAAGTACCGTTCCAGGCCCTTTTGTTAGTTATGTTCTCATTGCCTTCACCTGGGTTGCGGTTTCGTTCAGTGGTAATCTGTTCATAATTAATACTGCCATAGACATCTTGAATCTCCACCGTTCCCCAAGGCTGCTGATATCCGGTGCTATCGCTCTTGATCTCTACTACTGCTTCACCTTCATTGCGGTTAATAGTATAGACTTTGCGACCTTCTAGATTGCCAGCAAAGTATGACACTGCCGGTTCCTGCAATGTAACTGTGGACGCGTTAAGAAGGCTACGTTTATCATCTAAGGCAAACCGCCGGCGTCCCACTGATACTGTCTCACGGATGCGACTTACCTCATTCGTAGCTGTTATTTCTTTACCCTGTTCCTGCCAAGTAGTGGTGATGGTAAGCTGACGGGTTAGCTTAACCTCATTCTCCCTGTTTTCTAACCGGTAACTGTAGGTGGTGTCCATCTTATTATTCCGCGCCCGGCCTTGGCGTATGGTCACCGTGCCGGTAACCGCTACTGGCTCACCAGTAAGGAAAATAAGTTCCTCATACGACTGCTCTTCGCATACCCCCACATCCCAAACCGTTGGCAGTGGGGGTAGTGTTGTTTCTGTTGCCGCCACTGCTTGGGCACTAAGCACAGTTATGGTAATAATAATGCATAGTATGGAGCCTAGTTTTCGTAGCAACACCTTCACTCCTTTGCCCACGCCAGCAGCACTGTTTGTCCACGCCGGAGAAATAAAATATCGTCACCGGCCGTAATTTCTTTCCCGGTATAGGCACGACCGTTCTTAATCACTAAGGCCTGCCCAGCACTAAGTTCCGCCTTGCCATCAGCGTAATCCCATGTTTCTTTAGCCGGGCTAAAGTCGGATAAATTCCGCAAACCAAGAATTAGTTGGTCTGTTTCGGTTACAGTCGCAACTTGGCCCCTGCTCAAACGAGTCGCATCTAAGTCTTTGGCCGGCCACAACGCCAGCCCCAATGCATCACCGTCTTCACTAATGGCTAAGACTTCAGCATCTTCGTAGATGTCTTGCCAGAACCCGTGCCGGAACTGGTCCAGCGTTAACTTGCGCGGTTCTTCGTCCAATAAGCTTAGAATCACTGTATCTCGTCCTAAGCCTAAATCCTCTTCACCGCGACGGCGGCGCGAGGACCAAGTACCATCAGAGAATGTTTGGTAAGAAGTTAAGGTAAAAGCCGTTTGGCCCACTTCGTCAACCAAACCCCGGTAAACAGTAAGACTGGGAAAGTGCTCTCTTTCTTCACCCAACACTGACACTGCTAAACCAAGACTGCTTTTACCCGATCGGCGGGTCAAGGCTTGAACACTATCGCCTTCCTCTAGGCCATGCAGGTCGGCTAAACGTCCGTCTTTAAGGACAATGGCACCGGGGCTTAAAATAAACTCCGCACTCGATAGAGTAATTAACCCCAGTCCTGGGTTTACCTTATCGATGGCACCTTCGTAAGATTTTTCCCGTCCCTGCCAAATCACTGCTCTTAAGGCTTCAGGACGACCAAATCCACTACTTACTGCTGCATAAACTTCCGCCCCTTTAAGCTGGGCTGCAGCCGCAATATCTATCTGATTGTTTTCGTGCCAAATGTCAGCACCTGGCTGCAGTGGTAAATCTATAGTAGCAACAGATGTTTCCCATAGACCACTATTGAGTAGCTGTACATCTGTAAGGACTATACTGTCGCCACGCGGGGAAAAGTTCCCCAATCGGCCTCTTACCAGCTCGGCCGCGCGGCCAGCTTTACCGGCGACTGCTATCTTCTCAGCCCAAGTACTGGTAGGGGAAGATAAGTATACCTGGACTAGATCCCCTGGTTGAATCGCCTCGGCAGTGCTCATCACACCGCCCACTGTCACTTGTGTGCCAGTGTTTAACTCATACTTAGCTGTACTGCCATCGGACAGTACCACTACCAGACTTCGCGGCTGTACTGAACGCACTCGCCCACTGACTTGTAATTGGGGTGGATCGGCATCGTAGTAATCGACAGCCGTACCGGCAGCAACTTCCAGTGCCGTACCATCTAGAACTGTAACAGTGACTTCCAGCCCTGAAGCTAAATCCGATGCAAAGGCAGGGCTTCCTGCTACTGTAACATTGGTTATCGGAGCAAAAAACAGGTGGTGGACCACTTGGGCAGTATCTCGTACAATCAGTCGCTTGGTAGACATATCTATCTGCTCGATTTGGCCATGCACAGTCACCGGGCCGGCTGGCAAAACCTCGATAAAAGGAACTGTCTGCTCCCCTTGAATCAGATAGCGGATTGTATCCCCTGGTTGCAGGACATCGCCATAAGATAGTCTGCCACCGCTATACACCACCGCCTGACCCAAAGGTTCATCTCGGTAATTAGAGCTAAGTTTAAGAGCTGTTTTGCTACCCCCCGGTCGTACCATAGTCCACAGCGCCGATTTAGCCGGCTGCCCGGCTATTTCTTCGTTTTCTAATATCCATTCCTTTAAAGTAGCTACTTCCCAGGTAACACTTATGCTAGGTGGCAACATACGCACAAGCCGGTCAAGCATTTGCGCCAACTGGGCTCTGGTTACTACTCTGCCAGGAGCCAGCCGCCCTGAATCCACAGGTTTTATAATCCCAAGTTCAAGGGCACGCTGGATCAAGGTTCTTAACTCGGGACTAATTTCATCAGCATCGCTATAGGCCATTAGCCCCATTGAACCATCTGCTCTGGTGATACCTGTAGTTATCTGTAAAGCCCGTACACACCAGGCAGCCACCTCCTGACGTGTGGCCGGAGCATCCCACGGACTGGAAGCAGCCGCTAAATCAGATCGCCCATTCCCACTGTTTCCAGTTATCCCCCGAGCCATCGCTACGCTAACAAAACCGGCCGCCCAATCAGAAACACCGGCAGCTCCGCGGTTTCTTTCGGTAGCCGCCTGCAGGGCCTGGTTCTCCCATCCCAGCAACCGGACCAAAGCTACCATGGCCTGCTCCTTAGTAACAGCTGCCCCCGGCCGGAAATGGCCGTTGCCGTCGCCACGCAAAACTCCCTGGGCTGCAAGCCGCACAATGGATCCCGCTTCAGGTCCAGACGGCAGGTCGGTGAAGCTAAGAGCGTTCATAAGTTCGGCCGCGTTCCCACTGCCAACCAAATATAGGCCAAAATCTGTTTCCCAACTTTGCGCCTGGGCAAAACTAGGCCCAATTAAAATAGTTGCTATCAGAGCCCAGACTACCGTACGAACACTAATAGATAACAAATGTTGTCTCAACAATAAGATCCTCTCCTTCAGCGGCGCATCGTTAAGAACAAAAGATCGGGCCGGGACAGAGCCCGGCCCCTACACGGGACCCAGGATTTAAGACATCCCGTAAGGGGCGGACTGTGTACCGCCCTGTGGTTCGGACAGCTACAGACAGCCGACCCGTCCACAGGAACCGGACGGCCACAGAAAGCTGCCCTACACCGTCTGCGATAACACTACCCAATAGCCAGGACGATCAAAAGCTGCGTCTGTGCTCCAGGTAGTAAAGAATCCGGCAGGAATCCAAATGTCACGGGTGGGGTCATAGTAATGTAGTGTGGACTGCTGCAAAGCTAGATTGGCAAAGTCAAATTTGGTGGTTAGTGTTATCCGTTCCGCCAGCCAGGTCAGCTCCTTTTCTTGACCGCCGCTTATTATCTTGGCCGTTAAACGATAGATCGGCGTAGCTGTTGCCCAGCCTGACGGAAGTCTTTTCAAAAGAGCAACAACCTCTGGTCCCCGAGCCTCTTCTATAGTTACATGAACTGAAGCCTGTTCTCGCTCACGGCGGCTAAGGCTACGCACTTCTACGCTGTTTACAGCCCTAACCGGCAACTCCAACTTCAGTCGCGGGGCCGACAAATAGACAGTGCTGCGCCGATCTACTTCCGCAGCCGGCAAAATTATGGTAAATGTACGTGTGTTCTCGTACTCCGGTTTCATTAGATCTAGACGAATCCGGGAATCCTTAAGTAGTGTCGGTGGGACCGTGATCACCACACCGGCTGAACCGCTTCTGGTTATTGTAAAATCAGTTGCGGCCGGTATATCCTCCGGTTCACGGGAGCTTCGTTTCAAGGTGCGAGCCGATGCTGTCCATGTTTGACCTGAGACGCCGTCTTTATTTACAGCTCGAACGGAAAAATAATAACGGGTGTCTGGCTCTAGATCCTGAACATAGTAATAAAGAATTTGCGGTTCATCTTCCGCGGGCTGTGGTGCTCCATATACTTCGCCGGTGCTAGATGCAAGAAAATACTGGTCGCTTCTTGACTCGCCGGCATAAATTTCATAACTGGCGGCACCAACAGCAGCCAGCCATCTTAGCTCGATGGTATTGCCACTAATGGCGCGAGCTTCCAATCCCGCCGGCGGCTTCGGCGGACCTACGTAGGTAAAGGCATCAGGCAGAGTATAGGAAGAACCGTCAGGATTAGTGACTGTTACATCTACCGATCCTAAATCCCCTTCCGGCGTAAGCACTACCAGCTCCGTATCACTTGTTCGCTGTACAGAGCGAGCCGCAACACTGCCGAAAGAAACCTCAATCCCCTGGTCGAACTGACTGCCGGAAATAACAACTTCCGTGCCACCGGCACTAGGTCCGCTAGTAGGGTTAAGACCAGTTATCACCGGCCCCGGTTTGTCTTCGTAGACAAAGCCGGACACCAGTTTGTCCATAGCCCCGTCAGGGTTAATTACCGTCACATTCACCGGACCTACAGGACCAGGCGGTGTAATGGCAGATAGTTGCTCTCCCGACAAGAATGTAGTTTTGGTAGCCAGGCGACTACCGAAAAACAGCGCCGATGCCTGTTTGGAACCGTCTTCCATATCTTGCTCCACAAATCCCTGGCCATGAACCACCACCGGCGTACCACCGATGGTGCGACCACTACCCGGTACCACCTGGGTGATCTGCGGTTCGCTCTTCGGGTCGGCCACATAGGTGAAACCATTTTCTATTCGAGCCGTAGCCCCGTTGGGATTCATCACTATTACGTCTAAGCTAAGATCATCTTCTCGCTTGGGTGCTGCTGGGATAGTAAAGATAATAGCTGTGCCTTCGTTTACTACTTCGCAGCCGGCTAGCTCCTGTCCTCCCAAAAACACTTTGGCCCCACTTAAAAAACCGCTGCCGTTTATCTGGGCTGGAATATTTACCAAATACGGTCCTTTAGCCGGCACAATAGCATCAACCTCAATGGGTTCGGTGACTTCGGTGTAAGTGAAGCCACCAGGAACAGTAAATACACCGCCATCGGCATTGATCACCGATACGTCCACCGGACCTGGTTTTTCTACCGGGGGTACCTCTATCTGTACATATTGTACATAGCCTTCATCCGCTTTCTTTTGATCCGGATCCGGTGACGAGGCTATGATTTCTACTGACTGATGACCCAACAGAACCTTAAGTTGTTCTTGTCCCCCATCCGGCATGTGCTTTAAATTCACACCCCAAATATCCACCAACACACCACCGGTAACCGGCCCTTTGTTAGGGACAATTTGGGTTATCCGCGGCTGTAACCGAGGATCGGAAATATATTCAAACTCCGCTGGCTTAGTATCGCTGGCCCCGTCTGGGTTCAAAACAGTAATATCGGCTTTCTCCCCAGCCTTACCCGGCGGCGAATAGACAAAAAGAGTTGTTTCCGAGCTCTTGGCTGTATCCACCCTGGCTGCCAAGTCGTTGAAGTATACCTTAGCTCCTGTGGAAAATCCGCTACCGGAAATCACCACCGGCGTGCCACCACTGGCACGGCCCCGCTTCGGCTCTACAGTCTGTATGCGTGGTTCCGTAGTAATATAGCGGTAGGTATAAGCATTCTTAGCTGTAACCGTAGCACTGTCGGGGTTCATAATCCGAACATCCACCGTACCGGCCGCATGAGGCGGAGTTTTTACCCGGAGCACAGTACGCTCATCGTTCAAATCAATAATAGTAGCCTTGTCGTCGCCAAAATAAACCGTGGGCGGGATCAACTGCACCTTCGAGCTTTGGTTCTCTTTGTCTCCATCTTCCGTCTCGTCCGGCAGAACTTCTTCCACATTTCCCAGGTCATAACCTCGGATAGTAACCAGCGTTTCCCCGTCCACACTGCCTTGGTCTGGCACTATAGAATGAAATTCAGGACGAGTACGAGGAAAGACATAGTGGAAAGGTTTTGCATCACTCTGTCCTCCATCGATAGCGTTAACAGCAACAACATCAATCCCTTCTCCTACCCAGTCAGCAGGAGCCGGCGGTGTCACTACTTCCAGCTGGTCGTAACCTTTTCGAGTAACCTGAGTTGCCTGCTTCCATTTAAAATAAACAGTCGTATCCTCACGAAAATTATTTCCTTTTAGTAGTACTTTTGTTCCTCCGGAAATCGGACCTTTATCGGGTTCAATTTCATCAATAACTGGCCTACTTAGCTGGGGAACCTTATACCTAAAACCATCCTCTTTATATGCCTTGCCCCAAGCTACCGCCTCTGAAGCCAATACTGCATCCGGGTTTATGACTTCTACATGGACACTTGTCTCTCGATCTTTTTCTGGCAACGAGGGAGTCTTGAAAGCAATTTCTGTTGGCGAAATGAATTCCACATCCTTGCTTTCTAATGGTACAAGATCTTTACCATCTTTGTACCATAACTTAACTCTCAGATCCGATACCTTGTATTGTGGTAATTCCTCTATCTCTTGCTTTCGGCGTTCCTCGTTTTCTTGTTCTATTTTTTCATTTTCATGGTCTACATACGTTTCTACCTGTTCTTTGCTTAAGAATCCTTTACCTTTAACCAATACCCACGTACCACCATCAGCTGTACCAGAACTTGGCAACAGACTGCTTATCTCCGGTGAACTTACGTAAATATACCAATAGCGGTATGTATCTTCTTTACCGCCTCGTTTCTTAATCACTCTTATTGGATAAGTACCGGGTTCATTAGTAGGTACAGTGCAAGTAATGACAGTTCGATATTCTTGTCCTTCTTCACTGTCAGGTTCTCCTATTTGCTCTAAAGTAACTTTTACATCTTGCGCTAATCTGTTACCAATTAGAACTGTATCCCCTTGTTCAAAACCCTCGCCCTTTATTACCAGTTCGGTTCCACCTTGGGTTGTACCCACAAGGGGAAAGACTTCGTCTATAGAAATTTCTCCTGGGATTGGTTTGTATTCAAAGGCACGCTGAAGGGTTCGTTCACCAAAAGGATTCTTTACTGTGACATTCTTGTAACCCGGCGTGGACCGAGGAAGGATAAACCTGAGAACTTCTTCTCCACTAGGCATGACTTCTATGTTCTTGCCGTCTGTCACCACCGCCCGACCTTGATTATCCTCGAAGTAAATATCTGTTTTATCAAGAAGCAACTGCTTTTTATTAACATGGTCGGTCCAGGCCATGTTAGTACCTACAATCTCTACTATGTCGCCTCCACTAATCAACCCTTCTGTTGGTCGAATACTGGACAGCTCCATGTTATTTCCGCGGTAAACAAACCCGTAATCCTTGTAAGCAATACCCGGTTTTCGCCCTTCTTTGAGCGGTGGATTTACGAGCCAAACCCGGGTTGCTCCTTCTTTACCTTCCGGGGCCATCGGCAACATAACTGTAACTTTACTTACACCCTCTTCACCTTCTATGATTTCTACTTCGTCTACTTGAGCTTGGTACTCTTCGCTAATCTCCGGTCCAAAATAAACCTCACAATCGTCTCTTAGCTTTCTGGCATAGATTTCTACCGGAACTCCACCGGCTACCGGGCCTTCGTTGTTTTCTGTTTCTGGATTATGGATAGGCAATATTTCCTTTCCTTGTACCTTAGTTACAAATTCAGGCACAGGCACAGGTTGATAATAAGTAAAACCACTGCTTAGCTCTGCTAATTCGACTACTGTTATGTTTTCTTCCTCGTTTTCTTCTTTCTTTTCTACTTTGGTTACTTCCAAAATTACAGTAACTGGTACTTCCAATTCGTCAGACAAATATATTGGAGCTGAAGCCTCTATCTCTGTCGAGCTAAGACATTTTACGTCTATACCCTCTCTATCTTCACTGCCAAAATAAACTCTTACGCCGACGTTGTCTTCAAAGTTCAGGCCCTGCAAAACAACCCTTGTTGTTTCCCCCATGGGGCCTTCAGATGGAAGCACATTGTTCAATATTAACGCTTTGCCCGGTTTCTGATATAAAAAACCATTTAGGTAGGTAAATTCTCCATGCGGGCTAGGGTTTTTTACTGTTATAGGGTACCAACCATCCTGCCATTGTTCATTCTCATCTTTCGGGGCAGGCGGTACTTTTATTTCTATTTCTTTGGTGCTGACAACTCGCACGGTATCTAATTCCTTTTCTCCAATATATACCTTAGCGCCAGAAATAAAATCTTCACCGGTAATTACAACATTATCACCGCCTGTAACACTGCCTGCATTAGGCTTCACTGCTGTTATATTAGGTACAATATAATCATCCTGATACTGAAAACCAGCTACCACTGTAGACTTAATAGTCTTATCTGAAATACTAGGGTCAAGCTGATATTCTATTATCACGTCAATTTTGCCCTGTCCACCGGGGGTTTTAGCATAAATTGTTTTTCCATCATCGGAAATGTAGTATCGGCCAGCCTCAAGTTCTGTATCAGTACTATGTTCTAATGTTTTGTCGCCAAAAAGCAAATTTGTTGTTAAGTCTAAGTGTTCACCTCTTATCTCTACTAAGGTGCCGCCCCTAGTTGGACCGAAATTAGGTGTAATGCTTTCGATATGAGGTGATACATAATACGTAAATGCTTCTGACTTCACTGCCTGCTTTTTATCTGGATTGATTACGGTTACATCAGCCTTGCCAACCGAACCTTCCGGCACTTTAACTTTAAGTCCTTCACGTTCTACTTTAAGGACTACCGCCGGTTCACCGCCAAACAAAACTTGGATCGCGTAAGTACCATCATCGTACTGCCTGTTGTCCAGTTCTTCTCCCTCAATGGTAACCTCGGTGCCCCCACGGACTGGACCATAGTCTTGTACTATCTCATCTATTCTCGGATTACTTTCTCGGTAGGTAATTGTAGCTTCTGCATATTTATCATCAGAACGAACTAGCTTCAACTTGCTGCTGGTACCGGCGTCACCATATGGAGCTATCACTTCAACCACAGTATCTTCTACTGTACTAATCTTTTCTACCGGCCGCCCTCCAATAGTCACTGCCGTAGTTGAACTGAGGCCGGTTCCTTTGATCTGGATTACTGTACCGCCAGCACTCGAGACCTGTGCAGGGGTTATTGCTTCGATTACCGGCCCAACTGGTTTCTCCTCCGCCCATGCCGGCAACGGTTCCACTATTGTCATTAACAGTAATACACTAAGTATAAAAGCCGTTATCTTTTTTTTATGTAATGATTTTTGGGTAAGCCATAACATATATATCAACCTCCGTTGGGATTTGGTTGTTGCGATAGTCATCCGTATCTTTCTTATCGGCGTCGGCACTCTCTTCATTTAGGGCTCGAATCTTCTTGAACCTCCTTAGTAATTTCGCTGCTGAATTTTTTGCTTTTTCTTATTAATAATTCTGCCGCCTTTTAGCCAAATCCTGTATACTATAATTGATGATGGATGTGTCGCTTCCTGGCACAAAAGGGTAAGAAAGGGTGGCAGGGATGGAAAGGAAGAAAAACAAATTAAGACAGCTGGTAGTATTGTTATCAATAGTGCTGCTTTTGGCTAGCGGTTGTATGAAACTATCATCAGTAACAGGACAAAAATCCGATAACCCTGAAGTCACTGCCATGGCCCAATGGAAAAAAGCCTTTAGGCAACATCTTCCCCAAGGGGCCTTCTTGATTGAGCCCTCTCAAGATGGTGTAACTTTGCCGCAGCCGGAACTAATTCAGCATGCTGATCTCGACACTGACGGTATACCTGAACTTATTGCCGGTTACCGTGTCGGCGAAAGCAACGTAGGTGTACTGGTACTAAAGCAAGTGGATGGCAGTTGGCAAAAGTTGTGGGAGGCTCGAGGTGCCGGGCCCGGTCTGACCCTGCTTCATCTGGCTGATGTAACCGGCGACGGTACACCGGAACTGCTGGTTGGTTGGGGATTAGGCGACGAAGCCAGTAACCAACTTAATATTATTACCCTTCAAGAAGATATACGTATTTTGGCAGAGAAGCCCTACGATCGTCTTGATATTTTAAATGTAGCTGGCGTGTATGGCGACGATAGTAAGACGAAACTGGCAATCTGGAATCGTGTAGGCAGTAACACTTACGAAACAGAAGTATACCGGTACTTTCAAGGACAGTTAGTTCCAGCTCCTGATACTTACCAAAGTTATTTCCCCCAGGTGGTGCAATATTACGAGCAACAGGCACTGGCTATGCCAGACCAAGCCGACTTATGGTGCTATCTGGCTGATGCCCAACTAAAAGCCGGTGAACCGGAAAAAGCGTTACAATCTATCGAACGAGCGACCCATTTTGATCCTGAACTTTATCGGCCAGGAGCACTGGCTGTCCTTAAAGCTGATGCACTGTTGGCACAGGGAAAATTGCAAGAGGCACTAAAAACATACCCGAAACTGGCTCGCGTTGATCCGGAAGGCATCGATCGTCGTGATAAGGCCCGGGCCTACTACGGATTGGGAAGAGTTAAGGAATCTTTGCCCGGAGTGGATCCCCAAGCTGCCAAAGCAGATTACAAGAAAGCACAAGCCGCTGATCCAAG
>DUNI01000053.1 GCA_012839445.1 Bacillota bacterium
CGCTGGGACCAACAACTGCCACCTGTCCTATAGAGGGACTGTTTTCTAACGCAAGGGATACAAAATCCACCATGGGACGGCCAGCCAAAGGAATCATGGCCTCATATGATTCCGGACTCACCGCCGTTAGTTTCTTGTTGTTCGGCGCCCCCGCCAGAATCAACGCGTCTACCACTTACATTACTCCTTTCGTCTGCACCCGTCATTTTTTCCTGACTTCTAAGTAGACTTACTTCAGCTTGGCGGACATGCTCCTCCGCTAACCTCCTAGCCACCAGCCCGTCACGTCTCTCTAGAGCCATAATAAGTCGTTTGTGTTCCCGGGCAGTATCCCGAAGCCGACCTGGTGCAAACAACGACTTCAATCGAAAACCTTGGATCTGATCCGACAAATTACCTATGATATGAATCAAACGCCGATTACGACTGGCAGCATAAATCAGGGAATGGAAACGAGTATCGGCACTGATGACCTCATTTTGATCATTAGCGGCTATGGCTACTTCCAACTGTGCTTGTGATTCTCTTACAGCTATTAATTCTTGAGGAGTAATCCTTTGAGCAGCCAAATAAGCACCTAGCCCCTCAAGAGCCATGCGCAATTCAAAAACATCATTCATATCTTTCAAAGACAACCCGGCCACGTAAGAGCCACGCCGGGGAACCATTACTACAAACCCCTCCAGAGCCAACCTCCGTAAGGCTTCACGTACCGGAGTCCGGCTTACACCCAACTCTTCTGCCAACTGCTGTTCCGCCAAATGCTCGCCCGGTAACAGATCCCCTTCTACAATAGCCTCCCTAAGAATCTGATATACCCCTTCCCACAGCGGCATGTAATCACCCAAATTAACATTAACATTTAATATTCTTTTCACTTAAATCGTTCACTCCTTGGGTAACCGGCCGGCACCTACAGGCACAGGCTTAGCTACATGCGTGATGATGTCGGTGTTCAGGGTGGAAACAGCATGTTTGGCTTTATTTAAGCTGGTAAAAATTCCATATACAGTGGGTCCACTCCCAGACATCAGTGCTGCTATAGCCCCTGAGTCTAACAAAGCCTGTTTTATGTCTCTTATGATAGGAAAATGTGCTACCACTACCGGTTCGAAACTATTGGCCATGGCAGCGGCTATTTCATCTAAATCCTTTTCTTTTAGCGCAGCTATCAATTTATCTATATTCACCAGCTGAGGCTTAACTGAACTCCGATCTAATTCATTATAGGCCCAGGGAGTGGAAACAGCAACCGGAGGACAAGCCAGCACTAGATAACAATCAGGAAGAGATGGGAGAGGTGAAACAATTTCCCCCCGGCCTTGAGCTAAACCTGTGCCCCCGCAAAGAGCAAAGGGCACATCGCTGCCAATCTCTGCTGCCAGCTGAGTTAGGTCCTTGATACCAAGGCCCAAATTCCAAAGCTCGTTTACTCCATATAAAACAGCGGCCGCGTCGGCACTGCCTCCGGCCAGCCCAGCAGCCAAGGGGATATTCTTGATTAATCTTATGTGCACACCCTCTGATACTTGAAACCGGCTCTGAATCAGGCGAGCAGCCTGGACAGCCAAGTTTTGGTCATCGGTAGGTAACTTAGCGCCGGTAACCTCCAGGCTAATACCGTCTTTCTTTAGTTCCAGCTTAACCTGATCTGCCAAGGAAACAGTCTGCATAACACTTATAATACTGTGATAGCCGTCAGGCCGCTTGCCACCCACCTTAAGGCCCAAATTCAATTTAGCCCAACCAGGAAAGTTTGACACTCCCCTCCTCCTCCCAAACTATTTCTCACTATATTTTACCATACATATTTGCCTTTCTGTTGAAAACTCCTGCTTTTTAGCTACTTGCCTTTTCCTGGAACCGAACTCGTTCTTGTTCTGCCCTTTGAACCACCCTTAAGATCCGTTCTAACTGCTCATAAAACACCACTATCAAATCACCGCTTTGGCTCTCAGCCAGAGCCGCCTTTAGTGCTTCATCCTCACGCAGTATAACTCGCACCCTATCGGTGGGAACACCGGCTGTACGTAACCCTTTGAGCAATAATTCTGCAATTTCCCCCGCTGACCGTCCCCGCCGATCCTCATCTTCCTTTACGTAAATATAATCGAAACCGGCTGCAACCTGCCCTACTTTCTGCACCAAATCATCGGGCCGATCCCCAGGCACACCTATTACCCCTAGAAGCCGTCGGGCATTCAGTGCCCGAGCCAACTCCAGCGTACTTTGATAGCTGGCAGCATTGTGCCCGTAATCGACCAGCACCCGAACATTGTTCACAGATAGCAAATTCGCTCGCCCCGGGTTGGTGCTAAGGTCGGAATAAAAGGTACGCAGTCCTCGGCGCAGCGTCCCCAAGGGAATTCCTAAACCCCAAACAGTAGCTGCAGCCGCCAATGCGTTGGCCAGATTATGCCGAGCCCGTCCACTTAAGGTAACTGGAATCTGTCCTACCTTAGCTATCCGGCGACAATTGATCCCTTCTTGAGCCACTATTACGCCGTTTTGAACAAACAGCGCTTTTTTGCCGGCTTGTAGATGTTGTTGGACCAAATAATTATCTGCTGTCGTACTAAAATAAATCACTTGACACCGGGCCCGTTTGGCCAATGAAGCTACCAGCGAATCATCGGCATTGAGGACAACATATCCATGCTCATGGATAGCCTCAATAACTAACGCCTTTGCCCTGGCCAAATCCTCCAGGCTATCGATTCCATATTGGCCTAGATGATCCTCACTGATATTGGTAATAACCCCCACATCAGCCCAATCGTAGGCCAGTCCGTCCCGAATCAGGCCGCCTCGAGCCGTCTCTAAAACCACTGTTTCCACCACTGGGTCCTCCAGTAACATCCGGGCCCCACGGTAGCCGGCATAGTCCCCGGTCCAAACACATTTGCCATCTATATAAACACCGTCAGTAGAAGTAAATCCAACCTTGGATCCGCTCCCTGCTAAGATGTGGGCAATAAGACGAACAGTAGTAGTCTTGCCGTTGGTTCCGGTAACAGACACCAACGGAATTCGACCGCCTCTATTAGCAGGGAAAAGATAATCCACGATAGCTTCAGCTACCGGCTGAGGGCTTCCTTCGCTGGGAGCAATATGCATTCTTAGTCCAGGAGCAGCATTAACCTCAATTACCGTGACTTTAGACGCCATAGCTGTAAAATCAGGCACCACCATATCTACCCCGGCTACGTCAAGCCCTATTGTTCTAGTCGCTCGTTCAGCTACTTCTTTGATGCCTGCACTTATCGTTGCTGTTACATCGCGGGCTGTGCCACCGGTGGACAAATTGGCATTCTGGCGCAAACAGACCATCTCTCCTGGCGCAGGTACATAGTCAAATGTCAGGCCGTGCCGGGCTAAAGCCATGATCACCACCGAATCCACAGTGATCTTGGTGAGTTCTTTCTCATGACCGTTGCCACGGCGTGGGTCCATATTAGTCAGCTCAATTAACTGGCGCAAATTGTGCTCTCCGTCACCCACCACATGGGCCGGCAGGCGTTCAGCTACAGCCACGGTCTTTCCGTTCACCACCAGAGCTCTTAAGTGGCGTCCGGAAACATATCTTTCTATTAACACCCGTTGTCCATAATTTCTAGCCAAGGTGTAGGCAGCCTTAACTTCAGCCACGTCCTTCAGATTAAGCGAGACTCCTTTTCCCTGATTGCCAGACTCAGGCTTTATTACCACCGGTCCACCCAGTTGCAAAAAAGCAGCCACTGCCTCTTCTTCCGACAATACCACCTCACCTTCAGGGATCATGATGGCGGCTCGCCTTAGAATCCTTTTTGTTCGCGACTTGTCACCGGCAATATCCACCGCTAAACAAGAGGTGAGCGATGTCAGCGCCGCCTCTATCCGCCGTTGTTTGCATCCGTAGCCAATTTGAATAAGGCTATCGTCATCTAAGCGTAGCACCGGAAGATCTCGAGCTAAGGCCGCCTGCACCAAAGACCGGCTGGAAGGACCCAAGTCAAAGTATGCAGCCTTATCCTGCAATCTTTTCACCACGGTATCTAATGGCGGCGGTACTTGTCCTTTAAGGAGGGCGTTTACTAAGCACACCGCCTGGCAAGCCGCTTCTTTCGCCGCTGCCGGCGATTGGTATTCGGCAACGATCTCATAGATAGCCGGGGCATCAGTGGACCTTGTCTTGCCGTATGTAACTTTGAAACCGGCCAGACTCTGTAATTCCAGGATAATGTGTTCCACCACATGCCCCAGATATGTTCCTTCCTGCATTCGCTGTACAAATCCCCCCGGAGTACTGCGCGAACAATGATGTTCCCGTAAAGTAGGCAACATTGACAACAACCGGTCGGTAAACAGTGCCAACTGATCTGTGGTCTTATCCTTGTATTCCCCCAAGTCCAAGGTCAACTTAATCACCGGGTAATAACTATAAACATTTTTACCGGTGTACACTGCAATATCTATGATCTCCACTGTCTTTTTTCCTCCTTATAGAATCGGCCTCTACTTTACCTTTGGGCGCATTCGGGGCGGCGCAAAGCCATCTCGTAGGGACAGGCCCCTGTGCCTGTCCGTTCCCTAGCTGCGATTACTTGCGGGCCGGGACAGAGCCCGGCCCCTA
>DUNI01000054.1 GCA_012839445.1 Bacillota bacterium
GTCCACATCAGCAATAAAAGCAGCTATGCGCCCATCGTAAAGAATGCGCAAGCCTTCCATAATGTCCTCCGCTTTTAGCGAATCATCAAAAACATACGCCTGAAGAAAATGGTGAATCACAACAGTCCACAGCTCAGCGCTAAAACGAAAATCCGGCCTGGGATCAGCAGCCACCCTTTCCACTACCTCGTAAGCCTTTTCCGGTAACACATGGGACATAAGAGAGCTGTACTGATCAAACCCCAAAGTAAAACCAGCAATAATATCCTCCAAAGAACAAATAAACTCCGGTGCCCGATCACGCTCTTCCAGACCGTAAAGATCCGGCTGTTTAAGAATTAGCTGCGATTTTAGCCAATAGTCCTCGTTGGCCTTGATACAATGGAACAACGATCGCGCCACCTGCTTAAACACATACGACCGCTTGCTTAAGCCCGGTGGGCCTATCTTGGCCCCCAAGCTCACCTCGCATATCTTTTTATTCCATACCACTGCCTGAGTCAACAGCCAAGTATCAACCCCAAAACCTCCGGCACCCCCATACCACCAATCCAAGTCGGTACAATAATCTTCCACTAACCGCCGTGAAATACCATAGACCCCGCTTAGAGGATCGCGCAACTTCAAACCAAAGAAAGTCTCTAACATAGGCCCCACAAACAAACTTCCGGTAGGATCTTCAAAATAATGGCGACGGAAACAACCGCTAATCAAATCGTAATCATGTAATAAGGGAAAGTACAAACGTTCCAACCAACTAGGCTTAAAACCTTGGTCCCCTTTCCGCCTAAGATCCGCCTCCAAAAGCACCACATCAGCAGCCAGTTCTCGGGCAATTTCCAGTATAGCCCGGATGCTAAAGCCCCGCCCGTTAACACCCTCCGGCATGAGAAACTCCATATGAGGCACTTCCAGCTTAAGCCCCTCCAGCGAAGCCAGCGCTTCCGAGCCCGCCGGGTCGCCTACACACACAATGAACGGCTTAACATTTAAGAACGGGCTTAGACCCTGTACCGCTGTTGTCACCACTTGAGCCAACGTCTCTTTTTCGTTGTAAAAAGGTATTCCTACCACAACATCGATAGTTTTGTGGCGGGCAAGCTTTTTTAGTTCCCGGCCTAAGATCTCCTGAAATTGCGCCTCCATACGACGCAGTTCCTGAATATCCAATGCCAATCCCTCCCCATTTCCTATATTATTAATGGGATAGCAAGGCATACCGGTTATATAATTCCCTAATTAAGCTTGCCTACGCATAAAAAAAGCCCGGTTCCCCCGGGCATATTTTATTCAGCCTCAATCTTATCCTCTTTTGTTTCCGTGGCTACGTGCTGCAAAACGTTTTCTCGAGCCCGTCTCATATGCTCTGCCATCCGCTCCCCTGCCAGCTCAGCATTGCCAGCAGCCACCGCCTCCAGGATTGCCCGGTGCTCCCCAATCGAATCGTGAATACGACCAGGCACATGCAACGAGCGTAGTCTCGCCTGCTCCACATAGTCCAACATACTCCCTAAAGCATAACGCAAAGACTTACTCCGGCTAGCCTCCAGAAGCAAACGATGGAACTCCGTATCCAAAACAGTCACTTGCTCCACATCATCCTTGGCTGTATAAAACTCTTGCAAATCCAAGGTATCCTCCATCTTCTTTACCTCTTCCGGCTCTGCCTTTCGCGCTGCCCAATTAGCTACCAAACTTTCCAAATGCTCGCGAATCGCAAAAATATCCTTAACGTCCTCCGTAGTAATTCCTTCCACAGCCACCCCACGATTGGGTAAATACTTAACCAAACCCTCTAGCTCCAACTGTCTCAGCGCTTCCCGCACCGGAGTACGACTAACACCATACTGAGCTGCTAATTTAAGCTCTACCAAATTTTCTCCTGGTTCATACCGGCCTTTTAAAATATCATCACGCAGTTGAAGAAAAATACTGCCCCTTAGCATGGCCGCCCGAGCCGATCGGCTAACATCCCCTCGTCGCGACATCCACTATCCCTCCCCAGCTTTACCGTACTGGAACCAACCTAAGCCATAACCTTCCATTCACAAAAACAATAGCCAATATAGCATCACCTATGTTATTATTATTGTACGCTATGTATACAATTACAGCAAGGTATCTAGATCCTTGTATACACCCTATACCACACAGATCCAA
>DUNI01000055.1 GCA_012839445.1 Bacillota bacterium
ACCGCCAAACCGGTACTTATAATAGCCGGCCTTTTTAATGTGGGGGCTGAAGGCCAGCTCTATTTTGGTGCTTTTGCCGCTACCTTAGTGGGTATATACCTAGGCGATCTTCCTGCTATAATTAGCGGCAAAAGCACCAAAATAGAGCTGGCCTTCAGCCCCCACATTAAAAAGGCCGGCTTGTTGAGCAATAGCTACCGCCAAACCGGTACTTATAATAGGTGTAGCCATAAAAAGCGTGGTGTCTATTGCAGCTAAGCTACCGAATGAACCAACAACTAACCCGTGCAACCCATCCCAAGCAGAAAGACCGAATAGTTTTAGTAAGATGCCGCCAATTGCAACTGCCAGCAGCACTGAAGCTACTGAAAAAGCAACACGGCGTACTCCATCCGACTTAAGGCCCAAGCTCTTGGGTTTCCCTATTTTGTCACTAATTAACATGCGGCCTATCACCTACCCTGTTTTCGCCTGCTCCGGTCATGAACAGACCTAATTCCTCATTGGTAAATTGATTGACCGGGCGTACCGCTTGAATCCGGCCGGCATAAATGATGGCAATTCGATCAGACAAAGCACGTAGCTCATCCAAATCAGCTGAAATTAAAAGCACTCCCTTGCCTCGATTGCGTGCTTCCACCAACTGCTGGTGAACAAAAGCGGTGGCAGCGATATCCAAGCCACGGGTTGGTTGACAGGCAACCACTAATTCCGGGTCCTGGCCAAAAACCCGAGCCAATATTACCTTTTGCTGGTTACCACCGGAAAGCATGCCTGCCGGTAAATCCAACGACGGGGTGCGAATTTCGAACTGTTCCCTTAGCTCTGCCCCATAATCCAAAACTCTCTCCAACTCAATCATCCCATGTTTGGTAAAAGAATTGTGGTAACCTAAAATAACGTTTTGGGCAATGGAGAAAGTGGGAATAAGACCACGGCGTAAGCGATCTTCCGGGATGTGGCCAATGCCGGCTTGTAAAGCCTCGGCACTACTAAATCCAGTGACAAGACGCCCGTCGAACCATATCTCTCCGTTAACCGGGCGCACCAAACCGGTGATAACCTCAGCCAACTCAGTTTGGCCATTACCCTCTACACCGGCGATCCCCAGAATTTCACCTTTTTTCAATTCTAAATTAAGACCCTTAAGAGCCGGAGGGGTGGAACCCACCGGCCCAACAAGATCGCGAATGCTAAGAACTACCTCCCCCGGCTCATTACGATCATGCACAACTTGAGCGGTCTCCTCATCGCCCATTAGCATTCTAGCCAGTAACGAAGCCGTTGCCTCTTTGGTAGGTATTGTGCCTACCACCTTACCAGCCTTCAGTACTGTAACCCGATCACTTACTTCCAGAGCTTCCCGCAACTTATGAGTGATAAAAATCACCGTTTTGCCCTCAGCCGCAAATTGCCGAAAGACCCGAAATAGCTCCTTCGTCTCCTGTGGTGTAAGCACAGCTGTCGGTTCATCCAAAATCAGACACTCCACCGAGCGGTGCAGCTCTTTCAAGATTTCAAGCCGCTGGCGCTCACCTACAGACAAGTCTTCTACCACAGCGTCCGGTTCAAGAGCAAAGCCATAGCGCTCCGATAACTGCTCTACGCGTCGGCTCGCCGCTTTTTTGTCCAGAAAGACTCCGGAGCCAGGTTCATCACCCAGCACTAGATTCTCAGCTACCGTTAACGGCTCGAATTGCATAAAGTGCTGATGAACCATGCCAATACCGGCCTGGATGGCATCTCTAGGGCCACGCCAAGATACGGCTTGTCCCTTATAGAAAACCTGGCCGCTATCTTGTTTATATATCCCGTATAATATTTTCATCAAGGTGGATTTGCCGGCACCGTTTTCGCCTAATAACACATGGACTTCGCCTGGCTGTATGCTTAAAGACACCCCATCATTGGCTCTAACAGGACCAAATACTTTAACCACGTCTCTAAGTTCGATGATGGGTTCCACTTTAGTCACCTACCAATATTCTTTCGGTGTGCTACTGCTTATTTTGGGACAAGAACTCATCCACATCTTCCACTTTATCCGGGATAACAAGCTCGCCGCTGATAATCTTTTCGCGCAGCTCCTCTACATTTTCAATGATGGCCGGATCAATATCCACAGCTTCACTCACTTTGTATTCCAGTGCATTTTCTTTCAGGCCATGATAATGCGCACCTGGTTCAAACTGCCCTGTTTCTTGGTAATCCTTGATAATATCAAAGATAAGCTGATCCAGCTTACGAACAGAACTGGCTACAATGTGTTCAGGATCAATAACTGTTTGGTCGATATCTACGCCCACAGCGTAACGATCCACGTCTTTAGCTGCTTCAAACACACCCAAACCGGTACCGCCGGCAGCATGATAGACTATATCGGCACCCCGATCGTACATAGCCAAGGCTGTCTCCTTACCTTTAGCTGGGTTACCGAAATCACCAACGTAGGAAACTAACACTTCTGCTTCAGGGTTGACATACTTCACACCGGCCATGTAACCAGACACAAAGGAGCGGATAACAGGTACGTCCATACCACCTACAACTCCAACTTTGTTGGAACC
>DUNI01000056.1 GCA_012839445.1 Bacillota bacterium
CCTCGCTGAGCTGGTCCCCCCAGAGAAACTGGAGGTGGCGGAGGAAGTACGTAAGGCGGTACGGGAACAGTTAAAGGCCGGTGTTGATCAGATAAAACTCATGGCTACCGGTGGAGTAATGACTCCAGGAGCCGAGCCCGGAGCAGCCGAGCTAACCTGTGAAGAACTAAAGGCGGCCGCTGACGAAGCCGCCCGCCACGGTAAACGTACCGCTACCCATGCGCAAGGTACCACCGGTATAAAGAACTCGGTGCTGGCCGGTATTACTTCCGTGGAGCATGGTATTTTCCTAACCGATGAAGTAATTCAGCTGATGGTGGAAAAAGGAACTTACCTGGTTCCCACCTTAGCGGCCCCTTATTGGATTGCTAAAAATGGTGTCGCCGCCGGCATTCCCGACTATATGGTAAGAAAGACAGAGCAAGTTATTTCGGCTCATGGAAACAGCTTCCGCAAAGCGCTGGCAGCCGGTGTGAAGATTGCCATGGGTACCGACGCCGGTACACCGTTTAACAAGCACGGCCACAACACCTATGAGCTACAGTTGTTAGTTAAAAACGGTATGGAGCCCATGGCCGCCCTGGAAGCTGCCACCCGAGTTGGGGCTGAACTACTAGGAGTTATCGATGAAGTCGGTACCCTAGAAGTAGGTAAGCTGGCCGACGTAGTGGTATTAGACGGTGATCCGATAGCAGACATCAAGAATGTACGTGACGTAAGAATGGTTATTAAAGAAGGCACAATAGTAAAAGGTTAAAATTGGAGGAGGAACTAGTGTGGAGTGGACACCGCTCTTAGCTTTAACAGTGGTCCTAGTTATGTTTGCCATTGGTGATATATTCTCGGTTCGAACTAACGCCATTTTATCGATGCTTTTTGTGAGCTCAGTGCTTATTACGGCTGCCTTCTGGTCCGGCTTCCCCGCTGACTTTCTGGAAATGTCGCAGCTTATAGGAATTGGCGTTGTCCTTGTTGGCCCTCTCATTGTTCATATGGGTACTCTGATAAAAATTAGGGACTTTATTCAGCAGTGGAAAACAGTGCTCATTGCCCTGGCTGCAGTAGTGGGTATTGCCATCTGTGTGTTGGTCCTAGGGAGCCCCATTTTCGGTCGTGATCTGTGTTTGGTAGCAGCTCCTCCTATTGCCGGCGGCGTACCGGCTACCATTATGATGGCCGATGCGGCCCGAGCTAAGGGTCTGACCGAACTGGCCATCTTTGCCACCATGCTGGCTGTATTCCAAGGTTTTGTCGGCTATCCCATCAGCTCAATTTTTTTGACCAAAGAAGCTCGGCGTATTGTGGGCTCACCTGAGCTGATGAAGGAAAACCTCAGCTTAAATACCGGTAACGGTCAGGAGAACGATGACCAAGGCTTTTTCGGTTTTCGCTTTCCACCGGTGCCGGAAAAATACAACACCGAATGTGTGCTGTTGGCCAAAGTAGCCTTGGCAGCTTTGTTTAGCAACTGGCTCTCCAGTCTTACTAACAATACCGTTCATCCCCTGGTAATGGCTCTTATAGTAGGGATTGTCTTTAGGGAGTTGGGTCTGTTGGACGACAATATCCTCACTAAAGCCAATTCCATGGGCTTTATCATGGTTGCTTTGTTGGCAGTAGTTTTTATCGACTTGGCTCAGGCCACACCGGAAGTGGTGGTCAAGCTTCTCACCCCGATGTTAGGTACTCTGGCTCTGGGCGTAGTTGGCATCGCGCTGGGCTGCATAGTTGTAGGCAAACTGCTAGGCTACTCCAATAACATGGCCATTCCCATCGGACTCAGTGCCCTCTACGGATTCCCTGGGACCTATGTCCTTGCTATCGAAGCAGCACGGGCAGTGGCAAGCAATGAAGAGGAACGCCAGGCCATTCTTAATCATATTTTGCCAAAGATGCTGGTTGCGGGCTTTGTTACTAATACCACCAGCTCTGTTGTGCTGGCCGGTATCTTTGCTAAAATAATGTTCAATTAGACAGATCTTTTTATCCCTGGAAGTCAGTCGAACTAAGCCTGTAGCACCGCCAAAAAGGCATGAAAATAACATGGAGCCTGGCTCTGCCAGGCCCCATGTTTGTCTGTTTGGATTACACTAAACACATTCTAGGAGGATATACATATGAAACATTCACAGCCGACATTGGTCCAATCACTACTAATCCTCGCCATTGCCACCTTGGTACTTCTTGGGTGTATTGTAAAAGCTAACATCAGTACAGGCATTAGTCTGCTGTACGCAGCTTCTATTTGCGCCTTGATTGCTGTTGGTCTCGGCCGCCGGTGGGAAGAAATGTTTGATAATATATTGGAGATGGTTGGTAAAGCGCTGCCCAGTATGTTTATTCTATTGCTGGCCGGACTAATTAACGCTTCTTGGATCGCTTCCGGGACTATTCCGCTTCTAATAGCTTACGGCTTGAAATTGCTAAGCCCAAGATTATTCCTATTAATAGCTTTCGTTCTCTGCTTGCTAATAAGTATGGTGACCGGATCCAGCTGGGCCACTGTATCTTCGTTTGGTTTGGCCTTAATCGGTATCGCCAACGGACAAAATATACCTCTGGCTTTGGCCGCCGGAGCCATTGTTTCCGGCTGTTTTTTAGGTGGGAAATGGTCTCCCCTCTCGGACAGCGTCAATTTAGCTGCGGCCATAACAGAGCAGAACGCCAATAGCATCTTTCGACAAATGATCCCCAGTACCGCTCCTACCATTGTTTGTTGTGGTATTTTATATGCTCTGTTGGGATTTACTATGGTAAACAGCAGCGGCAGCGATGGAACTGAAATTCAAGCCCTCATTAGTGCTATCGAAGGCAATTTTAATCTTAATATAATGTTGCTGCTCCCGGTAGCGGTTGTTTTGGTGCTCGGAGTGAAGGGCTTTTCCATAATACCGGTGTTGTTGGCCGGTGTCTTCGTTGCCTTGTTAGAGGCTTTTTTCTTCCAACAGATGGGGTTCGTAGAAATTTCTGAAATACTGTGGTCCGGTTACGTAGCCCATACTGGGCACCCGGTAATGGATGCGTTACTTACAAGAGGCGGGCTTTTAAGTATGACTGACCTGCTGATACTTCTTTTTTGCGCCTTTACCTTTGCCGGTATACTGGAAAAAACCGGTGCCCTCGAAGGTATCATCAATAGGTTGCTGTCATCTATCAAAAAACCCATCATGCTGGTTTTGTCGGCCATTCTCACCACCATAGCTACAGTGTGCTTATCATCGAGTGAATATGTAGCCATGATTCTAAATGCACGTATGTACCTGCCGGTCTACAAAAACTTTAATCTTAATACGGTTGGACTGGCCCACATTATAACCGAAGTAGCTGTCTACATGGGAGCCTTGGTGCCCTGGAGCGCCGGTGCCCTGCTGTCATCTAAAACTCTGGGAGTTAGTACGGTTCAGTATATGCCTTATGTATTTGCTGCCTGGATTAACATATTATTTACTTGTCTATTCTCGTACAAGAGAATGGGCAAATCGTAGGACACTATTTACAATTCACCGGTCCCATTAGGGCAAGGCGTACTTGGGCGGCTCTGTTTCATAAAGATCACGCCCCGTACTGTCGATGAGAACGATAGTAGCCAGATCCTCAACGTAAAAACGGCGAATAGCTTCCGGACCTAAGTCGGCGTAGGCAACTACGTCGACTTTTTTGATGGCCTGAGCCACCAGTGCTGCCGTCCCGCCCACGATGCCCAGATATACGGCCCCGTGTTTTTTCATGGCTGAAATAACTTCCGGTGACCGTCGTCCTTTGCCAATCATAACCTTTAGCCCTTGCTTCAAGAGCGCCGGTGTATAAGGATCCATGCGGCCGCTGGTGGTGGGGCCGGCTGAACCGGAAACACGTCCCGGCTTGGCCGGAGTAGGTCCAACATAATAGATGATCTGCCCTTGCAGCTCCAGGGGTAATTCTTGGCCTGCATTTAGGGCTTCAACCAGCCTCTTATGAGCCGCGTCGCGCGCAGTGTAGATGGTTCCGGTAATGGTAACTATATCCCCGGCCTTAAGGCGCTGCACTTCTTCGGTGGTAACCGGTGGCTGCAACTGATGCCTGTTCATCTTGACTCACTCCACTCTCAGATAACTGCTTCTTGGCGCCGGCAAGCATGGCAAACAATGTTTACTGCCACCGGCAGTCCGGCAATATGGGTCGGATACCATTCAATGTTCACTGCCAGAGCGGTGGTTAAGCCACCGAGGCCGGCCGGGCCAATCCCGGTTTTGTTGATTTCAGTTAAGAGTTCTTGCTCCAAATCAGCATATCGACGATCAAAGTTGCGGCCCAAACGAGCCACTTTAAGGCCTA
>DUNI01000057.1 GCA_012839445.1 Bacillota bacterium
CAGACATCCAGAGTGTAAGATGGTACCAGGTATCCGGCAAGAAATGGAAGTCGAAAGGGAGCCTTTTTGGGAGGCCCCCTTTGTGTTTTTATAGAACGATGAAAGTCGCTACTTATGTGGCTTTCGGCAGTGTCAGGTACGTTCACGTCTTGGAATTAGCCGGCAAAGCTGCTATTTATCTGTGAAGGGAATACATATTGTAATGTGGAAAATAATGAGGTGTGGTTGTTGGAGGGGAGGTTGTCGTGTGAAGAGAATGTTGTCTCTTGTTTGTATGCTGATTGCTTTGCTAATCTTAGTTAGTCTTGTATCGGGATGTGCTTCCGAAGAGAGTGCCAAGATAGCTTATATCTCGGCGAATGAAAACTCGCGTTATCAAACCACTTTTTCGGAGTTGAATCTAGGACTTGTAAGGGATTACCGATTAGTCCTACCCAATGCCGATAAGAGCTGGGTCAGAATTTGGGTGGATGGTTATCATGATGGGGAAAAGATGGGAACTTCCCCGCTAGCGGAGCTTTCTTGTGGATTACACCCGGAAAAGAATAGTGAGGGTAGCATGGGGATTGGAATTATCCGCACTGGTAAAAAGGAATACGTCTTTCTTTACGCGCCTGGAGTGAGTATGGGACCGATGGAACTAGATGTGCCCCTAATCGATAGCGGGATGTCAGGCTGGAAGTATGCTATTGGTAATGAGCAGATTGGTATAGAGGCGGGAAAGACAGTAGTGCTTGGTGCATATCGACATGCAGAGCAGGCCATGAGGACATATGATCTGCAGGATGAAAGTTCGATCGAAGAAATGATCAAAGAGGATAAAACAGTCCTCCTACTCAAAATTAGAGTGGATGAACAAGCAGAGCCTCCCCGGACTTAGGCGTCAGGGAGGTTCTTTAAATAGAACTTTGCGGCTATAACGGCTGATTTTAGGGAACTTTTGAAGGGGGGCGATGATAATTGATGACCAATGTTTCAAATAATGCGGCATACATAATTAAGAGGATCAATGAAATATGGGAAAAAGAACCGAGCAAGAAAACTTTGCAGAAAATAGTATTTCTAATTGAGCAAAAAGGTATTGATTTGGGTTATGAATACGGGTTACATTTCTATGGCCCTTATAGCGGAACTTTGGATGCAGTGACTACTTTTCTGAGTGCGGACGGAGTAATAGAATTCGATTATTCCGGTTATTCCCATTTAATGAGCATAAACGAAGAAAACTTTACAGTTGGGCCAGATGGCTTATCAAACGAACAGCGAAAAACAATAGATGAGTTAATAGAGTATTTTCGAGGTTGGTCTCCATCAGAATTGGAATTACTGACAACAGCTATATATGCCTACAATCATTTGGAGGACAAGTCAAAAACGAGCATAATTAACGGGGTGCAAAAGATCAAAGGCTTAAAATATTCCAAGGAACAGATTCAGCATTCGTTAAAGGAATTGGCTTATTTTAACAAACCGATCCTTTGCTAGCCTGTAGATGGTGCCAGGTACCCGGGAAAAACTGGAAGTTGGTAGGGAGCCCTTTGGGGGGCTCCTTTTTAAATGTGGGCTCGGCAGTGGGAACTATAAGCCAAAGCCAAGAGTGTCCATCGCGAGGTTGGCGTCAAGATCTAGTAGGCAAGACAACGGGTTTTTTTGAGGTAGTTGCTAATGTGTCTTGAACTTCGTGCAATGAGCCTTGGCTAATA
>DUNI01000058.1 GCA_012839445.1 Bacillota bacterium
AAAGGCGATAAATACCGAAACACGGTCACTGTGCAGCCAGATAAGCGCCAGGATAATAAACGAAGCTACCGGCGTCGCCTTAATTGTACCGATAGCCGGGAGCAAAAACGCCCGGGCAGCCGGTACAAAACTAGTGAGCACCGCCAGCACCGAACCGGCAGTCACCGCGAGCAAAAAGCCCATCAGCACCCGTAACAACGAATTACCTACCGACAGCCAAAACTCGCTCGTGACCACCAGTCTACCGAGAGTATGCATCACCTGCGCCGGGGAAGCCAGCAGCACATCTTGCCCCACAACTCGATAGAGCACGGCCCATATACCTAGCCAAATAACACCCACCAGAACCCGGCGCAGGCCTATGCGGGATCGTTTGCTCTTACTTGGTGTAATAGAAGTCGTCACTTGGTAGTTTCCCCCCGACAGATTTGGGGTTGGCGCCAAATAGAACATCATAGAACACCATCGCGCTCTGCCGCATGGCATCGCCGTCGATATAAACAATGTTGCAGCCCGGAATCGCCTTCTCGGCCAGAGCGGCATCAGCCATGATACCGTTTGCAGCCACCATCTCAGCCGCTTCGCCCACATTATCATTAACAAAGGCAGTCGAAGCCTCGTATTCAGTCAGGAAAGTATCAAGTGCCTCTTTGTTGGCCTCAGCAAATTCTTTACGCACAACAAGACAGCCCATGGTAAGTTCGGCTCCAGAAGTGCCGGCTTTGGCGGTAGCTTGTCTCCACTCTTCGGTGACGTCAAGCGCAATCCGGACATCACTGTTTTTCGCCATTACCGAAGTAACAAATGGCTCCGGCAGCATCGCCAAATCGGCTTTCCCGGTTGCGACCAAGGTCGCAAGTTCCGCATGTTCAGACAGGAAATCAACCGTAACATCTTGGCCTGGAACCAAGCCATTTTGCTCCAGCAAATAATTGAGGGCATATTCCGGGGTCGCACCTTGCCCAGAGGTGCTGATCGTTTTCCCTTTCAGATCAGCAATGGACTGGACACTGTTCCCGTTTTCTAAGACATAGAGAACTCCCAAAGTGTTGATTGCGATTAGCTTTATATTGCCGTTGGTTTTACTGTGCAGCACAGCGGCCAAATTGGTAGGGACAGCCGCCACATCAACGCTGCCCGAAGTGAGCTTGGCAACGATCTCGTCAGGAGCACCCAACAGTTCAAAGTCGTAGTCGTTGGCAGTAGTACCTGCTTTGCTGTCCTCCATCAATTTTACCATGCCAATACCGGTCGGCCCCTTGAGTGCCGCCACCTTAACAAGCTCCTTACTAGCGGGTTCCGGTTGGTCGTCAGGCTTCTGCCCGGCGCACCCAGCCAGTAAAGTAACCAACATAATAATGACCAGCAGACGTGCCATAAAGCCAGTTGCTCTTTTCAATTGATACCCTCCCTAAACTGATTTGATTCAAAATATCCGGATAGTAGTGGTTAAGTAATTTGGTTTATGTCTTTGATACGGATACAGTTTTGCTCCTTTTGAATTATCCCCTCTTTCTCCAGATTGTCCAGCACCCGGTACAAAGATGCCCGGCTGATGTTCAGCGCCGCCGCCAGATCTTTCATGGTATAAAGTAGACAGACTTCATGCCCGCCATTGCTTTCAACCGCATTGTCGGCCAGATAATCCATCAATTTGCGCTCAGCGCTCGAACGCGTAAACCGGTCAATTTTATGGTTCAGAAAATAGATACGACTAGAAAGATAGCTAATATAATTGCGGGCCAGACGATAATCAGCCTGAAACATCCTCTCGAGTGCCGCCTGCGACAAAAACAGCAAGTTAGTGTCCATGGTCGCTGTAATTTCCACCACATAATAATCGAAATCGTGAAATAAGGTGGCTCCGCCTACCAGGCTACCCTCCGATAAGATATTCATAATAATCTTCTGACCGTCGTCCGAAACCTTGTTCACTTTTACACAGCCCTCAAGAATAATCCCCAGCCGTCGTTCATAGTGGTTGCGCTGATAAATGACCTCCCCTTTCGCAAAGCGGCCGTAGACTGCACCCGCTATAGCCAGACATCTGTCCAGCTCGGCTACAGTCAAGCCCTTAAACAGCGGGGTATGGAGAAGAACTTCTTTGTGTCGATTTGTAATGTCTGCAGCAACCACTTCGAATCCCCCAGTAAAGTGTCTTATATGAGACACTTGTATTTTACCTCTAAATTATGTCAGCGGCAAGCTCTTTTAGCCAAAATCAAAGAAAATCCTACACTTCCGAATGCGAAGCGTAGGATTCCCCCGCCGTCTGCCAGAGTCCAACCAATTACGGTAAATCTCAAACTCCTTCACATCATTCTCACCCCAAGCATCAATTCTCCCCATCCAAGCAGAATACTCCCTTTGGTACATCGACTTGCACATCTCAATATCCACAATCTACATTTTATTTTTTATATATAGAAGGGAAATCCATTTTAACGTAGAATTATGTATTCACGTGCATATATATGCACCCCGCATTTCCCACATCTATCGTTTGCTACCAAATATTATGCGTGCAGTGGAAGGAGGGATTTTCCTTAACATCATAATTGTGATGCCAAACTCACATGTAAAATCAAATTAAACATTAGCAGGAGGTTTTATCGTGCTTAGAAAAACAACAAAGTTCTTATCGTTTTTTGTAACTGTAGTCTTGATTGCATCTATCATGACCGGGTTTGCGTCTGCAAACGCTAAACTTGACGCCAACAAAGAATTAGCAGTAAAACTCAGCGACAAGTATTCTGGCTTAATACAAGAGGTGGGGCAAACAGTATGGGAATTTGCCGAGGTTGGTAAGTTTGAATATCAGTCATCAAATTTTCTAGTAGAAAAGCTTGAGCAGTTAGGGTTTGAAGTAGAAAGAGGCGTGGGAGGATTCCCTACAGGTTTTATTGGCCAATATACGTATGGAACCGGTGGCCCTGTTATAGGGTTATTGTGCGAGTATGATGCTTTACCAGGACTATCTTCTGAAGTAAGCGGTGAGTCTGGGCATGGTTGCGGACATAATTTATATGCTGCCGGAGCTATTGGTTCTGCTGCTGTATTAAAAGAATTAATGGACACCAAGAAAATACCCGGTACAATAAAAGTTTTTGGAACTCCTTCGGAAGAAATTTACGCTAGCAAAATGTTTTACGCAAAACAGGGTCTTTTGGATGGTGTAGACGTATTTATTGGCTATCATGCATCAAGTAATAATGGAGTACCATTCACAGAAAATAGTGCGCTATCTTATAAGAGATATGCCTTCCACGGCGTAGCATCCCACGCAGGCAGTTCCCCCGAAAAGGGCATAAGTGCTTTGGATGCCCAAGAACTTATGAACATCGCGGTGAATTTTCTAAGAGAACATGTGCCTCAAGATGTAAGATTACACTACATCATATCAAAAGGTGGAGATGCAGCCAATATAGTCCCTGCCTATGCTGAAAGCTATTATTACATCAGAGCATTATCCATAGAAACAGTTGCCCAGGTAGAAAAAAGAGTGGATGATATTGCCAAGGCAGCTGCCATGGCTACCGGTTGCACGGCCGAAATTGAATTTATAGACTCATGTGCCAATAAAATACTAAACCGAGCCGGAGCAGAGCTTGCTTATAAAAACACCGTATTAGTAGGCCCACCAACATTTGATCAAAAAGATCAAACAGCTGCCAAAGCTCTTGGCTATGAAAAAGGCTTAAGTACTGTAATTGAACCTTTGCCGGACGTACCCCATAAATCCGGAGGATCGTCAGATGAGGGAGATGTATCATGGCATGCTCCATTGATAAACTTCTCAATGGCTAATTACGCTTCTGGCACCCCGGGGCATTCTCTTGATCTTACCAAACAAGTAAATATGCCAGCCGCTTACAAAGCCACAACACAAACTGTTAAAGCTGTTGCATGCACTGCCGTGGACATATTGACTAAACCGGAAGAACTTAAGAAAATACAAGACGAGTTTGCCGAGACAATGAAAGATAAAGAATATCCCTTGGGAATAAGTAAAACCCCTAATCCTAAAGAATTTAAAAATGCACCTGGAGTAGTAACTACCGGATCAAATAAACTAACTTTCACGCCCAATGATACAATTCTATTGAAAGAAGAAGCAGGTACTGTCGTTAATGTTTATCTTGGCGATGAAAAGATTGGAACCACCACTCTTAAAGACGCTACTTCTAAATATAGCATAACCACTACAAAAGACTTCAAAGATGGCGATATTCTAGTAATCAAATACCAACCCAAAGATGCCGGTAATGAAACCTTGCTCGGATATATTTCTAGTTTTCAGCAGTAGTGTAAAGTAGAAAAACAACCCCCGGCTCCTTGGAAGCTAGAACCCTCCCCAAGTTTGCCGGGGCTAAAAAGTCCCGTGAAAAAGCAAAAATTTACTTTCCCACGGGACTTCGTGTCGTACAGTTGATACATTTAACTGCCGAAAGGTTCTTATCCTTAACTTCAAGCATGATATCCGGCTTGTTTTCGCCGAGGCCTTCAAAAAAGTGCAGAAACTCGTTTATGGCAATACTTTTGGAATGAGAACCGGCACTTTTTAACCGGTCTTGCTGTGAATAATGAACTTTTTGCTTACCGTCTTTTTGTTTCCACAACGATCTGCATTGAGAGACCCAATAAAAATCGTCTTTTGATGAATCGCAGCAATTCACCTTGTTGTGCAGATTGTCATAAACGACCGGCATACCGAGGCGGGCACCGAGCTCAAGCACATCGCCGATGTGGTAGGATTTATCATCGTTTTCAATCACGAGCCGCTGCCGAATAGATTCATCCAGATCCTTATAGCGCTCCGAAAAGCGCTGTATAGCAGCTTTCTTGTCTCCGTAGACGCCTCCCACATGTAAAATGATCTTATTTGTAGAATCAACTCCCAAGCTATCTAAAAAT
>DUNI01000059.1 GCA_012839445.1 Bacillota bacterium
CTGTAAGCAATGTCTCACCGTTGACCATGCCGGCCAGTATTGTATCTTCCGGTTCCAGACGCCTGGGCACCGGTTCGCCGGTAAGGGCTGACGTATCCACGAATGAGGTACCGGTCAGAACCACGCCGTCCAGCGGCACCCGCTCTCCCGGCTTAACTACAATCTCTTCTCCTACAGCCACCGCTTCCGGTGGGACTTGCTGTAGTTGTTCGCCTTGCTTGATGTTGGCATAATCAGGGCGAATGGCTAGCAGTGCGGCGATAGAGCGGCGCGAACGATTAAGGGCCCGATCCTGAAAATATTCACCTACCGAGTAAAATAGCATTACCGCCACTGCTTCAGGCAGTTCACCGATGGCCACAGCGCCTAAAGTGGCGATGGTCATAAGAAAGTTTTCGTCAAACACTCGGCCCCTGATCAAATTAGAACCGGCTTGTCTTAGCACCGGCCAGCCTACCAAAAGATAGGCCGGAATAAATAAAGCCCAGCGTAGAAGCTCTGACCGTGAACCTAGCCACCAGCCAGCGGCCAATAGGGCAGCAGATATTCCCATCAGGACCAGTTGGCGCTGCTCATTGTGCTCACCGGCTGCAGCCATCTCTTCCCAGGCTCCAGTGGGGGCCGGAACCAAATTAAGTCCGGAGTGAACATCATCAATGGTTGCTTGGGCGGTGGCAGCCAGTTCAGTGGGAAGCTCTATGGTTCGAGTGGTAAAGTTTATTACTGTGTTTTCTAGACCGGCAACTTTTTGCAGTTCCCGTTCAATTTCAGCGGCGCAGCCGGCACAGTCCAGGCCAGCCAAAACATAACGCATAAAAAGACTCCTTTCCTTAACCAGTCTCAAACTTAAAGTTGATCTTTATGTTGAACATGGATAAAGGCTTGGTCAATAAGAGCCAGTACGTGTTCATCGTCTAAAGAATAAAAAACCATCTTTCCCTGGCGACGATATTTTACTAACCTTTGGGATCGCAATAGTCGCAGATGGTGGGAAATGTTCGAAACACTGCTGTCTAAAATAGCAGCGATGTCACAGACGCAAAGCTCCTCATGAGCTAAGAGGTACAGTATGGAGGTACGGGTTTCATCAGCCAGGACCTTAAAAGTAGCAGCTACGTCCTTAAGCGGTGGTAGCTTACCTTGCCAGTGAGCTACTTTGTCCGGGCTACAGCGAAACTCATCACAGACATCATTGGCCAACTAAATCACCTCACTTGAATGACTGCTCAAATGTTCAACTAAAGTATAATATGTGGACAACCTAATTTCAAGGGTAAAATATTAATTATGGCAAGTAAAAAAACAGGGCCGCCTTGTAGCAAGCCCTGTTAAAAAGAAAAGTGTGCTAGCGTTATCTAAACACAATGTCGCCGTTTACTATTGTAAGCACTGGCCATCCAGATACTTTCCAGCCTAGGAAGGGTGTGTTTTGTTCCGAGGATGGAAGATCGTCAGCATTGATGGTGTGGGTAGCATCAAGGTCAACCAGGATCACCCGCTGACATCACCGTTATCGACCTTGATGCTACCCACACCATCAATGCTGACGATCTTCCATCCTCGGAACAAAACACACCCTTCCTAGGCTGGAAAGTATCTGGATGGCCA
>DUNI01000060.1 GCA_012839445.1 Bacillota bacterium
AAAGCAAAGTTTGTTCCGGCAATAGAGAAGAATTATGGCCTGTCTTTTCTGCGCTCCCTGCCGCTAAAGCCCAACTATATTGTGGGTAGTAAGTATGTGGCAGCGCTGCTGATGGGAGTCTTCCCACAATATAGTTGGGCTTTAGCGGCAGGGAGCGCAGAAAAGACAGGCCATAATTCTTCTCTTCATGATAGGAAAACCGCAAAGCAAAGTTTGTTCCGGCAATAAATATAAACAACGGTATCATGCCGAGGCCAGTGTCAGACAACGCGGTAAAGGCAAATAAGCCAATACCCCAAAGCAACAGAAACCGTAGGCCTTTTCGTTGCTGATAAAAGTCTTTGTATACTAAGCTCCACATTTTGATTTCTCCTCTCCTGCCAAAACAATAAGAATTTCTTCCAGATCCAGCGGTTGTACAATAATGTCACCTGAGGCTAGAGCCGACAACCTAGCTCCCAATTCCGGAGTAAAATTACTGCTGGTAGCTGTCACAGTTTCCTGCCTTATCTGGGCCCCAGGAAGAAGCTTGGAAATTAGTCCAGTGCTACTTGCATCTTTCAATTTGAAAGTCAGCTGTCGCCACGAGTCAGTAATAATGTCTTTCTCTCCACTCAAAGCAATACTTCCATCGACAAGAAAGGTTATCACATCAGCAATGCGCTCAATGTCGCTTACTATATGGGACGAAAAGAGAACAGCATGGTTCCCATCCATAATAACTTCCAAGAGTTCCTGTAACATATCATGCCGTGATACAGGATCTATACCGGAAGTAGGTTCATCTAACAAAAGCAATTCAGGGCGGTGAGCCAAGGCCGTAACCACCGACAGCTTCATACGATTGCCCTTAGAAAGGTCCTTTATTTGCTTGGTAGCCGGGATGTTAAACTTGTCAAGCAAGCGGGTAAACAATTGGTCATCCCAGTTATGGTAATACTGGGCAACAAAACGCCCCAGCCATTCACCACTCATTTCTTCGTACAGGTTTGATTCTTCCGGTACATAGCCGATGGATCGTTTGATGGCGAGTTCTTCTTGCACATTCTCATACCTGTGTCCCAAAACTTCCACCTGGCCACTATCAGGCTTAACTAAATTCATAAGGATCTTGATTAATGTAGATTTACCAGCCCCATTAGGCCCCACCAAACCCATGATATATCCGGGCGGAAGTTCTAGATCGATGTTATCTAAAGAGAAGCCAGGATAGTTTTTCGTAATGCCCCTAAGCCGAAAAGCAGGCACCGATCCGCTTTCCATCAAAGGCCTGGTTTCTGCTACGCTCATTATTCCTCCAACTCCTTTTCACTTAGCATACTCGCAACCAAACTCCGAATGGTAGCAGCGGATAAACCCATGCTCCAAGCTTTATCCACCGCCGCCTGCAAAACTAACCTTCCCTCTTGCTCCAGCACCTTCTTCCGATCAGAGTCCTTCAAATCAACTACAAAAGAACCCACACCAGAGCGGGTAATAATAAGGCCACTGCGCTCAAGTTCCATGTATGCCCGTTTTACAGTAATAACACTAGTCAGTAGATCCCGTGCTAACTCGCGGATAGAAGGCAGAGCAGTGCCAGGAGCCAATTCCCCACAGAGTATTTGTCTTTGGATCTGATCAACAATTTGCTGATACAAAGGACTAGGGTTCTGAGAAGAGATAAGAATGTTCATGATGCTAAAGCTCATCACCCCTTAATGATGCCGTGTATATACACTATACACAGTATGAGCTAAAAAAAGACTCCTGTCAAGAGAGCTATGGAATCTTTCGGGCTAATTCCAAGGCGTCAAACGCGCCTACTCTCCAGCAGGAATCACAATAGTAATACGTGTACCGATATCTAATCGGCTCAAAACTTCAAAGTGCCCCCCATGACGCTCTACTATCCATTTGGCAATGGCTAGGCCCAGACCCGAACCGCCTGTCTTTCTGGCTCTAGATTCATCCGAACGATAAAACCGTTCAAAAATACTCGGCAACTCCTCTGGCGCTATTCCTATACCGTTATCTTGTACGATGATGCGAACCGAACCTTCCTCAGCAACAACCCTAATAACAATTTTCTCTCCGCTAGGGCTATATTTCATGCTATTGTCAACCAGTATTCGAATAACCTGCTTAAAAAGCTGTTTATCAGCATTAATATAAGCAGGCCGGTCCAAATGCATTT
>DUNI01000061.1 GCA_012839445.1 Bacillota bacterium
GCACTATTTTGCTCAATGGTATAAGCCAAACGATTGGCCTTGGGGGACCACTGCGGATCGCCATAAATAGGTGCTGTATCCACCTGCCTGGCTCCACTGCCGTCAGCTTGTACCACCCATAAGTAAGCAGGGGTCTCGTATTTGGTATCAGCATAGTATTTGTAGGCCAGCCAGGTACCGTCCGCTGACCACCCCACTAATTCAGCAATGCCGGAGTCGGTTAGCTGCTTCGGCTGTGCATTCGGTTCCCGCCCGTCCAACAGCCACAGTTTTCCCTGATCAGTATAGGCTACCAAAGCATTAAATGCTTGGCTGTTTATCCGTTCCGGCGGAACATGACGCTCGCCGGTGATAATTTGCACCTGATTAGCACTCTTATCCCAGACCACAGTGGCCCCCAGATTTTCCACCACAAAGCGCAGCGGCACATAAAAAGTTCCATCAACCAAACGGGCCGGTACCGGAAGCGTTATCGGCTTACTATTTTTCTTCACTTCGCCGGTGGTAAGCCGAAAGAACATTGTGCGTCCGTTCTTTTGAATCCAAGTGGTTTTTTCAGCCTCATTCCATTGAAATCCCGCTTCCAGGCAGGTGCTAAGATCTCTTATTGATACTAAAATCGTGTCCTTGTCCCAGCGCAATAACGGTGCCGGTGTCACAGGCTCACCATCCACAATAAGCGACGGGGTCTTGGCTGCGGCCGCTGCCAGCGGTGCCATCGCCGTAAGCACCATCAGCCCTGCTAAAAAGGCAGCCCAGAAGTTTAACGTAATCCTCTTCATATAAACACACCTTTCTTCTGGTCCTGGAACCTTATCGTTGTCTCTGAAGCTCTGATATAGTTCGCCGTAGTAACAACACAGTCCTCTACTAACTCATTCAAAGTTCCAATGAATGTCAACGGGCAAGCAAAAACCGGAGGTGTATGGGTAGAGGGAAAAACAGGCAGCGGCAGATGACTGCCCGTACGCAGCAAAAAAACAACCTCAGCTGTTGTAATAACGGCTGAGGTTTTGTTGCTTTTGCTATTAACGTTTAGAGAACTGAGGTGCACGGCGGGCCCCTTTAAGACCGTACTTCTTGCGCTCTTTCATGCGCGGGTCACGGGTAAGAAGTCCTTCTTTCTTAAGAATAGGCCTAAATACTCGATCCACTTTCAGCAAGGCTCGGGACAATCCGTGTCGCACGGCACCTGCCTGCCCGGTAATGCCACCGCCTTCTACCTTAACGATAACATCAAACTTACCCATATTACCAGTAACCCTAAGAGGCTGCTCGATTACTGTCTGCAAGCTGGGCAGGGGAAAGTATTCGTCTGCCGGCTGACCGTTAACTACAAAACGGCCACCTCCGGGAACTAGTCTCACTCTGGCCACCGCGGTCTTACGTCGCCCGGTGCCTTGGTAACTAACATTCGGCATCAATCTCTCTCCTCCTTTCCCCTGGGGTTACTTTATCTCTCCAGGCCAGGCTTCGGGCTTTTGGGCCTGGTGAGGATGATCTGCACCACGATAAACTTTTAGTTTCTTGAACATAGCGCGGCCTAACCGATTATTAGGTAGCATACCTTTTACGGCTCGTTCTATGGGAAGTTCCGGACGTGTGGCCATAACATCGGCGTATTTTGTACGTCTGAGGCCACCCGGATACCCAGTGTAACGAATCCATTCCTTCTGGGAAAGCTTTTTACCGGTTAAAACCACTTTGTCGGCATTGATAATAATTACATGATCACCGGTATCTACATGCGGAGTATATGTGGGTTTATGCTTACCACGCAAAATATGCGCTGCCACCACAGCCACTCGGCCAAGAGGTTTGTCAGCCGCATCGAGGATGTACCATTTGCGTTCAACCTCGGCCGGCTTAGCCTGATAACTTTTCACTTTTCTTTCCTCCCGCTGGAGAAATCAGCTGAGGCTCTCCCCGCCGGGGCTCAGACGGCGAAAGAGACTCACAGCGAAATTTTAACATAGCCCCAAGGCAGTGTCAAGCCAATGCTGCCTGGTGTGTCCTCGGGGGCGGTGAGATTATCGTAAACTACTTGCCAAAGAATCAGCCCCTGGGGCGGAGCTGTAGGTCCAACCCGTGGGCGATCATTTTGGGCTAAGATGTCCCTTACATCCTCGGGGGTGAGCACCCCCCGTCCAACTTTTACCAAAGTACCAACTATACTTCTCATCATTTTATATAAAAAACCATCGGCCACAGCCTCGATCAAAACTAGATCCCGATCTGATACTATGTGTATACGCTGCATGGTACGCACCTTGTTCTTGACCGGTGATCCAGCAGCACAAAAAGCGGTGAAATCGTGCTTACCCACCAGCTCAGCTGCCGCTTCTTGCATAGCTTTTACATCCATCGCCCAGAACAAACGCCAGCTGTAATGTCTTATAAATGGAGCCGGTGTCCTTCCTAGATAAAGTAAATAGCGATATATCTTTGCAGTAGCATGATGCCGAGCATGAAAGTCTGCCGGCACGTCTTCAGCCTGCCAAACAGCCATATCCCGTGGCAGAACTGAGTTTAGGGCTGCCGGTAACCTATCGGTGGGAATTGAGGTGGCAGTCCTAAAACTTACAACTTGACCCCTGGCGTGAACACCGGTATCGGTGCGACCGGCCGCGATCAATTTGACCTTTTCTCCTAAGATGGTATCCAGGGCACTCATAAGTTCTCCCTGTACCGTGCGAACATTAGGCTGTACTTGAAAACCGGCAAACTCAGTGCCGTCATACGCTAAAGTAAGCTTAACCTTACGCACCGAAACCACCTCTTAGCTCACTATCCGATCCACGACACTTAGCACCAGCAGTATGGTACTCACAGCCAGAGCCATAAAGTCACGCCCAGCAAAATGCAGCTCTTTTAGGCGCGTACGCCCTTCACCACCGCGATAGCAACGAGCTTCCATAGCAGTTGCCAGTTCGTCGGCTCGGCGAAAGGCACTGACAAAAAGCGGTACCAACAGCGGTATCATACCACGGGCCCGCTTAACTATGTTACCGGTTTCAAAATCGGCTCCTCGAGCCATCTGGGCTTTCATGATTTTATCTGTTTCCTCAAGCAGTGTCGGAATAAACCTTAGAGCAATAGTCATCATCATAGCTAATTCGTGGGCCGGCACCCCTATTTTCTTAAACGGCCTCAGTAGGTATTCTATTCCATCGGTGAGTGCAATGGGTGAGCTGGTGAGGGTTAGCAAAGACGTTGATAATACCAACAGCAACAGTCGCCAACCCATAAATATACCCAACCGAATACCCTCATCTGTAACTTTAAGCGGCCCTAACTGCCAGACTGTTTCTCCCGGTGTCAGGAAGAAGTTTAATACCAAGGTAAAAAGGACAATATAAAATACCGGCCTAATACCTCTAAGTACATAGCTCCACGGTAAAGCAGAAAGCAATACTAAGGCCAAGGTAAAAATTGTGATGGCTGCATACCCGACAAGGCTCTTGAGCAAGAATAGGGAAATGATATAAATCATGGCACCTATTATCTTGGTTCTTGGGTCCAATCGGTGCAGCAGCGAGTTCCCTGGTACATATTGACCGAGAGTAATATCCTTAAGCATGGGCCTGCCCCCTTAAGTAAGCCAAAATCTCCGGCACCGCTTCATCCACAGTCAAAATGTCGGTGCTCACCTGGGGGCAGTCCTGGTGCAATTGGCGCATGAACTCGGTGATCTGGGGAATGCCCAGGCCCAGTTCTTTAAGCTCATCAGCTTGCTGGAATAACTTCCGTGGCTCCCCGGTAGCTACTACTTGACCCTGGTACATAATAATCAAACGATCAACCAAACGGGCTATGTCTTCCATGCTGTGGGACACCAATACCACCGTTAGCCCTTGTTTTTGTTGTAGTTCGGCGATCTGACCCAAAATTTCATCCCGTCCTCGGGGATCTAATCCGGCAGTGGGCTCATCCAATACCAGGTAGCTAGGTCCCATGGCTAATACCCCGGCAATGGCCACTCTCCTCATTTCGCCACCGGAAAGATCAAAAGGGGAGCGTTTTGCATACTCGTTAGGCGGCAACCCTACTGTAACCAAGGCTTCCTCCACCCGCTCCTGGATTTCATCCTGGGCCAGTCCAAGGTTTTCGGGCCCAAAGGCCACATCCTTAGCTACAGTCTCTTCAAACAGTTGGTGTTCCGGGTACTGAAAAACAAGCCCCACCTTACGACGAATTATCCGACGTACCGACTTTTCTTTGGTATCTGATCCATCAACTAATACCCGCCCGGCCGTTGGTAAAAGCAAGCCATTTAGATGTTGAATCAGAGTTGACTTTCCAGAACCAGTATGACCAATAAGCCCAACAAACTCGCCTTCTTCTATATCTACATTGACATCCTTAAGTACAGTGGTGGCAAAAGGGGTGCCCGGCTGATAAGTAAAGGTCACATTTTGGACTTCAATTGACATATCTCGGCCACCATCCTTTCCACCGTCAGGATGCCTGAGGGTAGCGACACCTCATGCTCAGATAGCCTCTGGGCCAGCTCCGTCACCTGAGGCACGTCTAAGCCTAGGGATCTTAGTTTTCTTACATGGGAAAATACTTCCTCCGGGATACCGTCCAAGACTACCTGGCCATCGTTCATGACGACTACTCTCGATGCCAGGACAGCTTCTTCCATAAAGTGGGTAATGTGCACCACCGTAATGCCTTCTTCCCGATTAAGCCGGACTACAGTATCCATAACCTCACGGCGTCCTGAGGGATCGAGCATAGCCGTTGGTTCATCTAAAATCAGTGCCTCCGGCTGCATGGCCAGTACACCGGCAATGGCAACACGCTGTTTTTGTCCGCCGGAAAGAAGATGCGGTGCTGCAGCACGGAATTCCCACATGTCCACAATTTTTAGGGCGGCCTCTACACGCTGACGGATCTCCGCCGTAGGCACGCCCAAATTCTCAGGTCCGAAAGCTACATCTTCTTCCACTGCTGTAGCCACCATTTGATTGTCTGGGTTTTGAAAAACCATCCCTGCTGTTTGGCGAATAGCCCACAGGTGATCGGAATCTCTGGTATCCATTCCCTTGACCAGCACTGTTCCTGTGGTAGGAAGAAGCAAAGCGTTCAAATGCTTGGCCAAAGTTGATTTCCCAGAACCGTTGTGACCAATGACTGCTACAAATTCTCCCGGAGAAATGGACAAATTAATGTCACTTAGTGCTACTTTGCCTTCATCCCCCTCACCATAGTGGTGAGACACATGATCTAGCTGGAACATTGCTGCCATTATTACCACCTGCTTAAAAAAAGTAGGGATCATACGCCCGGCAAAGGCGGATCCCCACCCTCGTTTAAGCCAACTCCAAGATGGCCATGGGGGCTGCATCACCCTGGCGCGGCCCGAGCTTGTAAATCCGTGTGTACCCGCCAGCACGATCGGCATAGCGTGGTCCCACTGTATCAAATAATTTTTTCAGCACTTCTTTATCCGGCAGTAGCACTGCTGCCTGCCGGCGAGCGTGGAGATCGCCGCGTTTGGCTAGTGTTATTAATTCTTCCGCCTGACGCCTAAGTTCTTTCGCTTTGGCTTCTGTGGTCTGAATACGCTCATAGCGGAAAAACGATACTAGCGCATTCCTTAGCATAGCCTGGCGATGTCCTTTCAGGCGTCCCAGCTTGCGGTAGCCCATGGCTGTTACCTCCTTTAGGGAGGCCCCAGGCCCGGCAGCAGGTAACCACCTCACTGCCCAAGTGCCCGAGCCCCTTGTTACTCATCCTTTGGACGCAATGCTAACCCTAAGGAGGCCAACTTTGATTGCACTTCCTCTAAGGACTTGCGTCCGAGATTGCGTACTTTCATCATATCTTCTTCAGTCTTTTGGATTAGTTCCTCCACCGTATTAACTCCTGCTCGTTTGAGACAGTTGTATGAACGCACAGATAGATCCAGTTCTTCGATAGTCATGTCCAGCACACTGGCTTCCTCTTCCTCTTCGCGCTCCACCATGATCTCCATATCCTTACCTGTCTCAGTAAGGTCAGTAAAGAGCGTCAAGTGCTCAGTAAGAATGCGAGCTGCTAGACTTACTGCTTCATCGGGCCCGATAGTACCATCGGTCCACGTCTCCAGCGTAAGTTTGTCGTAGTCGGTCCTCTGTCCTACTCGCGTGTCCTCCACCAGAAAGTTCACTTTACGAACCGGTGAAAAGATGGAATCCACAGGCACCAAGCCAATAGGATCGTCAGGGTTCTTATTGCGGTCAGCCGAACGATAGCCACGCCCATTATCCACGGTAATTTCCATTATTAGTTCAGCGTTGTCATCTAAGGTGGCAATATGCTGCTCCGGATTCAGGATTTCAATATCCGGATCAGTGATAATATCGCCCGCCTTTACTTCACCCGCTTCCCTGGCTTCAAGCCGCATTACCTTCGGCCCTTCACTGTGAAGTTTGAGCGATAGCTCCTTCAGATTAAGAATAATCTCCGGTACGTCCTCCACCACATTAGGAACCGTAGACAGCTCGTGCAGAACGCCCTGGATTTTTACCGAGACCACCGCGGCGCCCGGTATAGAAGACAGCAGCACCCGCCGCAAAGAATTCCCAACAGTAGTGCCGTAACCCCGTTCTAGGGGTTCCACTACAAAACGACCGTAAATATTATCCTCACTCAGTTCCGCAACTTCAATCCTCGGCTTTTCAATTTCAATCATGAACCTTAACCCCCCTTAAAAACAATAGCAATTCCCAGCGAGGGCAGGCAAACCAAGGTTCATTACTTGGAATAAAGCTCGACAATTAGATGCTCCTGCACCGGCACATCAATCTCCTCGCGTTCAGGGAGCCTTACTACTGTGCCCTTAAGTTCTGTTGGAACAGACTCTAACCAGGGTGGCACTGTACGAGCCGCTGCCACCTCGGCCAGCTCCTGAAACAGTGGTAACGAGCGACTTCCTTCGCGTACGCTTACGATATCCCCTTCGCGTAACCTATAGGACGGAATGCTCGCCTTGCGATCATTAACAGCAAAATGGCCATGCCGAACCAGCTGTCGGGCCTCCGCCCGAGAGCGAGCAAAGCCGAGTCGGTAAACCACGTTGTCTAAACGAGTCTCCAACATAATTAATAAGGTCTCGCCGGTAACGCCCTTGGACCTACTGGCGATCTTATAGTAACGCCTGAATTGGCGTTCCAATACACCGTAAATTCGCCGTGCCTTCTGCTTCTCGCGTAGCTGTATGCCATACTCCGATATCTTTCGACGACGCTGGGCATGCTGTCCCGGAGCGTAACCACGCCTATCAATAGCGCACTTACCTGTGTAGCAACGATCGCCCTTTAAAAATAGCTTTATGCCCTCGCGCCGACACTGCCGACAGACTGCACCTGTATACCTTGCCATTTATGCCTTTACACCTCCAATCTACACCCGACGCCGCTTCGGCGGTCGGCAACCGTTATGGGGAATGGGAGTTACGTCTTTGATTAGGCTTACTTCCAAACCAGCTGCCTGCAATGACCGAATGGCAGCTTCACGCCCGGCTCCGGGCCCTTTTACTGTCACTTCGATTTCACGCATGCCATGATCTATAGCTATCTTCGCAGCCTTTTCTGCCGCCATCTGAGCCGCAAACGGAGTGCTCTTTCTGGAGCCTTTAAAGCCTTGGCCGCCTGAGCTAGCCCAACAAATAACATTACCATTCATATCACTAATAGATACAATCGTATTGTTAAACGTAGAGTGGATATGGGCCATTCCCCGGTCTACGTTTTTTCTTTCCCGTCGTCTCACGCGTCCTCTTACGCGCTTGGCCATGTTTAGTATCCCTCCTTGCCACTATCTTCTACGGATGCCCACGGTCTTCTTAGGCCCTTTTCTTGTGCGGGCATTGGTTCGTGTTCGTTGGCCTCTTACCGGCATTCCACGGCGATGACGCAGACCACGGTAACTTCCAACTTCGATCAAACGCTTAATATTGAGCGCTGTTTCACGTCTTAGATCGCCTTCTACCTTGTAGTTATTGCCGATTTCTTCTCTAAGTCGTGACGCCTCTTCTTCCGTCAAGTCTCGAACGAGGGTACTGGGATCAATGTTGGTTCTGGCCAAAATCTTTTGCGCCGAGCTCCGGCCAATGCCGTAAACATACGTTAATGCCACTTCTATACGCTTATCCCGTGGTAGATCCACCCCGGCAATACGTGCCATATAACATCACACCTCCTTAGCAGCCCTAGCCCTGGCGCTGCTTGTGCTTGGGATTCTCACAAATCACCATAACGCGCCCTTTGCGCCGTATGATTTTGCATTTTTCACAGATAGGCTTTACCGAAGGCCTCACCTTCATAGTACTCAACCTCCTTGCCGTAGGCTCGGGGTCGAACCTATCGGCGTACATGTGCGCTCTATTTATACCGGTACGTAATCCTCCCCCGGCTAAGGTCATACAGAGACAATTGCATCCGCACACGATCGCCGGGAAGGATGCGAATAAAATTCATCCTAATTTTGCCGGACACGTGGGCTAACACACGATGACCATTTTCCAGCTCTACTCGAAACATAGCGTTTGGAAGCGGTTCGACGACTGTACCATCAACCTCAATACAATCACCTTTGTCTTTCGCCATCAATCGCCCTCCTTCCGCGACAGATCATGACAGAGCTTACCTAATTCTGCCCGAACCATTTCATTTGTAATAGGCTCTCCTTTTAACAGACACTTGTTTATCTTTGGCGCCACACAGCCAGTACGTTCTAGGTGAGCTACGTTTTTCACCTTCGGTCGATTTACCGGGCGCTGGTATCCGTCCACTAACTTTACCCGTCGGGCATCATGCCAACCTACAACCAAATAGTAACGGCCCTGGTCACGGCCAGTACGGGAACAAACAAGCTGGCCTAGATCTATTTCCACTGGCAAGCCAATTCCCCCTCAGTCCCGAGTAAGGATCTCGGGGCCATTGGCAGTGATGGCTACCGTGTGCTCAAAGTGCGCCGACAAGCTGCCATCAGCGGTAACTACAGTCCAGTCATCAGGCAAAACACGCACTTCACCTGAGCCCATGTTCACCATTGGTTCTATAGCCAGAACCATCCCTTCTTGTAGTCGCGGTCCTCGCCCCGGAGGTCCAAAGTTGGGCACCAGTGGCTCCTCATGCATCTTGGTACCAATACCATGCCCTACAAAAGTACGGACAACAGAATATCCAGCACTCATTGCATGACTTTCAACCGCATGGCCAATGTCAGACAGACGGTTACCCACTCTTGCTTGAGCAATGCCTTTGTGCAGCGCTTCTTCAGTAACACTAAGGAGATTCAAGGTTTCCTGACTTACGTCTCCTACAGGTACGGTAAATGCACTGTCTCCCACATATCCGTCATAAGTGACACCAATATCAATGCTAATAATATCCCCAGATTTTACCTGTCTTAGTCCCGGGATACCGTGCACCACCTCGTAATTAATAGATGTGCAAATACTGGCCGGGAATCCCTGGTATCCCTTAAAGGTCGGTATACCGCCCCTGGCGGTAATAAATTCTTCCGCCAACGCATCCAAATCACCGGTTGTTATGCCTGGGCGAATAGCCTTCTTAAGTTCGGCCACAGTAAGCGCTGTTAGTCGTCCAGCAGCCCGCATACGTTCGATTTGGCGAGGCGATTTGAGGATAATCATTGCTTATCTTCTCCTAAGGCAACTAAGATCCGCTGAAAAATGTCCTTTAATTCGCCATTTCCATCTATGCGCACTAACAAGCCTTTGGACTCATAGTACCCCAATACGGGCTCTGTTTCCCGAGCATACACTTCCAACCGGTGCCGAATGACTTCTTCCGTGTCATCCGGTCGCTGCACGAGCCCACTCTCACAGGCGTCGCAGACGCCCTCCTTTTGGGGCGGCCGACTAACGATATGGAACGATGCTCCACATTTCGGACATACTCTGCGCCCAGTGAGGCGCTTCAGCAGAGCCGCCTCGTCTACTTCCAGGTATAAAGCCGTAACCGAAGGTCGCTTATTATCTTGCAAAAATTTGTCTAAGCTCCTGGCCTGGGCTACGTTACGCGGAAAGCCATCTAGAATAAATCCGGTAGCGACATCCGGTGCCATTAACCGTTCTTGGACCAATTCGGTCACTAGTTCATCCGGCACTAGTTCACCACGAGATACATAGCCTTTAGCTTGTTGTCCCAGCTCGGTCTCTTTGGCCATGGCCAACCGCAAAAGATCTCCAGTGGCTATCCGCACTAAATTAAACTGTTCTTCCAAGAACTCACCCTGGGTACCTTTACCAGCTCCCGGCGCGCCGAGCAATACTAGTTGCATAACCTTTCCTCCCTGGCTGGCCGCCGTTTTAAGCGGACTAGTTATTTTTTCAAGAATCCTTCATAGTGCCTCATGAGCATATGCGCTTCGATCTGTTTCATGGTATCTAACGCCACACCCACTACAATCAGCACCCCTGTACCGCCAAAGGAAAGGCCCTCTACTCCGGTAAGGGTTCCCATAAACATAGGCAATACCGCCACCAAAGCAATGAATAACGCTCCCACTACTGTAATCCGATACAGCACCCGGCTAATATAGTCAGAAGTTGGTCGTCCCGGCCTAATACCGGGAATAAAACCACCGTATTTCTGCATATTCTTTGAGACTTCCACCGGGTTAAAAGTGATGGCGGTATAGAAGAAGGTGAAGAATATACTTAAGCTAAAATACAAAATTGTGTAAAGTGGAGTACCTATCTGCAAAGCTCCTGCCACTGCCTGAGCCCACGGATGGCGTACAAATTGAGCCACCGTAGCTGGGAATAACAGTACCGAGCTAGCAAAAATGATGGGAATAACCCCAGCCTGGTTTACCTTGAGCGGAATATGGGTGCTCTGACCACCATACACACGCCGTCCAACAACCCGTTTGGCATACTGAACGGCAATACGACGCTCGCCTTCTTGCACATAAATCACTGCAACTACAATAGCCAGAGCGATTACAAAGAGCAAGATGACGTTAATAATCCCAATAGCACCTACCTTAAGGTAGCTGGCTATCTGGGCCAATCCCACCGGTAACCGAGAGACAATACCGGCGAAGATGATCAAAGAGACACCGTTACCGATACCTTTGTCGGTAATCTCCTCACCCAACCACATAAGAAAGGCCGTACCGGCAGACAGTGCCAGCACAATAACCATGTAAGTGGTAAAGCTAGGACGAATAACCGCACTGCGCATCCAAGCTACCATACCTAGAGCCTGGATAAGAGCCAGTATGACGGTAACATAGCGAGTATACTGAGCCAGTTTCTGACGACCTTCTTCACCTTCCTTGGCCATTTCTTCCCAGCTGGGAATAACTATGGTCAAGAGCTGGGTGACAATAGATGCAGTAATATAAGGAGTTACCCCCAGTGCAAATACCGACACCCTTTTTAAAGCACCGCCAGAAAATAAATCCAGGAATCCTAATAAATTACCCTGGCTAAAAATATCCTGCAAAACCCGTGGATCAATACCAGGTACCGGAATATGACTACCGATCCTAAAAACCAAAAACATAAGAGATGTAAAGGTGATCCGTTGCCTGAGTTCCGGTATCTTCCACGCATTCCTGAGTGCTCCAAGCACCTAGATCACCTCAGCCTTTCCGCCAGCCGTAGCGATTTTCTCGGATGCGGCCTTGCTGAAAGCATGTGCACGTACAATGAGTGGCTTCGTTAAGTCACCCTTAGCCAGGACCTTAACTCTGCCGTCTGACTGCTTTATGATTCCTGCCTGCCACAAGCTTTCCGGAGTCACTTCGGCATCGGCGTTAAAGTTCTCTTCAAGCGTACTCAGGTTCACAACTTGATACTCGGTCCGGAACGGATTATTAAAACCACGTTTAGGTAGGCGCAGATGTAATGGCTTCTGACCGCCTTCAAACCCCGCAGCCTTCGTCCCACCGGAACGAGCTTTTTGTCCTTTGTGGCCTCGGCCGGAAGTCTTACCTGAGCCGGAGCCGGTTCCACGCCCTACCCGACGCTTTGCGCGTTTAGATCCAGGAGCCGGTGCCAGTGTAGACAAATCCATGGCTACACCTCCTCGCCTACACTTCTTCTATCTGAACTAAATGCTGAACCTTAGAGATCATACCCTGAATAGTCGGCGTCAGCTCGTGTACCACACTTTGGTGCGGCCGATGCAGACCTAAAGCCACTACCGTTGCCCGCTGATCGGCAGGACGGCCAATAGGGCTTCTTACCAAGGTTATTTTGACTTGGGCCATGCCCCTACCTCCTCAGCCAATAACTTCCTCCACGGAAAGCCCTCTGAGTTTGGCAACTTCGTGGGGAGACTTGAGCGACAACAAACCCTCCATGGTAGCTTGGGCTACGTTGTTAGGATTGTTGGAACCGAGGGACTTCGTTAAGACGTCCTTCACTCCCGCCAATTCCAAAATCGCCCGCACAGCACCACCTGCAATAACTCCCGTACCGGGAACTGCAGGTTTTAACAAGACCCGACCAGCACCAAAACGCCCAATAATCTCATGCGGTATAGTGGTGCCGCTCAGCGGCACACTAACCAATTTCTTCTTGGCGTCTTCGATGCCTTTTCTAATGGCTTCCGGTACTTCTGCCGCCTTACCTGAACCAACACCAACTTTTCCTTTACCGTTTCCGACCACCACCAAGGCGCTGAAGTTAAATCGACGTCCACCTTTGACCACCTTGGCTACACGATTGATCGATACGACTTTCTCTTGAAACTCACTGGGCGGTCCGGCATCCCGGCGATCCCGTCTGCGTCTCGGTTGCTCACGCTTCTGCAAGTTTTGTCTCCCTCCTTTACTTTAGAATTCCAGCCCTGCTGCCCGAGCAGCTTCCGCTAGGGCTGCTACTCGTCCATGATATAAATACCCGCCCCGGTCAAATACTACCTGTTGGATCCCATTCTCGAGCGCTCGTTTAGCGACAAGCTCGCCTACCGCTTTGGCTGCCTCGATATTACCTCCGTAAGCCACCTGCTGACGGATTTCCGGATCCAATGTGGAGACTGAAACCAAGGTGGTTCCTGTTTCATCATTAATGATTTGAACGTAGATGTGTTTGAGGCTCCTAAACACTGCCAGCCGCGGTCGCTCTATGGAACCAGCTACCTTATTGCGCACTCGCAGGTGGCGCAGCTGACGCCTCTTGTTGCGATCTTCTTTCTTAATCACCTGCGCACCTCTCCTTTCCGGGCACTACTTGGCTACCTTACCCGTTTTTCCTACTTTCCGGCGCACCTGCTCGCCTTCGTAGTGTATACCCTTGTTGTTATAGGGTTCCGGTGGCCGTTGCCGCCTTATTCGCGCTGCAGTTTCGCCTACCACTTGTTTATCAGTTCCACGGACAATTATCTTAGTAGGTGCCGGTACCTCAAACTCGATACCTTCAGGTGGATCAATTTCCACCGGATGAGAGTAACCAAGCTGCATAACCAGCTTGCGGCCTTGTAAAGCGGCCCGGTAACCGACTCCCTTTATTTCCAACGATCTGCTATATCCCTCAGTCACACCCTGTACCATGTTCGCAACCAATGCACGGGTTAGTCCATGCAAGGCCCGGTGCGAAGAAGCATCTGTTGGGCGCTGAATATGAAGCATGTTGTCTTCTTGACTGATGGTCATTTCCGGGTGTAGACTGCGTACTAACTCGCCTTTAGGACCTTTAACCCGTACATTATTGCCATCGATGTTTATTTCCACCCCAGCCGGCACTGGAATGGGCTTCCTTCCAATCCTAGACATTGCAATTCCTCCTCACTACCACACGTAGCAGAGGACTTCGCCGCCTATGCCCTCACGCCGGGCCTGCTTGTCGCTCATTACACCCTTTGGCGTCGATAAAATGGCGATACCAAGTCCCCGAAGAACTCTGGGTATATCCTGCCGGCCCACGTATACCCTAAGCCCCGGTCTGCTGATCCGTTTTAGACCGGTAAGAACGCGCTCTTTATTTGGCCCGTACTTAAGGTAGATCCTTATGATCCCTTGCTTATCATCTTTGATATACTCACAGTCACGAACAAAGCCTTCCGCCTTCAAAATTTCGGCCATGGACCACTTCATATTTGATCCTGGAATATCCACAGCCTCATGGCGAGCTATGTTCGCATTCCTGACCCGGGTCAGCATGTCAGCAATAGGGTCCGTCATGCTCACCTTTATAGCCTCCCTTCTGGCCTTACCAACTGGCCTTCCTTATTCCGGGGATCTCACCGCGGTAGGCCAGCTCGCGAAAACAAATCCGGCAGATCCCGAACTTTCGGAGGTAGGCATGGGGACGACCGCAAATGCGGCACCGGTTATGGCGGCGCACCTTATACTTTGGCTCGCGCTTCCATTTTTCAATCTTACTCTTCTTTGCCATTACCTTATCCCTCCTTTGTTAACTCTCACGAAACGGCATACCCATAAGCTTCAAAAGCTCGTGGGCTTCCTCATCTGTATTAGCAGTAGTTACAATACTGATATCCATTCCCCGTACTTTAGCTACTTGGTCGTAGTCAATTTCTGGGAAGATGAGCTGTTCCTTCACGCCTAATGTGTAGTTCCCTCGTCCGTCAAAACCCCGAGAGGATACTCCGCGAAAATCACGCACTCTCGGCAAGGCTACATTGAACAACTTTTGTAGGAAATCGTACATACGACTTCCTCTAAGCGTTACCTTGCAGCCAATGGGTACTCCCTCACGGATCTTGAAATTGGCGATGGATTTTTTGGCCCGGGTAACCACTGGCCTTTGCCCGGTAATGATGGTCATGTCTTCCACTGCTGCATCCAACAGCTTTGTATCCTGTAGGGCATCGCCTACACCCATATTGACATTTACTTTGACCATCTTGGGCACCTGCATAACATTCTTATAGCCAAAGCGCTGCATTAGCGCTGGAACTACCTCTGTTTCGTACTTTTCCCTAAGGTCCACAGGCCCCTACCTCCTTTCCCCGCTTATTTATCGAGCGTCTCGCCGCATTTTCGGCAATAACGCACGCTACGTCCGTCAGCGAGGAGCTTCTTCCCCAACCGAGTAGGCTTATCACAACGACTGCAAACAAGCTGCACATTGCTAGCGTGAAGCGGTGCTTCGCGGCTAATAATCCCACCCTGTTGTAGCTCCGGCGTAGGTCGCATGTGCCTTTTAACCATATTGGCACCTTCCACCAAAACTGTGCCCTTTGCGGGGAAGACGCGAAGTACCTTGCCTTTCTTGCCACGGTCCCGGCCAGCAATTACCAGAACCATATCGCCCTTTCTTACATGTACTTTGGGCTGCAACTAAAACGCCTCCTTCCCCTATAGCACTTCAGGGGCCAACGAAATAATCTTCATGAATTCTTTTTCCCTTAGCTCCCGGGCTACGGGCCCAAAAATACGGGTCCCTTTAGGCTCTTTATCTTCGTCTTTAATGACGACAGCCGCATTCTCATCAAATCGGATATAAGAACCATCGGAGCGACGTACGCCTTTTTTGGAACGTACGACCACTGCCCTGACAAGATCGCCCTTCTTAACAACACCACCGGGCGTTGCATGTTTAACGCTGCAGATGATAATGTCGCCCACATTGGCATACCGCCGCCCTGAACCACCTAGCACTCGAACGCACATTAGCTCTTTAGCCCCTGTGTTATCGGCAACATTAAGCCTGCTTTGAACCTGTATCATGTGTTCTATCCCCCTTTCGCCAAGGGTGCCTTAGCGGGCTTTTTCGATGATATCCACCACGCGCCATCTTTTCTCTTTGGAAAGGGGCCGCGTAGAACTTATACGTACCCGGTCGCCCACTCTACAAGCATTCTCGGGGTCATGGGCCTTAAATCGCGCCGTTCGGCGGACATACCGTTTATACAACGAATGCTTAACCATTCTGTTCACTTCTACCACTACTGTTTTGTCCATCTTGTCACTTACAACTAGGCCCACACGAGTTTTGCGTTGTCCTCTCGTTTTATCCAAGCTCTTGGCCTCCTTCCTTAGGCCTCTTCAGCCGCCACTTTTCGTTCGTGCTGAACGGTTTTTATTCTGGCAATGGATTTCTTTACTTCCCGAATCCGCATCGGGTTATCCAGTTGCCTTGTGGCCAGTTGAAATCTGAGGTTAAAGAGCTCCTCCTTAAAACCAGACAGTTTTTCATTTAACTCACTATCTGTGAGCTCTCTTAGTTCTTTAGCTTTCACCGGCCTCACCACCTACCTCCAGGCGCTTAACAAAGCGCGTCTTAATGGGGAGTTTGTGCGCTGCCAGGCGCATGGCCTCCTGTGCAATCTCTTCGTCTACACCAGCCAGCTCAAATAAAATTCGCCCTGGCTTCACAGC
>DUNI01000062.1 GCA_012839445.1 Bacillota bacterium
TGTTACCAGTACAAAGATGAAACAGGAACAAAGACACTTAGTTCTTTTTACGTTTACTCGAACGCCCTAAGTAGAAACGATCGGGATCTACTTCTAACCGCAGAACGCGTAGTTCCTCAGGGGTCGGGGGAGCGAAAGGCTGGGCATAGGTGGTATCCAGTTCCCAACCGGTATTGTTACAGATATCTTTAATGTCTACCCCCGGGAAGATTTCGTCCAACACCAAGATACCTGTGTCTGGATCGGGTTTTAGGGTGCAAAGATCAGTGATCACTTTGAGGTTGCCACCTCTAAAAAGGCCATAGTCAAACCGGGTTTCCCCGTTAGGTCCACGATTTCCGGCGACAGTAGTTAAGTAACTTACGTTGGCCGGAAATCGACGTTTTTCGTGTACCATCATAAGAATTATTTTGTCAGCTAATGAAGCGATACAATTAGCCCCGCCGCTTCCTGTAAGCCGAACTTTTGGTCCACGACCCAATGAAGAGATTGCTGCCGGCCAGTAACCACCGATTGCTGTAGAATTGAGGTTTCCGTATTGGTCGCATTCGGCTGCTCCTAGGATTCCTAGGGTACAATAGCCGCGAGCTGCAATAGTACCAAAGGCGTCGGACAGTGTACTGAGCGTCGCTGCTTTGTATGCGGCCCGGGGATCTGCTACTGATATAGGTAGATCGGATATGCAAGGACCTACAGTACCCGCTTCTAGAATCATTGTAAGGTTAGGAGAATAGATCTTCTGGGCCAGTGTGGCAGCAAGAAGGGGTAAGCCGGTGCCGACAAAGGCGAAAGCTCCGTCCGGGATCTCACGTGCCACCGCCACCGCCAAAAGCTCCATGGGTGTAAAAGCGGTGGCGCTCAGGCCTTGTTTGGCTAGATACGTTTCATAATCTAAGGACATAGATTATTGCCTCCTACGCAAATCTATTCAATTCAGGGTTGTAGTGATAGCGCGGATCAGTGCGCAGCTTGCTTAGACGAGATACACCGACGCGTTTAAATAGGTAATCCCAATCATCTTCAGTTGAAGCAACTTCTTTCTGCCAGTAATCGCGAATTTGAGCTAGAGAAAGGCCACCAATGCTTTTACCGTATCTTTGGAACCAATCATAATCGTAATCGTAATAGTTGGGCACTGCGGTTGGATAACCGCCGAATGGCTGTTCTACAATAGCGCTGACAAAATGTGGTGCGATCTGATTATGCTCCGGGACCATTCGCAGTTCGTCCGGTTCACAGATACGTTCGCACTCTACAATTAGGATGCTACTTGCCAGCGATTGGTCAATGTCGGGACCGATCAGACCTTCCATACGCACTGTACCATCAACAGCTACTCTTTGTGCTCGGATCACGCATACTTCGGGCAACAGTGGCGGAACTAGAGCTACTTTTACGCCAGGCTCTCCTGTATAGGCTGTTGGTAGCTGAGTTGAATTAGCGTAGGCATTGGTCTTGTTAGCACAGGATTCTGTTACGTTTTTGTATTGACGAGGCCGCAGACCCCAACCTTCAAAAGGGTCGTCAACAACTACGTACTTATAAGGCGGAATACCGGGGTGAATCCAATTGCCTTCTTTGTCACGACCACGAAGACCAGCTTTGCCAAAGGTGTCGTAAGTTATAAGGTCACTGCCGAGATCAGAAAGGCAAGGCATAAAAGGCAAACCGTATCGGGCTGCTATTGTGCGAAGAGAAAAACTCCAGTTGCTGTAGTCCTCGATTAGCTCGATTGCTCCTTGCTCTAAAGCTAAACGAACAGCATAGGCTACAGGCATTCCGCCTTCCATGCCCAGATAAGTAGATTCTAGCCACTTGATCAGCCCGGCGCCAGCCAGCATTTCTTCTATGGTAGTACCGCCGTTCATAGTTACAAAGAGATCCCCTATTCCCTGACGTACGATTTCGCGGGCAATGGTCATGGGCCGACGCAAAATGGCGAATCCGCCAAAAGCAATATGTGTTCCAGGTTTTATAAAACGTTGCACTGCTTCGCGTGCAGACATTATTTTATTTTCAGTTGCCTTTGTTGTCACTCTTATCTCCCCTTGCCTGTAAAAGCATGTGCATAAGATCTGTGCATTCATTTTGAAAACGTGTCAGCTCTGAAGAAAATAAGTCCTTTCGATCTGCCGGCACACCTTCTTGGTCGAGAAGAATCATTGTTTTAGGCATAATTACAGCAATTTGTTGTAACAGTTGTTTGGCTTCGACAAAACTGACGGTGGCGGCATTTAGAAGCCATACACACTTCATCAAAGAGGCATCGTGTTTCTTGTCCGTGCCGTTAGCGTTAGACACCGTTGCTAACCCTCCTTAGCTTTGCGTTTGCTGCCTGCTCTTTGTTATTGTGTTGCCACATAAGAAGAGCAAGTTTAAGCCCCATGGCTTCTTCAAAGTTCCGAGGGTCAAGTCCGGTCAAGTTTTGTATTTTGCTAAGACGATATATTAAGGTGTTACGATGCAAATATAAGTGCTTTGCTGCCCGGGAAACGTTCATATTGTCAGCCAAAAATTGGTCCAGAGTTCTAATAAGCTCAAATCCATAACTGGTATTTACTAAAGGATCAATTATAGAGGAAGCAAGGTTTTTTTGTCTCGATGGGTTAACGTTTGTAAATAACTGTTGTAACACAGGGCGGAAGCGTGCAACTACATCCTTTTCTTGCTCATGTGCATGCATTCATACTACCCCCTTCTATTGACAACTTTCTTAAACTTAATGTTATTCTTCGATGTCTAAGAGAGGAACTCCTGCTTGTTATATAAATTTATATATCAA
>DUNI01000063.1 GCA_012839445.1 Bacillota bacterium
ACTTTTTGGGTATATGTCTACGCTGCCCTTACACTCCTACTGCTGGTACTAATAAACAGGCAGACATTAACAGGCTATCCGGCCCGCGATTGGCTAATATTTTTAGCCTTAGCCTTGGTCTGTAGCGGGCCGGATAGCCTGTTAATGTCTGCCTGTTTATTAGTACCAGCAGTAGGAGTGTAAGGGCAGCGTAGACATATACCCAAAAAGTGTAGGTGAAAGTGCCAACGTCACGGCGGATAAAGCGGCCCAGTATCAGGTAGCCGGAAATAAAAACAGCACCTAGAAAGGCCAACAGATCACCCAATAAGCTGCCGTCGGGGCCCAACATGTCGGCCGCAGCCAGAATTAGACCACCGAGAACTGCCAAAGCAATGCCACAGTACGCTTGGGCTGGTAAGTGCTCCCGGAAAAGAAAGCGCGATGCCAAAGCTACTATCACCGGTTGTAGAGTTACCAGGGCTACAGAGCTGAGCACGCTGGTAAAACCCAGGGAGGCAATCCAGACAGCAAAATGGAGACCGAGAAAGACACCGGCTAAAGGAATCTGCAATCGTAAAGGGTGTGGTATAGGTTCCAGTTTTCCTCTTGCTAGCAACAAAGTGGCTACAGCAGCTAGAAACATGCGATAAAAAGCGATCACCGATGCTGGTGCAGTGGAAAGTTTAATTAGCGGGGCGGCAAAGGAAACAGCCAGCACTCCTAAAAGAACAGCAACTTTTGGTTTCACCGGAACAGCTCCTTTGTGGTTACCAAGCGGCAACACAGCCGTCAGTGCGAGACTCGGTGGCGCCGCAATACACACCTTCCTTATCCCGCCAGATAATTTGTCCGCGCCCAAAAGGTGCTTTATCTAGATTTACGCGCACCTTGTGCCCGCGCCGCTGTAACTGTTGGGCTAAGTGTTCGGGGAACTGCTGCTCAATTTCCACTACATTATCTTTAATCCATTGCCAGCGCGGTGCATCCAGGGCGTCTTGCGGATTTAAGGCGAAGTCGATGGTATTCATAAGAACTTGAATGTGGCCCTGCGGTTGCATCAAGCCACCCATTACGCCGAAGGGTCCGACGGGTTGCCCGTCTTTGGTAAGGAACCCGGGGATAATAGTATGATACGGTCGTTTGCCGGGCTCCAGAGAGTTAACATGCTCCGGATCAAAGGAGAAGCAATGTCCCCTATTGTGCAGGGCGATACCCGTTCCCGGCACCACCAGACCGGAACCAAAGCCGGTGTAATTGCTTTGAATGTATGAAACCATATTGCCTTGTTCATCGGCAGTGGCTAAATAAACCGTACCGCCGGGCAAGGGCTTATCCGTTATGGGCAACCGGGCCTGATCGCTGATTTTCTGACGACAGGCATGGGCGTATTCTTCTGTCAGCAAGTCGTTAATAGTACCTGTCATATAATTCGGATCGCTAATGTATTTTCTACCGGCGGCGAAAGCTAGTTTTATGGCTTCAATTTGCCGGTGGTAGGTATTTACATATTCCTTTTGTTCAAACCGAAACCCCTTGAGAATATTTAAGGCTAATAATGCTACCAAGCCTTGACCGTTGGGAGGAAGTTCCCAGACGTCATAGCCGCGATAGTTAATGCTGGTAGGCTCTACCCATTCTGGATAAAAGGCTGCCAAGTCTTGTAGGCGGATAAAGCCACCGGAAGCACAAGAAAAATCGTGAATTTTTTCGGCCAACTCACCGCGATAAAAGGCTTCAGCGCCGGTTTCGGCAATAAGCTGCAAAGCGTGTGCTTGTTCTGGCGAACGCCATATTTCTCCCGGGAGAGGAGCACGTCCTGAGGGAGCGAAGGTGTCGAACCAAAACTTAAATTCTTCCCCCTTAGCCTTGCCCGCGTACCAGCGGTATCGTTTGGCCCAGTTTTCCGCCGTTCCTGGGGCCACTGGATAGCCTTCCTCAGCGTAACGAATAGCTGGAGCCATTACTTTCGTCAGTGGCAGTTGCCCAAATTGGGCCACTAGTTCAGCCCAAGCCGAAGGTGCTCCAGGCACCGTTACCGGCACCCAGCCTAACGCAGGGATATTATTGTATCCTTTTTGTTTTAGTTTTTCTATAGAGATGGCAAGGGGTGCCGGACCGCTGGCATTTAGACCGTACAGGTTTCCTTCAATCCAAGCCAGACAAAACGCATCGCCGCCGATTCCTGTTCCAGTGGGCTCCACCACTGTAAGGCAAGCGGCGGTAGCGACAGCGGCATCCACGGCATTACCGCCTTGTTGTAGAATCTCTAACCCAGCCTGGGCTGCCAAGGGTTGCCCTGTGGCCACCATTCCCTTTTTGCTATAAATCAGATTTCTTCGGGCCGGATAGTGGTAGGATAAGGGATCAAACTCCATCTTAAACCCTCCCTGCGCAGCAATTAGAAAAACTCAGCATAAAGGATTCTATTTTTTCTTTTTCCAACGTAAAAAGGCAATTATGCCCCCAACTATTACAATTGTTACTCCTATTACTAACGCCCAATTGACAGATGAAGTAACATATATAGCAGTAGGTCCATCTGCGCCTCCAATAACCCCAACACTCATTATTTATTCCTCCTGTTATAGAAACATCTTCCTCAAAAGTATACCATATACAGCAAAAATAGGGATCAAGACCGATAATGTATCATTCAACAAAGAATTCGATTGTGCAGTTCACAGATCAGAATTTAATAATACTCCTGGCATGGCGGGACAGAATTACCGGGTGATCCAAAACCCAATCCTAGAAGTAGAAGAGTAGCTTACTTGTATAAGAATATAACCCATAATGATAGTAAAAAGAAACATTGCCAACTTCCGTTTGTTAGAGTATAATGTATACTGTTCAGCGGAAGTAGCTCAGTGGTAGAGCATCGCCTTGCCAAGGCGAGGGTCGCGAGTTCGAATCTCGTCTTCCGCTCCAGCTAAAGACAAAGTTTTAGGGGTTCAGGCTAAATGCCCGGGCCCCTTTTCTGGTTTGCTAAACTTATAACAGTGCGTGCTTTTTGAATGTGGTATTATTGGACGAGCGGGGGGGTTGAATTATTTTGGCGCTGCTATTGGTTTCCAGTGTTGTTTTGTATGTTGTGGCACGTGTCAATTACCTTCTTTTCCATGCTTTGGTAGAAGGTTTTGCTATTATCGTAGCTGCTCTAATCTATGTATTAGCCACCCGTACTTACCAACATTCCCGAAACAACATGTTTCTTTTTTTGGGAATATCCTATTTTCATGTTGCTGTTTTGGATTTCAGTCATCTACTTACATATAAAGGAATGGGGGTATTTCCAGGCTTTGGGGCCGATATTCCAACCCAGTTATGGATTGCTGGGCGCTTTATGGAGGCGCTATCCCTTTTAATCGCTCCGTTTTTCCAACAGAAACAGATCAACCGCCGGCTTATAACTGCAGTGTACACTCTTGCTACTGTTTGTTTACTGCTTAGCATAATGGTTTTTAGAGTGTTTCCTGTCTGCTTTATCGAGGGCAAAGGGCTTACTGTTTTCAAGGTGCTAAGTGAATATGTTATTGTTGTTGTTCTTCTTGGCAGCGCCTATGCGCTGTACTTGCGTAGGGAGCAGGTTGAGCAGAGTATTTTTGGGAGCGTGGGAATAGCCATGATAATTACGGCAGCGTCCGAGCTTAGTTTTACGCTGTACACAGATGTTTATGGCATCGCTAATATGATCGGGCACATGCTTAAAATAGTCTCTTATTACCTTATTTACTCAGGGGTGGTGGTACATGGCATTGATACGCCGTATAGCCTAATATCGGCTGAACTCAAAGGCAGGGCTGTGAAAGATGTACTTACCGGTCTCCACAATCGCCAGGGAATGGTGGAGTTGATGGAAAAAGAGCTGTACCAAGCTATGCAAGCAAGAAGCAGCTTGGGGATATTAATGATAGATTTGGATAATTTTAAGCTTATTAACGATAGTTACGGACATTTATTTGGCGACGAAGTTTTAAAGAGGTTTGCTGCGCTTTTAGGTAGCTGCATACGCGAGAGTGATAGAGCGTGCCGTTTTGGGGGCGATGAATTCGTAGTGCTTATGCGAGATGTTGATTCTAAAGGACTTACTCATGTGAAGCAGCGCATTCAGGTTGCTACCGAGGCTTGGATTGCAGGCCACGAAAGGCTTCAAGGTATGGGAGTTAGCATTGGTACCGCTTTATGGCAGCCGGGACAGCCTTTTGGTATCGATAGTTTACTTAAATTGGCCGATAAAAGTATGTATGCTATCAAACAAAGCAAGAAGAACCAGTGTTAATGGGTGGTCTTCACAATTTAAAAACAGATTTTGTCACCCAATGTTAAGTTCTAACTCTTGCAAAGCAATGGCCGCATAGAGTATAATTACGATAGCGGGCGGAAGTAGCTCAGTGGTAGAGCATCGGCTTCCCAAGCCGAGGGTCGCGGGTTCGAATCCCGTTTTCCGCTCCATTAGCATGTCTATAATGGGTTTAGGGTACTTATATGGTGGCTCGGAAAACAGGTAAAAAACCGGTTAGGCCGACGCTGCTGGAAAAGCGGGAAAAATAATAGCTTCCCATGCCGCCGGTAATCTCGGGCTTAGGGGTCAGGGACGAAGGGCGGTTTATTTTACTTGAAGCGGGGGAGCCACATGATCCTGGTAACCGGGGCTACGGGGCATATCGGCAACACACTTGTCCGAAAATTGTTGCAGGCAGGGGAAAAAGTGCGGGCCCTGGTGTTACCCGGGGAGTCGCGAGCCTCACTGCAGGGATTGTCAGTGGATTTTGTTGAAGGAAATGTGCTGGATCTGGCCAGTTGCTGTGAGGCCATGGCTGGAGTAGATATTGTGTACCATTTGGCTGGCATAATTTCCATTGCCTACGGAGAAAAGCAGCTTATGTGGGAAGTAAATGTAGAGGGAGCCCGGACAGTGGCCAGAGCTGCTTTTAAGACAGGGGTGCGTCGGCTGATCCACGTGGGTTCGGTGCATGCTTTTACCCACAAACCCGGTGATGTGATGGACGAACGAGCTGCTCTGGCTTTAACCGCCCCCAAGAGTAATTATGATCGGACTAAGGCTGAGGGCGTGGCAGCTGTTTTAGATGTGGCCTCGGCTGGCCTGGATGTGGTGGTGGCCTGCCCCAGTGGCGTGATTGGCCCTTATGACTACCTGGGATCGGAGATGGGCCAGCTTATTCGCACCTTTGCCCGGCCTGGATGCCAGTTGCTAGTGGATGGGGGCTTTGATTTTGTTGACGTCCGTGATGTGGCTCAGGGGTTAGTGCAAACAGCTACTAAAGGTAGGCAGGGAGAAATTTATATTCTATCGGGAACATATGTTTCCTTAACTAAGCTGTACCGCCTGGTACAGGCAGCTGCCAACATACAGTCACCTAGCATAGTGTTGCCAACGGGCTTAGCTTTGGCCGTAGGGAAAATAATGCCCTATTATTATCACCTAACCCGGAGCATACCGCAAATTACTACTTATTCTGTACTTACTGTTTCCAAAAAGTGCCGCTATAAGCACGAGAAAGCCCGGCAGGAACTGGGTTACAGATCTCGTCCGTTGACGGAAACCATAGCGGATACACTGTCTTGGTGGCGAACTATGGCTAAATAAAAACACAGTGTTTTCTAGTAAAAGCGAAAAAAGGTAGTGCCAAAACTTGAATTTTATATTATAATAAAGTTGGCAGATACCATACCCTTATCTATAAGTTGTCGGTTGTTTATTAAGATTAGTCTGACTATTGAAGGAAGAGTCTGTCTATTACTCTTCAATGATTAACACTATTAAGATAATAGGAGGGAAAACAGTGAAACGATCCCGGTGGTTAGTAGTTATGAGCTTTGTGTTGATGGTCGTTGTTTTCTTAGGTGGTTGTGGCGGAACGAAACCGGATACGGAATCAGGAACGGATGACAAGACTATAGTTGTTGGGATTAAGCAATCGATAGACAGTTTGGATCCGGCGTTGTACCGGGATCGCGTCAGTGAAACGGTGGTGCGCAATATGTTCGATGGTTTGGTTACTCGTACCACCAAGATGGAAATTGTCCCGGAATTGGCGGAGTCTTGGGAAAATCCTTCACCCACAGAGTGGATTTTCAAGCTTAGGAAGGGAGTTACATTCCATAACGGTGACCCCTTTACCGCCGACGATGTTGTTTTTAGCTTCGAGCGGATTTTAAAACCAGGCTCCATCGACGGGCAGTCTTCACCTCGTACCGGTATGGTGGGCCCCATGGAGCGGGTAGAGAAGCTAGATGATTATACAGTTAAATTTGTTTTTACAGAGCCGTGGCCCATCTTTTTGCGGATTTTACCGCACCATCAGATGGTACCTAAGAAATATATCGAAGAGCACGGTTCAGCCCATTTTGCTCAAAACCCAGTGGGAACCGGCCCCTTCCGCTTTGTGCGCGGTGGTCTGGACGAAGAGGTGGTGCTAGAGCGCTACGATGACTACTATGGGGGTTCCCCGGATATTCCACCGATAGGTCCGGCGCCGGCAAAGACAGCGGTGTTTAAGGTGTTACCGGAGACGGCTACCCGTATTTCAGCCATGCAGGCAGGGGACGTGCATATTGTTCAGGCTGTGCCGCCTCATTTGGTGGATCAACTGGAAGCCGATCCCAATGTGAACGTTAAAACGGCTATCGGAACCCGGGTGTTTTTCTTAGAGCTAAATGTTACTAGGGAGCCCTTGGACGATGTCCGGGTGCGTAAAGCTGTAAACCATGCCATTGACTGGGATGCCATTATAGAAAATGTGCTGGAAGGCTATGCCATCCGTTCTCCTGGTCCCACTATTCCTGGATCCTTTGGCTATAACGACGAAATCAAGGGCTACGAGTATTCACCGGAAAAAGCACGTCGGTTCTTGGCGGAGGCGGGTTACCATAATGGCTTTGATTTGATTATCGATTGCGAATCAGAGTATAAGG
>DUNI01000254.1 GCA_012839445.1 Bacillota bacterium
AAAGAACAGGCCACAGCGGTTAGCAGCATTGTGAGTATTGATGCTCCTCAACCTTTTTTTGCCGGCAAGAGCTTCTATACTACTGCTGCAAATCGTATGGCCAGGCATCTGCTGCCTAATGCGGTGACAGCGGAGGATGTGATCCTGAGCTGTGGCGGCGAGACGTTTTCAATTGAGTTGCCCCAACGTCCGGAGAAAATAGATATTACACCCCCTGAAGAACACAAACCCCGAAAGTTGCCTTTGTGGAGAAAAATTCTGGGTATTTTTTCCGGCTGTGCCGCTTTAGGCTTGTTGCTTTATACCGCCGTCATGCTGGATTTAAGTCAACTTTATAAGGAAAGTGGCTTAATAAAAAGTAAGATTTGGGTCTATGTCCTGATGTTTGCTCTATTGGCTGTTTTTGCTGCCAGCATTAGCCGTCAGGCACCCGTTAGGGAGCAAAAATTGATGCAAGGAAAGCTCAGCAAACGAACAAAAGTAGCTATCCTGTTATCACTGCTGGCAATTCCATTGACGATCGCGATTGGTTTGACGATTGATGGTGGACGAAGCTATATGATGATATCTTTTGCCATTCTCCTGGAGTCAATGTTTCCTTTCTTCCTAATCTTCGAGGGCAGAAAGCCCCAAGCGAGGGAGCTGGTTATTTTGTCTGTTATGAGTGCACTGGCGATTGGTGGACGTGCTGTATTTTTCGCTCTGCCTAGCTTTAAGCCTGTTGCAGCAATGGTTATTTTGACGGGGGTGGCTTTTGGTGGTGAGGCCGGCTTTATGGTAGGGTCTATGACCATGCTCTGTTCTAATATTCTTTTTGGGCAGGGTCCCTGGACTCCTTGGCAAATGTTTGCTATGGGTCTTATTGGCTTACTGGCAGGCATTCTCTTCCGTAAGGGCTTGTTATACAGGGATCGATTCAGTTTAAGTGTATTTGGAGGTCTAGCTGTTTTTGTGATCTACGGTGGTATTATGAATCCTGCTTCTGTGCTGATGTATCAACCAAATCCTAACTGGCAGATGATACTGTCAGCCTATATTACCGGCGTTCCTGTAGATGTGATCCACGCACTTGCAACGGTACTTTTTCTGTGGTTTTTATCGGAGACGATGCTGGAGAAGCTGGATCGGGTAAAAGTAAAATACGGTCTGATCGAAAAATAGAAATGATTTTAACTGTTTTTCTGGCACAGTGTCATTGTTTTAACTACTATTGATAAGATGAAGCAGGAACGGTACTTAAAACATATATATAATTTCATATATGTATATGGTTACCGGACAGCAGCACAGAATCGGCCGGCAGAATATAGTAAAACTAACCGGCCGCAAATACAACAGGATCAATAGGGAAAGGCGAATCAAATGTATTGGTTGATCTCAACTATTGCCGAAACGGCAGTCGAAATCGCTTTTGCACACGACTTGGGGCTTGAAATTGCGGACTTTGCCGTATCCACTATTTTGGAGACGGATCTTACGGACAAGATCGCACATTATCGACAGATACTGGCCAAGCTGGGCCGACCTTCGGTCTTACATGCGGCTTATATGGAACTATCTCCGGCAGCCGTTGATCCGGCACTGCTTAGATTGACCCGGGAGAGATATCTGCAGGCATGTCGGATCGCAGGCGAGCTGGGAATTTCCAGGATAGTCTGTCATACGGGCTATATGTCGCAGATTTATTATAGGAATTGGATGATTGAGCGCTCCATTTTATTCTGGCGTGAATTCTTGCCGCAATTGCCGGAGGGGGTAGAGATCCTATTGGAGAATGTGCTGGAAGAAGATCCTTTTTTACAAGTGGAGATCTGTCAGGGAGTCAATCATCCTCGCTTTCGGGCCTGTTTGGATCTTGGTCATGCCAATTCCGTTGTTTCCGAATATGCGCTACAGGAATGGATTTCCGCACTGGCGCCTTGGCTGTCGCATATTCATTTGCATGACAATGACGGTACGGATGATTTGCATCTGGATCTGGGCCGGGGCACGATTGATCTAGTCTCGGTTCTGGATCATTTGTTTGCACTCTGCCCGGAGATTTCTCTCACTTTAGAAGTGCCCAATCCCGCAGTTTCGATCAACTGGCTGAAGGAGAAGGGATTTTTCTAGCTGTAAAGTTTGCGCAGATCTTTCTGCCGGATGATATGATGAGATCAATAGAACAAGCCGAGATCAGTAATATAAGCCGACTATTTCTAAATGAGATGCGGCAGGCTGGTAAAAACGAGGGAAAACATGAATAAAGAGCAAATTCTGCAGGATTGGTTGGAGAAGATCAAACCCCTTAATCAAGAGATGATGCAAGCGGCTAAAGACTATCAGGTCAGCCTGGCTAAGCCTCCGGGCAGTCTGGGCAAGCTGGAAGCTATGTCGATCCAAATGGCCGGCATTACAGGCCGGATTCATAATGAAATTAACCGTAAAGTGATCTTGGTCTTTGCCGCCGATAACGGTGTGCAGACCGAGGGGGTTTCGATCACGCCCCGCAATGTTACTATGTTGCAGGCTGTCAATATGACGCATTATAAAACAGGCATGGGGGCGCTGGCTAAGCATTTCGGTCAGAGAGTTCATGTGGTTGATATGGGCATCTATGATCCTTATGATTGTGCGGCAATCCAAAATAGCTCTCTGGGCCACGGTACCGCCAATATTGCGCGTGAAGCCGCT
>DUNI01000064.1 GCA_012839445.1 Bacillota bacterium
GTTTTCGATTGTCAAACATTTTGCAGGTGCTCCGGTACAAGGTGTGATTAAAAATAATAATGATGGTACTTTAAGCTTGATTATGACCACTAGGTATAAATATGCAGATGTTTTTTGGTTCTCATTTTTTCATGAAATAGGACACATTGTTAATGGAGATATTGAGGACAAATTAATCGACTACGACTTTACAGAAAACGAAGCAGAGGATAGAGCAGACAAATTTGCTGAAAATACTTTGATCAACGCGAAGGAATATGATAGCTTTGTGAAAAAAGGGGATTATTCATTGCCCCATATTAAGCAGTTTTGTGCCGAACAGAACATCCCTCCCTATATTCTTATTGGTAGGCTCCAAAGAGATGAGCACCTTGAATATTACCGATATTCTGGTGAGAAAGTCAGGTATGAGTTGGGAGGGGACTGAACAAATTCACTATAACTAGGGAGATTAATATTCTTAGTGCTGAGGAGATAAAGCCAGGGCTGGGTACAATCCCTCCTTGGCTTTGTCTGTTACACGATACTCATAACCTAAACAAGAAGCAAAGAAAACTCAACATTTATGGATTATAATTTCTGGATAAATTCAGCCGGTATGATATCGCTTAACCAGATGCCATCTTTTTCTTGATAAAAGTTGATCCCGGCATCATACGCTTTCTGCGCTAAGACCTTTAGAATCGTTGGATCCTTTGTTCTACGGAGTCCTACTTCATAAGCTGATTCAACGTCCAAAGAAAGATGTACATATTGCCTGCCTTTGGGTTTTAAAGCCGTTTCTAAAATCTGTTTTGCTGCCCTAGCTGTTGTGCCATGATATAAAACCTCTGGTGGTGCTGTGCATTGTTTCTTTATTTTAGCTGGTAAGGAATGGCCATAGGTAGCTCGTATCTTCCCATTCTTTATTTCAAACCGTTTTTTAGTAGAGCCTTTTATGACCTTTTCTAAATCATGGATTGTTACATCGTTGAATCTTTTTGAGTGCTGTTTTAAGCCTTTTATCAGTTCCTCGACATCGGTCCAACCCTTTTCATCTAAAGTCAAACCGTAATTATGAGGAGCATGTCTTAAAGCGTGGGCCATAGTTTTGCTCAAGTTTACATATTTGCTGTTCATTATGTTGCTCACTCCTATGTTGGTAAGACGGGCCCTGGCAGGAATAGTTGTATTTGAAGCGAATACAGTACTATTATACCAAGCGAGATGTTACAACGGCCGCAAGCCCTGGCACAAAAAAGGCTACGTGCGAGCCCTGTATACTATTAGCAAGGATAAGACTCTATTAAAATTGAGAGGCAGAGATAGAAATGAAACGTTTGAGGGAAGCGATCTTAAAGCTGGTTCAAGGCCTGTCTAAAGCAGTTTTACGTTTTCCGTGGACTGTATTCTGCTTGATTTGTACTACTGCCTTGACCTGCTACATGATTTCTCTACATAAAAGCCCTGATTTGATTATCCAGAAGCTGATGTTTGTCTTTTTGCTGGGTTCTTTTATTGGGGTCACGGCTCAGTTTGCCTGCGAACGTTTTCCGCGCCTGGGTCGGCTGCGCTGGGCTGTCTATGCACTGGCGGCGCTCGTTACCGGGGGCTATTATTTGATCATCGCTCCGGTGCCGGCTATAGATTATGGGGTGGGCGCGAGGACAATGGTGGCGGTATTTTCTATGTTTTGTGTTTTTATCTGGCTGCCTTCTGCGGGAGATAAATTTGATTTTAACAGCGTGGCCCTGGTCCATTTCAAATCGGCCTTTACAGCTATTCTCTATGCCGGCGTGTTGACAGCTGGCTTGGCCTCAGTTATCGCAGCGGTGGATATCCTGCTGTTTAATGTGGACAGTGATTATTATGGCTATATGATGGCTATTGTGTGGATTCTTTTTGCCACTACCTATTATCTGTCACTGTTGCCACGGTTTAATTCCAAGGCAAAATCGGATCGGGCTTATGCCCGAGAGGCTAGCTGCTATCCTCGTTTTTTGGAGATATTGATTTCTTATATAGCTATTCCCTTGGTTGCGGCTTATACGCTGGTGCTGCTGGCTTATTTTGTTAAGATCGGAATCACGAAGACATGGCCTTCCGGCCGGCTGGGACCGATGATTTTGGCCTATTCCATCGCCGGACTTGTTATTTATGTTTTGGCCAGCGGGCTTAAAAACCGTTTCGCCGTCCTTTATCAGCGTATCTATCCGAAGGTATTGATCCCGATTGTAGTAATGCAGCTGGTTTCAGTGTATATAAGACTTAGGGCTTATGGTATTACGGAATCCCGCTACTATGTGGCTCTGTTTGGTATTTTCTCTATTGTGATCGGGACGGTGTTATCTTTTAAGCCGGTAAAGAGGAATAGTCTTGTTGCTCTTTTGGCCGCGGCTTTTGCTATTTGTTCGGTCCTGCCGCCGGTGGATGCTTTTACCTTGTCACGAAATAGCCAGATAGCCCGGTTAGAGGAGTATCTGGAGCAAGGCGGTATCTTGGTGGATGGAAAGCTCAAGCCCAAGGCAGATGCGGATCTGAACTTACGGGTGGAGACCACCAGCATCTTAAATTATTTGCAACGGCGAAATTACCTGCAAGAAGTTGCCTGGCTGCCGGCTGATTTTAGTGCGTATAAGGATATGGAGACAACCTTAGGGTTTGAACCTACTTACCCGCACAGTGGAGACCGGAAGCACGCCTATGTTCATCTGGATATGGAAAAGCCGCTGAACATAGAGGGCTATGATGTGATGCTCCAGGCCGGCACTTACAGGACAATGGATAAAAAGGAAATTGTGACCCATGATCTTAAGGTGCATGGGGTCCCATATCAACTTAGGCTGGAACCAGTGTCTACGCTGGATGTACGGGTATCGCTTCTAAATGCTGCCGGGGAAAGGCTGGTAGCCACTGATCTTTATGAATTTGCAGCCTTGGCTGCCGAAAAAGGTGCCCCAAAAGGGGCTCTTGATGCCGCAGAACTAACCTTGGATGCGGAAGAGAACAGCTACAAGCTGCGGATTATTTTCCAGGATATTGGTCTTACTTCCGGTGCCGACGGTGAGGCCGAGGCCGACTACGATATGTACATCCTGATTGCTGTTCCGCCTCAAAGTACAGGAGAAGGGGACATGTGAGTAGTCCCGCCATTTCCAGTCAAGTCAACTAGCCGACAGATAAAGCCAGGGAGGGAATGAGCCCCCCTGGCTTTATCTGTTACCCGATATTGGTGGAAAATACTAACCTTGTCAGGAAGAAAAAGCCTAGGTCTATACTGGACAAGTATGCATTGACAGAAAGTAGGATGACCGTCACCTACTTAATAGCTTGTTCAACTTCTTTTTGCTTACTCCTATATTATTGTAAGTAAAAAGCCCGATTAGACAACATTAGCATCTACTATCTTCATGCTTATCCACCACGGCTCTTGCCCAAGCTCCAGCTTCCTGAGCTTGAAGTGTTTTGTCTTTATATTTTTCCAACAGGCCCCTAACTCTTACGGGCTTTTGGTCCTTGGCATCTTCTTTAATAGGGTCCTCATATGGCAAAACTAATATTTCAACTTTCTTGTTCTTTAGCGGTTCTGGGATATCCATGACACTACTTAATAGATCACTATTTGCGACCTTCCGAATAAAAGACAAGTCAATCCCTCCTTCTATTTTGTACAGCAAGAACAAGTACCTCTAATAATTAGCTTATCCTTTTTTGGCCCAATATTATACCAACTCA
>DUNI01000065.1 GCA_012839445.1 Bacillota bacterium
AAAGTACTGGGTTGGAAAGACGGGCAGGTGTCCATTGGGATAACAGCACCCAAACATGTTGCTATCTTGCGAAGCGAGATCTATGAGGCTATATCGCAAGAAAACAAGGCGGCAGCGGATCAAGTTACCATTAACATGACGTCTTTGCCCAAACCTCTTTGAGTTAGGATTAGAATTTTAGCCGAGAATAGGGTGAAACATAGACACAAGGGGGCACTCTTGGGTGAGAGCAAAACCTTTTTGGTTAGCGCTGTTTTTACTCACAGCTGTCTTTTTATTATTTTATGTTTACTTTACCCTACAACCGGTTGATGTTACGTCTGCAGCTTTGAAATATTTTACCCGGGAGGAAATACTCTTCGGGCGCCAATATTGGCGACAACGCCAATTGTTATTTGTGGTTAGCTTTGCGATTCGAGTGTCAATACTTACAGCGGTAGCCTTAGGGCCTTGGGGTGATCTTCTTACTCACCGTGTAGTTCGGATAGCACAGGGACAAAAACTCAAAGCGGCCTTATTGTTCTTCCTCATTCTCTGGGGGATATTGCAACTTGCAAGCCTGCCTTTAAGCTTTTACCGCAGTTATGTTTTTGAGCACCGCTGGGGCTTTTCTACCCAAACTTTGACTGGTTGGTGGGCAGACTATGCTAAAAGTGCTGCTTTAGATTTGGTATTTTCAGCAGTAGGAGCCTTATTGTTCTTTTGGCTGTTACGACGTTGGCCGTTAAGCTGGTGGTTACCGGCAGGTGTGTTGATGGCTGGGTGGCTACTAATACAAAATTTGTTATGGCCCACATTAGTGGCCCCACTGTTTAACCGGTTTGAGCCTGTTCAAGATCCCGAGGTAGTAGCCATGGTAAGACAGTTGGCCGAACGGTCAAAGATTCCCGTGCAAGAAATATTAGTAATGGATGCCAGCCGTCGCACCAATAAGGCCAACGCTTATTTTGCCGGGATTGGCAAGACAAGAAGAATTGTTCTTTACGATACTTTATTGAATAATTATAGTCAGCCTGCGGTGGAGGCTGTGGTAGCACATGAAATGGCTCACTGGAAACTAGGCCATATCCGCATCGGCACATTGTTGGGCATTTTGGCGATTTTTGTCCAATTTTATCTACTAGCTCTGGTACTAAAGTCCTCATTGACGTATTGGCAACTGAAGCATTATCCTCCCCAGGCTTGGGCAGTAGCCCTACTGTTTTTCCTACTTACGTCCTTTGTGGGCAGCCCGTTGGAAAACGGTGTATCTCGTTATATGGAGAGAGCTGCCGATAGAGAATCGGTAGTTTTGACCGGAGATCCGGACGGAGCGGTGGCATTGCAGCTGAATCTGGCACGACAAAACCTGTCCGATATTATGCCACCACCATTTATTGAATGGTTTGCTTACAGCCACCCGAGCACCTTACGTCGAATTGAACTGCTTAAGCGGGGAACACATCGGTGATGAAGGTGGGCACTAGTAACTATTGCATCTAGGACGAAAGCGTCATGGGAAAATTGTTGCGAAAAAAAGGGAATTTCTCCCTCTCTGTTGAATCATAGACTTATGAATTGGGCTTTATGCGAGCGAGGAGGGCGCCATAATATGCTGGAGTTCGAAATTGATACCGATCGCTTTGCCGACATAAAAGTTATTGGTATAGGCGGTGGGGGGAACAATGCTGTTAACCGTATGATTGCCTCAGGGCTTAAAGGAGTAGAATTCATTTCTGTTAACACTGATGCTCAGCAGCTGCTCTTGTCCCAAGCAAACCGCAAGATTCAAATTGGCGAGAAGATTACACGAGGGTTAGGGGCCGGGGCTAATCCAGAAATAGGGAAGAAGGCTGCTGAGGAAAGCCGAGAAGCGCTTCAAGAATCATTAAAGGGCGCAGATATGGTGTTTGTTACAGCCGGGATGGGCGGTGGAACCGGTACCGGAGCCAGTCCTACAGTTGCTGAAGTGGCCAAGGAAGCAGGTGCCCTTACAGTGGGTGTAGTGACAAAGCCGTTTGCTTTTGAGGGGCGCAGACGCTTAGGACAAGCGGAGAAAGGTATTTCTGAACTAAGAGAAAAAGTAGACACTCTGATAATAATACCCAACGATAGGTTGCTCCAGGTAGTAGAGAAGCGGACTTCGATCTTAGATGCTTTTCGCATTGCCGATGATGTGCTTCGCCAGGGAGTGCAAGGTATCTCTGACCTGATTGCTGTGCCAGGCCTTATTAACCTGGATTTTGCCGATGTGAAGACGATCATGGCCGACACTGGTTCTGCTCTCATGGGAATTGGTCAGGCTAATGGCGAGAGTAGAGCGGTAGAAGCTGCACGAATGGCCATCGCCAGTCCGTTGCTTGAGACTTCTATCGATGGGGCCAAAGGCGTTTTACTCAACATTACCGGTGGATCTGATCTGGGTTTGTTCGAGGTTAACGAAGCCGCTGCTATTATTGCTGAAGCAGCGGATCCGGAGGCAAATATAATTTTTGGTGCAGTTATCGATGAGACGATGGATGACCAGGTAAAAGTTACAGTAATCGCCACTGGCTTTGAACCACAACCTGCCAAGCGCGACAAGGAAGGTGACAAGCTCCATCGCAACCTAGAATTTCGATCTTTTGCTAACGACGAACTGGATATTCCGCCATTTTTGCGGCGCAAATAAGTTTTAGTGGATATTTTGATCCGGGAAATCATAATGGCCTACTGCTAACAGATGGCAGTAGGCCAAAATTGTTGCAACAATACAGTTTAAGCTGCAGACCCCTGTCTTATATTAGACCTAGGATGTACGCATGGCGTTCGCGCGATACGACATTGTTTGGAAGGGGGGGCCGTTATAATGTTGCTGTGCTATTTACTTTGGCCTTAGCATAGACATGATAAGGTAGGAGTAGGCATATTTGCCAGGAGGTGAGGCAGATGCGTTACGTCTACCTGGATGTACTTACAGTGGTTAACTTAATTATGAACTTAATTATTTTAATACTCACCTCTTGGTTGGCTCAGGTTCCGGCACGTTTTTACCGGTTGGCTCAGGGTGCGGCACTGGGAACGGTTTATGCTGTTTACCTGGTGCTTTATCCAACAACTCGGTTATCTTCTTGGCCGGCAAAACTTGCTGCATCGATAGCGATACTTATGGCAACTTTTGCTCCGGCGTCGCCAATGCGTCTTTTGCGTGCTGCCGGTTACTTTTATCTAATATCCTTCACCCTAGGTGGAGCCGCTTTAGCGGTACACTATCTTAAACAAGATTTGATTTTTCCCACAACAGGGCCGTGGCCAGGAATACCATGGTGGACTTTGGCTGTAGGTCTGTTTTGCGTAGTGCCTTTGGGCCGGATGGCTTGGTTCTACTGGAAACATTTTCGTTGGCACGAAGAGTTAAAGGCAATGTTAACGGTTCGCTGGAACCGGCGAGAGATTAAGGTAACAGCTGTCTTAGACAGTGGTAACATGCTGGTAGATCCATTAACAGGAGCTCCTGTGGTAGTGGTGGAGGCAGAGGCACTAACAGGGCTTGTTCCAGAGCCGATAATTAGACTTGTGGAAGGGGGTGCCAGAGGAGAATTAGATCTGGAGAAGTTGGGCAAGGTGTTGTCCATGGAGGAGTGCGCTCAGCGGTTTCGCGTGATTCCGTTTGATTCCTTGGGGCAACAAAATTCGTTATTGTTGGGATTTAGACCTGATCGCGTACAGGTGAAATACCGCGGTCGGACTGTTCACCTATCACGGGTTATAGTGGGGCTTGTTCCTGGGGACCTATCTTTGGAAGGGAGCTGGCGAGCTTTGATAAGTCCGGAAGTGCTGATGCCGTATCTAGATGAGGCGTAATAAAGGAGAGATGGGTATGAAACTCTCTGGCTTCTCTGGCTATCGTTTAGCCGTGCGCCTTCTGCTAATACGAATGCTGGAATTTGTTGGCTTAGGGCGCCGTGCCATCTGGTATGTAGGTTCTAGTGAGGCTTTGCCGCCGCCGCTTACGAGCGCTGAAGAAGGTTATCTACTGGATCGCCTTCAAGGAGGAGACAAAGCGGTACGCAGCCTCTTAATCGAACATAATCTGCGTTTAGTGGTTTATATTGCGCGTAAGTTTGAAAACACCGGTGTAGGCATTGAAGATTTAGTTTCTATTGGTAGTATAGGACTTATAAAAGCGGTTAATACTTTTAATCCGGCAAGAAAAATCAAGTTGGCCACATATGCCTCTCGCTGTGTGGAGAATGAGATCCTAATGTTTTTGCGGCGAAACAATAAGTTGCGATCGGAAGTGTCTTTTGATGAGCCTCTTAATATTGATTGGGATGGTAATGAGCTCTTATTATCTGATGTTCTAGGTACAGAAAGCGATATAATCTCCCGCCGGGTAGAAGAAGACGTAGAAAAAAAGCTTCTACACCAAGCACTTCAAAGGCTGGCGCCCCGGGAGAAAATTATCATGGAATTACGTTTCGGCCTGCGCGGTGAGCCGGAAAAAACGCAGAAAGAAGTGGCAGATTTGCTAGGTATTTCGCAATCGTACATATCACGTTTAGAAAAGCGCATATTAAAACGTCTCCGCCGCGAAATCAAGCGCATGGAATAGATTAAGCATAAAACCTCTCCTCGGTGGCAATACTGGAATTAGGTTGCCTTCCGGGAGGGGTTTTATGCTAGTTAACAAAGTTGAAATTTGCGGTGTGAATACTGCGAAACTCCCAGTGCTCTCCAATGCAAAAATGCGCGAACTGTTTCGTGCTCTGGTGGCTGGTGATGGCTCTGCCCGGGAAAAGCTAATCAGCGGTAACTTGCGTTTGGTATTAAGTGTGATTCAGCGTTTTAACAATCGAGGCGAGAATGTAGATGACTTGTTCCAGGTAGGTTGCATTGGTTTAATGAAAGCCATTGACAACTTCGACCTAGGTCAGAATGTAAAGTTTTCCACCTATGCTGTTCCTATGATCGTAGGCGAAATCCGTCGTTATCTGCGGGACAATAATGCCATTCGCGTAAGCCGCTCACTTCGCGATACTGCCTACAAAGCTTTACAAGCACGTGATATGCTAGTGACCCGCCATAGTCGAGAGCCATCTGTAAGCGAGATTGCTTGCGAACTGAAACTCCCACGAGAAGATGTAGTATTTGCTATGGATGCTATCCAGGAGCCGTTGTCTTTGTTTGAACCTGTGTATCATGATGGAGGCGACCCGATTTTTGTCATGGATCAGGTCAAAGATGACAAAGAACAAGACAGCAATTGGGTCGAAGAACTGGCAGTACGTGAGGCTTTGCATAAGCTCAATGGGCGAGAGCGACATATTTTAAATCTACGCTTCTTTCATGGCAAGACCCAAATGGAAGTGGCCGAGGAGATTGGTATTTCTCAGGCTCAAGTTTCCCGATTAGAAAAGGCAGCATTACAACGTCTGAAACGTCATCTAAGTTCCTCATAAGGAGGTGGAGAGGCATGCGCCGGTTAATAGTATTGTTGGTGTTGTGTGTATTTGTTTTGTCGGGCTATTTTCTTGTCCGGCGCAGCGGGGACGTGGTTGAGGCTTTTAACCATACCAACCTCATCCCTTATGAGGCTGTGGCCGGCCAGTATTTAGAACCGAAAATTTAACAGGATTAGAACCGGCATTCCTCGCATATATATGAGCTGCGGGGAGGTGAGGGCCATTTTAGTCCGCACTTCAGAACTTCGCACCCGCGAAGTTATTAACATCAGTGACGGTCGTAAATTGGGCAGTGTAATCGATGTGGACATTGATTTGGAGAGCGGTAGGCTAAGAGCGATAGTTGTTCCTGGACCACGGGGCATGTTTAGCATGTTTGGCCGTAATGAAGATGTAGTGATCCCGTGGGATAAGATAAAGCGCATAGGCCAGGATGTGATTTTAGTGGAACGACCTTCACCTCCTCCGCTATCGAGATAAAGTCCGAGCTGCTAACCTATAAGTCCTTGGCTTTGCTATAGGCAAGCACAAGGGCTTTTTCAATTGGTAGCGTGTATAATAGATTATAAGATAGGCAGAAAGGATGCAATCCATGAGCTTTAATTGGAATCGTTGTGGTGATCTGGTGTACCTGACATCGGATTTGATTGCTGGGACAGGGTTGGTTAAGCACGGATTTAGTACGCGCCATGGTAGGCTGTCAAATGTGGCTACAGATAACTTTAACTTAGGCTTTAAGAACGGCCACCCAGCGTCTGTTCGGCAAATGCGGCAGTTTTTCTTGGAGACATTGGGTACGAGCCTTGATAAATTGGTGGCGGGTCAGCAGGTTCATGGAACTAAGGTGGAAGTGGTAACAGAAGCAACAACTGGCCGGGGGGCCTTAGTGTGGGAGGATGGTCTGGCTGCAACAGATGCTTTGGTAACTGCTACCGCAGATGTGGCTCTTTCGGTTTATACTGCTGATTGTGTACCCATACTGTTTCTTGATCCGGTACAAAAGGCAGTTGGGGCAGCACATGCCGGCTGGCGTGGTTCTGTAAACAAAATTGCAGTATCTACTTTGAAGACAATGCAACAACACTTTGATTCACGCCCAGAGGATATATTGGTAGCTATCGGTCCGTCTATTGGACCGTGCTGCTATGAGGTAGATGATGTGGTTTTACAGCCACTTAAAGAACAGATCCCTTGGTGGCAAGAGATCATTATATTTTCCCGCCCCGGACATTTTAAACTCAACTTGTGGGAACTAAACCGAAGGCTATTGCTTGACACCGGTGTAAAAGCGGGACATATTAGCGTTGCGGAAATTTGCACACACTGTCAGGTCCAGCATTTTTTTTCTTACCGTGGCGAACACGGTCGAGCCGGCAGTCTAATGGCAGTTATTTCGCTTTAAATCCCGGAAGGTAATTTATGGAAACGGGTAGAATTTAGAAGGCGATCTTATAGAAAGAGGTGCCTTCTATATGGGTATCCCTAAAACGAGAAAACGGTTACCGTTGTCAGTAATGGCTTTTTTAATAGTGTTGGGTATTGTGGCCGCCTTAAATGGTGCTCATGTAGCTGGACGGTTATTGTTGGCAACAACTGCGCGACGAGCGGTTGTAGAAGAAGGGACTGTAACTCTAGGGTTCCCTGGGGAAGCAGTCCTTCTCCGACGGGAACTTGTCATAGTGGCACCGGAGGCTGGTATTTGGCATCCACAGGTATCAAGAGGGCAACAGGTAACGACAGGTACTAGCATTGGGGAATTAGTAGATGCAGGACAGCTAGATCAAGCACGACAGCTTCAGGAGAAGGTCAAAGGTGCAAAGGCGGTCTGGGAGAGTGACATAATGGCCAAAAAACAACAATTACAAAAGAGTCTTGACGAAATAAACGAAAAAGTACCTGAATTGCTGGTACAGTTAAAAAACGATCTTGCCAAAATGCAGACAGCCCAGGCGCAACAGCTAAATGATAGATTGCAAGAAATGCTAAGGCAGCGAGGTTGTTTGCTGGTAGAAAAAGAACAATTAGATCAAGAGGCCATCAGTGGCGGGGCCTGGAGACAGATCGAGGCTGAGGCCAAAGAATTAATGGCCCAAGCTACCAATATTGTAGTTACACCTATGACCGGGAGATTTGAAGATCGATTAGATGGCTATGAAGATGTCTTCGACCCGTTGGAGTTTAAAACCGCTCTGGTTCCATTAACCCCCAGTGGAACCGTAAGTGCCTATTCGGTTCCAGCAGGAGAACACGTTGATCAGGGCCAGATATTAGGTAAGGTGATCCAAGAAGAACCAACGTTTGCTCAGGTTAGGCTGGATGAAAAGCTGGATACCGTAGCTTTAAATGACCAAGTGGGACTGCATATTAAAACGGCGCAGATCCAGCTGCAGGGTATGGTAGTAGCGTTGGCTCACGAAGAAAACGAAAATATTATTGTGCTCAAGTTGTTTAATGCTCCACCGGCAATATCTTCGGTTCGGGAGACTGAGGTTGAAGTGATCTTAGACCAAGTGTGTGGGGCAGTGGTACCGGAACAGGCCTTGATCCGCCTTAACGGCCAAGAGGGAGTCTACTGTTGGCAAGGGGATAGATGGATTTTTAAGCCAGTAGAAGTTATGGCCCTAGACCAGGGTCAGGCTATTGTTACCGGTATCAGACCAGGGGATGAGATTTCCTTAGGGCTAAGGTTCTAAGAACAGGGTGTATTTCGTCGCAGCCAGAGGTTTTTTTGTATTTTAAGCAGGGAATATTTGGATAGTGTCGAATATCATGGGAAAAGGTATGTTTTAGTAGCATTAGTAGCGGTAGGAGGAAACGACTTTATGATTTCGGTCCAAGACAATGTGGCAGAAGTTCAAGAAAGAATTGCTTCCGCAGCGGTGAAAAGTGGACGCCAACCGGAAGATGTTACTTTGGTAGCTGTGACCAAGACCGTACCGCCGGAGAAAATTCAGGAAGCACTGGCTGCTGGGATCAGGCATATAGGGGAAAACAGGGTACAGGAAGCTGTAGCTAAAGCAAAAGAGATGAAACCGGGAGCTACCTGGCACCTTATCGGACATCTACAGCGCAACAAGGCTAAGTTGGCCATACAGACTTTCGACATGATTCATTCTCTGGACAGTATAAGATTAGCCAAAGCTTTACAAAAACGCGCAGAAGAATATGATAAAACGATAAAATGTTTAGTACAAGTAAATGTTACCGGAGAAACTACCAAATACGGTGTTTCGCCGGATCGGCTAATGTCTTTGCTTAAAAAGGTATCCTTGCTGGAACGCTTGAATGTGCGCGGACTTATGACCATAGCACCCTATACCGATAATCCAGAACTGTTGCGGCCGGTGTTTCGCCGACTGCGTGAGTTGGCTCGGGAAGCAGAGAAATTGAAGTTGCCAGGGGTAAACATGACTGAGTTATCCATGGGCATGAGCGGTGATTTTGAAATTGCGATAGAAGAAGGAGCAACTATGGTACGGGTGGGGACAGCCATTTTTGGTGCCAGAAGTAGATCGGAGACAAAATAGTGTATACAGGGGAGGTAAGAGCTATGGCAGGTTCATTGGTAGGAAAAGTTCTAAACCTAATGGGGTTTGAAGAAACCGTGGTAGAAGAAGTAACGGAGAACGATGATTTGACCAGTCGAATGGGATCACCCACAAGGGTAGAACGTGGACGGGCGAAGGTAGTGGGCCTTCCCAGTGCCATGGGGGCAGGGGGCAAAGTAGTGGTTACCCAGCCTGAAACTTTTGACGAAGCTAAGGATGTGGCCGATCATCTTAAGGCGCGACGAACAGTTATTGTGAATCTTGAAGGGACTGAGGACGAGGTGGCTCAGCGTATAGTGGATTTTGTCAGCGGAGCTACTTTCGCTCTAAATGGCACCGTGGAACGGGTAGGAAGCGATATTTTTCTCTTTGCTCCCAGCAATGTTGATGTGATGGCTCTGCAGCAGCCGGCATCAGGTGAGCAAGAATTATTTTCGTGGTTAGGTTAGGCTAATGTGGTAGGAGGAAGATCAATGTTAGGTTTTATTGGTGGTGGAGCTATGGCCGAAGCTTTGCTGAGCGGGATTGTAGCTCATGGTTTGGCTCGGCCGGAAGAAGTATGGGTTTCAGATATCGATGCTAATAGAGTTTCCTATTTGCGGCAGACATTGGGTGTGCAGGCCGCGTCCGATAATAATGAGGTGCTGCAGAAATGTCAGGTGGTGTTTTTGGCCGTTAAACCTCAGGTGGCACCGACTGTTTTGTCTGGTCTCAAGGGACGGTGGGAAAAAAAGCACCTTGTAGTATCTATTATGGCTGGGGTGCCTCTCGCTTATTTGGAACAGCACACAGATCCAGCACGGCTGGTTAGAGTTATGCCTAATACCCCATGTTTGGTTCAAACCGGGGCAGCGGCAATAGCCGGGGGATCAAACGCTACTCCAAAAGATGTGACTACAGTGAAAGAGTTGTTGTCGGCTGTGGGGAAAACTGTAGTATTAGATGAAGGCTTATTGGATGCGGTGACCGGGCTCAGCGGTTCGGCACCGGCATATGTATATATGTTTATTGAAGCCTTGGCCGATGGCGGAGTCATGGCTGGATTACCTCGGCCAGTGGCGCAGACTTTAGCAGCACAGACTGTTCTTGGTGCTGCCAAGATGGTGCTGGAAACCGGTGAACACCCAGGCAGCCTAAAAGACAAAGTAGCATCCCCAGCTGGCACCACCATTGCCGGTATTGCAACACTGGAAGAGGGCGGGTTTCGCGGGCTGGTGTTAGACGCTGTGTTAGCCGGCGCTGAGCGTTCAGTTGAGCTTGGCCAGAAAAAATAATCGCCATAATAAAACACCAAGGAGGGTACCATGCTTACTCCGCTCGATATTCAGAACAAAGAGTTTCGCCGTCGTCTTCGTGGCTACTGTGAAAATGAAGTAGACGAGTTTCTGGACCAGATTCTAGAGGACTACGAAATGTTGTACCGGCAAAATGCCAGTCTTAAGGATGAAGTTTCCCGCTTGAAAGAGGAGACCGATCGTTATCAAAACTTAGAGGAAACGCTGCGTAATACCCTGGTGCTGGCTCAAAAAGCCGCTGACGAAACCAGGGCCAATGCTCAGAAGGAGGCCGATCTTATCCGAGCCGAGGCGCAAGCTAAGGCGCGAGCCTTGGAAGAAGAAGGTCGTCAACGTTTGGATGATCTCACTGTCCGACTAAAAGAACTGCAAGGTAAGGTAGATGAGTACAGGGCTCAGACCAAAGCCATGCTGCTAGGAGCAATATCTTTGCTTGAGACTAGGAACGAAACCATCAAGGAGGATGCGCCCAATGTTTCGGGAGAAGTTGCAGCGGGCTGTGCTCAGAGGCATTAAAAACACCCTGGCAGTGCTGTGGCTTCTGACTAAAGTCATGGTTCCGGCTACGCTTATAGTAACTTTTCTGGACATTTCTGGTTGGCTGGGCTACTTATCAGCTTGGTTTTCGCCTTTTATGGGTTGGTTGGGCTTACCGGGAGAGGCAGCGGTACCCTTGGTAGCGGGAAACATTTCTGGTCTTTATGCGGGAGCAGGAGCGATGACGGTAATCTCGCTAACAGCCAAACAGCAGCTGATTCTGGCTGCCATGCTAATGCTTTCTCATTCGCTGCCTCAGGAAGGGGCCATAGTGGCCCAGGCCGGCGGGAAAACAGCCATGGTGATAGCCATGCGCATTGGCACCGCCTTAGCCACAGGTCTGGTGCTACAATGGATCATATAGGGAAGTGAAGATGAAGGTGTTAACAAAAACCTTAAGATTAGGACTGGTGAGCAGCATCAGCTCTCTGGCTAAAATTACCGGAATATTACTTCCTTTGCTGATACTTTTAGAGATTGCACAGGAGTTTGGTTGGTTGAAAAAGATATCACAGGCGTTAGGTGGCTTGTGTCGCCGATTGGGTCTTCCTCCGCAGGCGGCAGTGCCGGTAGCAGCGGGCCTTTTTATTGGCTTTACATACAGTGCCGGAGTTCTGTTAGCCTCTGTCAAGGAAGGTGATTGGGCTCAGCATGAGTTGACGTTGCTTTGGGTTTTCTTAAGTCTATCCCATGCTATTTTCGAAGACACGGTTATCTTTGCTGCCCTGGGACTGCCACTGGTGGCTTTGTTATTGGTTCGCTTAGTACCTACATTCCTGGTTACTTTAGCTTTAGCGCATTATTTCCGTAGCCGTACGGCGTTACCTCGCCCAGCCGATACCAATCTATGATTGAGCAATCACCGGAATCAAATTGGGTAGTTATTAAATGCGGGAGTGTGTTACTGTGAACGGCTTGGGTGCTATAATGCTGGCAGGAGTTTTTTGGGCTTCTGTGGGTTTGTTTGCCCGCTTTTTTGCTGCTTATCAGTTAAGCCCGTTTTATATGGTGGTGCTACGCACCATGTTTGCCGTATCATGTTTAGGCCTTTATTTAGGCCTCTTTAAACGTGATCTCTTGATTATTCACCGTCGTGATATCTGGCGGTTTTTGCGAGCCGGGTTTGTTACTATTGTTCTGGCCCATCCGGCGTTATTTTTATCTATGCAAGAGAACGCGATTGGTGTGGCTACCATTCTTTTGTACACGGCTCCATTTTATGTGATTATCCTGTCTCGTTTTCTTTATGGCGAAGTTATCACTGCTCGAAAGTGTATAGCTTTATTATTGGCCTTGGCTGGCTTAGCCTTAGTGGTTAATATATTTGATTTGGGTAGCCTGGCTGTTACACCTAACGGCCTGGTTATTGGGTTATTGGCTGGATTGTTGCAAGCGGTACAGACATTGGTGATGAAGGATGTTGCGTCTCGTTACCACGCGACTACAGCCTTATTTTATACCTTCGGTTTTGGAGTGATTATACTGTGGCTGATTATGTTGGTGTCCGGAGTTTCTATGCCGATTGATCTGCCGGGTCAGGTATGGATTGCTGTTGCAGGCGTAGGAACTATTACTACCTTAACCCCTTTCTTGCTTTTCACGTGGGGGTTGCAGCGGACTCAAGCAGGGATAGCCAGCATCGCTTCCATGCTAGAACCTATTGCGGCTGCCTTATTTGGTTACTTTGTACTAGGTGAGGAGCTGGCGGTTATTCAAATTGCAGGTATGGGGCTTATGCTAGTCGGTATTATAACCGTTGCCTGGCCGGAAAAAGGTGGCGGCGCTAGCTGTAAAACGTCATTTGAGTCTACGCCTTCGGCCTAAATTAAATATTAGCTATGCGTGGTTGTAGCCGTTTGACTTTTGCTTTTAGAATAGGTATAATAACGCTAATTAGGTATAGGCGATGAACGGGCGAGTAAGCTTGTGGTTAACGATCAGCGAGCCGGGTTTGGTGCGAGCCGGCGCGGTAGCTAAAGCTGAAAATCACCTGGGAGCTGGGCTCTGAAACCTAACGGAAGTAGGGATGCCCCGGTAGCTGCCGTTACAGCTATGAGTGAATGCAACTATTGGTGCATTCAGTTGGGTGGTACCACGGGCATGTTCCGTCCTAGCGGACGGATTTTTTATTTCTCCAAGGAGGTGTTGTTGGCATGAATTATGCAAAAACATTAAATCTGCCAAAGACAAAGTTTCCTATGCGGGCTAATTTACCCAAGCGTGAGCCGGAAATCTTGGCGCGTTGGGATAAAATGGACATTAACGCGCTGGCACAAAAGAAAGCAGCCGGCCGAAAAAAGTTTGTTCTTCACGATGGACCCCCTTATGCTAATAACAATATTCATTTAGGCACTGCGCTTAACAAAGTGCTGAAGGATATTGTTAACAAGTATAAGTATATGCGCGGTTATGACACCCCATATCTACCTGGCTGGGATACTCATGGTATGCCCATTGAGCATGCAGCCATTAAAAAGCTGGGATTAAACCGAGCCGAGATTACGCCGGTGCAGTTGCGCCAACACTGCGAAGAGTATGCGCGGCACTTTATAGATGTACAGATGGAAGAGTTTAAGCGTCTTGGGGTCAGGGGCGATTGGGACGATCCCTACTTGACCTTCGTACCGGAGTACGAGGCTAAACAAATCGAAGTATTTGGTGCTATGGCTCAGAAAGGTTATATCTACAAGGGGCTAAAACCGGTTTATTGGTGCACCACCTGTGAAACGGCGTTAGCGGAAGCTGAGGTGGAGTACCAGGAAGCAAAATCAGATTCATTATATGTGAAGCTTCCGCTTAAATCTGATCCCCAAGAGAGACTAACCAGTCTGGCTCCGGCAGATAAGATCTACTTTGTTATTTGGACAACTACCACATGGACACTGCCGGCAAACTTGGCGGTCTGTCTGAATCCCAATTATGACTATGTGCTGCTTGAGTCCGAGGGTGAGTATTTTGTTTTGGCTAAAGACTTAGTAGAAGAAGTCATGTCTACGGTTGAACGTAGCTATGGGAATGTTTTAGGTACATTTAAAGGAAAGGAATTAGAAGGGATTGAGTGCTGGCATCCTTTTGAGGAACGTCCGTCGGTGGTAATTTTGGGCGACCATGTTACGCTCGATGCCGGTACCGGCTGCGTACACACAGCACCGGGGCATGGCCTGGAAGACTTTGAAATTGGGCGCAAGTACAAGCTCCCGATCCTAAATCCGGTTAACGGTAAAGGCATCTTTACTGAGGAAGCTGGTAAATTTGCCGGATTACCTGCAGTAGAGGCTACAGAGCCCATTCTGGCCGAACTTAAAGAACAAGGCACCTTTGTTCATTTTTCAACCACGTCCCACCAGTATCCTCATTGCTGGCGCTGTAAAAAACCGATTCTCTTCTTGGCTACGGAACAGTGGTTTGCTTCTGTAGAAGCTTTTCGCGATAAAGCACTGAAGGCAATCCGAGAAGTGAAATGGTATCCGGCTTGGGGTGAAGGACGTATTACTGCTATGGTTAAGGAGCGTTCAGACTGGTGTATTTCACGCCAGCGGGTATGGGGCGTTCCTATTCCTATCTTTTATTGTGAAGAGTGTGGCCACGAGCTGATTACTCCTGAGACTATTAATGCAGTGCGTGACCTGTTTAAGCGTGAGGGGTCCAATGCTTGGTTTCAGTACGAAGCAGCAGAAATTTTGCCACCGGGTACAAAGTGCGCTAAGTGCGGTAATGATACTTTTCGTAAAGAAACTGATACCATGGATGTGTGGTTTGACTCTGGATCGAGTCATTATGCCGTATTGACCACCCGGCCGGAACTGGAATGGCCATGCGATTTGTATCTGGAAGGCAGCGATCAGCACCGTGGTTGGTTCCAGTCTTCGCTACTTACATCGGTGGCCATGGATGGCCGGGCACCTTATCGTTCTGTGCTAACTCATGGTTACGTTGTGGACGGCGATGGCCGGAAAATGTCCAAATCCGTGGGCAATGTAATTTATCCTCAGGAGATTATTGAGGAATTCGGTGCCGATGTATTAAGGTTATGGGTGGCATCGTCAGACTTTAAGAATGATGTGCGGGTGTCGCGCGGGATCCTACTGCAAATGGCTGAGGTTTACCGTAAGATCCGGAACACAGCTCGTTTCTTACTGGGGAACGTGTACGACTTTGACCCGGAGAAAGACGCAGTACCTTATGAAGACTTGACCGAGATTGATCGCTGGGCCTTATTAGCTCTGACACGGTTAGTGGAAAAAGTTACTGCAGCCTATGAGGATTATGAGTACCACCTGTTGTATCATGCACTACACAATTTCTGTGCTTTAGACATGAGTGCTTTTTATCTAGATGTACTCAAGGATCGTCTCTACTGTAGCCAGGCTAATGATCCTGCACGCAGAGCAGCCCAAACTGTGATGTACGAAGTATTGACCACGTTGGTGCGTCTGATAGCACCGATACTGACGTTTACAGCTGAGGAGATTTGGGGATATATTCCCGGCCAGGAAGAAGAAAGCGTTCAATTGGCATCGTGGCCGGAAGTAAACCAAGGATATTTGGATGAAGAGCTAGAGCAGCGTTGGAACGAGCTTCTAACAGTACGTTCAGGGGTGGCTAAAGCCCTGGAAGAAGCACGGCAAAGCGGGCTAATCGGCACCTCTCTTATGGCACAGGTAGATCTTTGGTTCCCGGAAAAATTAAGCTCTACTTATGAGCTGGTGAAGAAATACGAGGAAATACTGCCGAAATTGTTCATTGTTTCTCAAGTTACGCTACATGAGCCCGGCGTGGAATCCGCGGCTGACGCTGTTGAACTTGAGGGCTATGACGGTGCTTATTGCTTGGTAAGACTGGCTGCCGGTGAAAAATGCCAGCGCTGCTGGATGTATGACGTAGACACTAAAGATGGCGTTTGTCCACGTTGCCAGACGGTGTTGGCCGAGATCGAGAAATAAAATTGTGTTCCATAGGGCAGGGGCTTAAGATCGAGACCCCTGCCTTGATTTTTGTCCAAAATAGTTCAAAATGATCAGGTGCCTACAGTTGTACCAACTGCTTACAAGAAAGAGGCAGGAGTTTCGTTAAATACGACGAAGAAAAGAAAGGTGTTTGTGCCATAAGGCTGGCCTGGTTCGGGTATTCTAGACTTGAGGTGACAGGAATGGCTCAGGATCAAGACGTAACTAAGCGTCTGGAAGGGCAGGTAGAACTGTTGGCTCATGCCTTAGATAGGGCACGTTTGGCTGACTATGTAGAGCTTCAAACTAATACTCACCGCTTGCTGTACTTAAATTTTTTTGCCGGTGTTGCTCGTGGCTTTGGCATGGCAGTAGGTTTCACATTAGTGGGAGCACTACTTATTTATTTCTTACGACAGATGGTGAGCATTCCTGTCCTCGGAGCCTTTATTGCCCAGATTGTAGACATAGTAAATATGCAATTGGGGAGGCACTGATGAGGATGGAGAATACCCAAAAAATTAGGGACCGCCTGCAAAAAGAAAAAGATAGGCTACTGCTAAGAACCGAGAAGATCAAAGAAAGGGGACTTGGTCAACGGCAAAGCGATGTTATTGGAGAACTGTCTATGTACGACAACCATCCCGCTGACGTGGGTTCGGAGACGTTTGAGCGGGGAAAAGATATTGGCTTGTGGGACAATGCTCAGCGGCTACTGGCCCAAGTGGACCATGCTTTAGAAAGGTTGGAAGAAGGATTCTACGGTACCTGTGAGCGGTGCAAGGAAGAAATAGAGTCGGCTCGTTTAGATGTTGCACCCTGGGCAACGCTCTGCCGTTTCTGCCAGGAACAAGAAGAGATACAGAAACACCGAGGTACAGAGCGACCGCTGGAAGAAGAGGTGTTGGCCTATCCGTTTGGCCGCACTTTCTTGGATAACACCGACTACACCGGTTTTGACGGCGAAGATGCCTGGCAGGCAGTGGAACGTTATGGCACTGCTGCCGGCCCTCAAGATGTAGGCGGCGTGGATAGTTATAGCGATACCTATATAGACTCCAGCGAGCAACGGGGCGCTGTGGAAGATGTGGAGGAAGTGGTGATGGAAGACATAGCCGAACCCTTCGGTCGGGCCAAACCACGCCCGGGGAAGAAGTCTCGGCGCAACTGATAGGGAGAGGAAACTGTAAGGGGGAGAACAGTTGGCGCGAATTTTTATCGGGGCCGGTATTATTGTGGCAATAGATCAATTTACCAAGGCGTTGATTCGCCGGACTCTTTTACCTGGGCAAAGTTTGCCTATTTGGCCAGGCGTGTTCCATTTGTCATATGTACAAAACCCAGGGGCAGCTTTTGGTCTACTCAAGAATCAGACCGGCTTATTTGTGGCTGTGACTGCCGTGGTGGTGGTAGCAATATTGTTTTATGCCAGTCGTCTGCAGCCCCACATGGCTCTGCTTCGTTGGGCCATGGCATTGGTGTTAGGTGGGGCCATAGGAAATCTTATTGACCGCCTACGTTTTGGTTACGTGGTGGACCTTTTTGATTTTCGTGTTTTTCCTGTTTTTAACGTGGCAGATATAGCTATTGTTTGCGGTGTTGGGCTTCTGTTTCTTTATCTGTTGCAATCGGAGGGTGGGCAGCAGTGACTAAGAAGCAGGACTCGGATCATAGGTTGTACCATTTCAAGGTGGAACCAGAACAATGCGGGCAGCGACTGGACGTATTCCTGGCGGCAGCGTTAGGGCCCGACATCAGCCGGTCACGCGTACAACAACTTATTGAAGCCAATTTGGTACAAGTGAGGGGAAAAAAACCTAAGGCCGCATTGAAATTAGCTGGTGGTGAGGAAATCAAGGTCCATGTTCCACTGCGGAAACCTCCCAGCGTGGTGGCGGAAGATTTGCCGCTGGATATCGTTTATGAAGATAATTACTTGCTAGTGGTTAACAAGCCGGCTGGGGTGGTTGTTCATCCGGCACCTGGTCACTACAGTGGCACCCTGGTTAATGCCCTATTGGCTCATTGTGGCGACAAGCTGCTTAATATTGGAAGGGTACACCGTCCAGGGATTGTTCACCGACTGGATAAAGGCACTTCAGGTTTGCTGGTGGTGGCAAAAACAAAAGCGGCTCATCAAGGGCTAACAGCAGCGCTAAAAGCCAGGACAGTAAAGCGGGAGTATCTGTGTTTAGCCCACGGGCAGATTAAGCCTGATCAAGGCACAGTGGATGCTCCTATCGGACGCCATCCCAAAATGCGTCTCAAAATGGCAGTAGTGCCAGACGGACGAGCAGCCCGCACATATTTTACTGTACTGGAGCGGCTAGGAAATTACACCTTTCTTAGAGCTACTTTGGAAACAGGTCGTACCCACCAGATTCGGGTGCATTCAGCGTTTATCGGCCATCCTTTAGTAGGTGACCGCCTGTACAGTCGGCGCCAAGGCAATCTGGGCCTGACCCGCCAATTCCTGCATGCTGCTAAACTGAGTTTTATGCATCCGGTCACTGGTGAGGAGCTACAGTTTAGCAGCATGCTTCCGCCAGAATTAAGCGAGGTATTGGGTCGGCTAAGAGGAGTAAGGACAGAATCTTGACGGTAACTTTTGCCTATGATAGACTGGTGCCATAAATAGAAGCAAAAGTTACCGTCAAGATTCTGTCCTTACTCCTCTTAGCCGACCCAATACCTCGCTTAATTCTGGCGGAAGCATGCTGCTAAACTGTAGCTC
>DUNI01000066.1 GCA_012839445.1 Bacillota bacterium
GAAAATATTGATTATTTATATATTTATTATGGTATAATACTATTGCGGTTTATCAATCCCGCACAGCAATAAAAAACACCCCCACAGTATAAAAGTGGCAGGTGCCCAAGATATTTTTCGTATGTAACCAGGATTGATAAACGCATTATTGTACCAAACCGTTGCAGTGCTTTTTTTCCCATGGGATTTTTAAGAAAGCATCAATGGTCTGGGATGAATAACAAAGACACAAAAACAGGGTATTGTACATTGAAAATCTGAAAAACATAGCAGGTAACGTAAAAAAGGGCAAGCTGCCCCCTCCCCACAGGGGCAAATTTTCAAAAGCATATTCAGTTTGCATGTCTCATGGTCCGGTACCGGTCGGTAATAAAACCGGTTGATATCGGGCAGAGGAAAAGACCGGACCGAAGGAGCAGCTACCGCAACATGGACAGCAAAGGAGCGGCTCCTGTGTCCGTTTGGGGAATGAAGGGATAATACCTTTAGGGACGATAGCGTTTAGGAGCTTCCTACACGTTTCCAAACGTTTATCCCTTCCGTTATTACCGAGAAATCCATAATGCCGAATTTTCATAAATCCGGTTGGTAGCACATGTAAAAGAAAGCGGCGTACAAATTCATCATCGGAGAGCTCCATGATTTTAATAGCGTTATGACTTTTATAATCCTTCCATTTGAATCGTACCATACGTGTATCAGGGTTATAGGATACTATACGCCCTTCCGAAATAGCTACCCTGTGGGTATATCTGCCGAGATACCGGATAACATCGGAAGCATCTCGGAAAGGTTTTTTACAATAGCATACCCATTTTGTAGCATACAGGTTATCTAGAAATTGTTGTCTTTTTGCGATAGTATTCAAATTTTCCGGCAAATGGAGAGTGCTTTTGACGAAGAATGTCTTCAATTCATCAAGGAACTTTCCTCGGAACACGGCACTGATAGCTTTAATCGGGAGAAAGAAGGAATCTTTGCATACAACAAAACGTTTGTGATCTATAGACAAACCTCCACCGGCTACGATACAATGGAGGTGGGGATGAAATTGCAAATTACTTCCCCAAGTGTGAAGGATAGCTGTAAAGCCGGGTTGCGCCCCGAGGAAATTCTTATCCTTTGCAAGGGTGAGAAGGGTTTTGCTTGCCGCACGGAAAAGCAAGTTAAACAGTTCCACGGGGTTTGCGCGAATCAAGGGATTAAGTTCGGATGGCAGCGTGAAAACCACATGAAAGTAGGGTAAAGGCAATGTATTGGCTACTTGCTTTTCAACCCATTTTTGCTGGTTAGAGCCTTGGCAGATAGGGCAATGCCGATTTCGGCAGGAATGATAATATGCTTCGGTATGTCCGCAGTCATCACAACGTTGGACGAAACCACCCATTTGAGGTGTACGGCAGAGGCTGATTGCATTAATGACTTTAGTTTGGTTGAGTGAATAGCTTTGGGGTAGCAAGCGCTCTTTTACAGACTGAAATATTTTCTGGATTTTAGAGAACATTGAAATCACCTCCGAAGCTGTCAGCCGGACTTTTAACCCCTTGAAGATGTTTCCGAGACAGGTGTGTGTAAAGACTAGTGGTTTGAATATTAGCATGGCCGAGTAGGGACTGAATGGTAAGAAGGGGTGTTCCTGCTTCATAAAGATGAGTGGCGAAACTGTGGCGCAGCGTATGGATGCATGCATCTTTCTGTATTCCAGATTTAAGTACAGCCTTATGAAATGCATTCTGGATGCCCTGACGAGTCATTGGTTTTTCAGGAGAAGCGCCCGGAAAAAGATATGGTCCTTCAGGACGATAAAGCTTCCAATATTGCCGGAGAATATTTAAGCAATTTGGAGAAAGTAGAGTGTATCTATCCTTGAGGTTTTTGCTTTTACGTACAAAAATCTGCATGTTTTTACTGTCGATATCTCTAACTTGAAGGTTTAGGACTTCTGCAATGCGAAGGCCTGAAGAATAACAGATGTATAAAATAACCTTGTAACGAGGGTTTCGGATAAAGGAAAAGATGTGCTTGATTTCCTCTTGTGAAAGTACAGCTGGTAGTATGGTTTCTTTACGTACACGTGGAAGCATTGACTCATCGAGAGGTTTCCTCAGTCCGGTACGGAAGAAAATCCTTAAAGCTGCCCTAACTTGGTTAATATAATCAGAGCTAAGGTCCCGATTTACGAGCTCGTGCAAATATAAGAGTATGTCTTGTTGAGATATCTGGCAAAGAGGTTTTGAAACTGCGTGGATAAATCTAATAGTATGACGCTCATAAAGATAGATTGTTCTTTTAGAACAACGGCGAAGCTCAAGCTCAAACTTGACAGCTTCAAGGGCTTGGTAAAAGTCAGTAGATAATTGTTTTGACATTGTAATACCACCTTTCAAAATTGATATAATGTTTCTACCATTATAAACTATTTTGCAGGTGAGTAATAGTAAATTAAATGTTAAAATATTTTTGAGCTACCGCGCAGCGGTTTGGTACAATAGTATTAATATTAAGCAATTTGACCCAGGGCGGTGTTGGTTAATATTTAAATAGGATATTAGAGAAAGTAGATAACCCTGATAAATATATAAAAATTTGCTATTTAGGGGGAGTCATAATGAAGTTAACGAGGAAAATTATAGGGCTTATTATTTGTTTGATAATAGCTATTATATCTTACATGCTTGATAATATAGGAATAGCACTTTTTATGCTTTCAGAGAGTTATTCCTTTATGTACTTTTTATTTATTGTTTCAGCATGTTTTGCCGGATACTTTGGGCTAATCCTTCTTACAACTCTTAAAGTTCAGTTGAAACAGGGAAACGATGGAGAAGTAAAAATGTTAGGAGGCCTATATAAGGTATTGTTTTTCTTTGCATTATTGATGGGGCTTATGCTTGTACTTGGTAAAATCCAATCTTTTGGTGCATTCTTTTCAATGTTTGGAGGTATGCTTCTCGGATGGTCACTACAAGCACCTGTAAGCGGTTTTGCTGCTTGGGTTATGGTAATTATGATGAGACCATATAAGTTAGGTGACAGAATTCAATTCCCATCATTAGGACTCATAGGTGATGTAGTAAAATTTAGTCCCATGTATCTTACATTAAACCAGGTTGGCGGTACCATAGGAAGTGAGGAACCGGTTGGCAGAATGATTCATGTTCCGAATGCAATGCTATTTGCTCAAGTAGCAATAAACTATACTTACAAGCAACAGAAAGAGTCAGGATCATATATATTGGATGAAGCAGTTTTCAGAATAACCCTTGATTCCGACTGGGACACAGTAGAAAAAGTACTTTTAAATACTGCCCGTGAGGTGACAAAAAATATTATAGAAGAAACAGGTACTGAACCATATGTACGTGCAGACACATGGGAATATGGAACACTTTTTAGATTAAGATATATGACTGATGCTACTGATAGACCTCGTATTATGTATGAAATAGTGAAAAGAGCGACAAAGGAGATTCAAAAGAACAAAAATGTAGATCTTGCTATACCGTATGTATATTCATTTAAAAGGGGTTATGATGGGGCATCTACAGCTTCAAAACATAGTGAAACTATCGAAGAATTAGGTGTGGATAGTATACAGTGTGAAAAGCTGGAGGATGAGAATTTCTGGAAGGAAAACGAAAATGAAATTTATGAAATTGCAAAAAACATAAATGAAATGGGATTACTCCAGCCTGTCATAGTAGTTAGGAATATGGATGACGATAATTATACCCTTCTTTTCGGTGAAAAGAGGTTAAAAGCCTGTATACTACTTGGGTGGGAGAAAATACCCGCTATTATCAGAAATAAATATGGTGCAGAAATATATAAGTAAGATCTAATATTGTCTTCACTTTAGAAAGCTAGATGTGAGAGGTAGAGTGTAAAAGATGAGAAATAGAATATGGAAAGCAGGAAGTGAGAAATGCGATAAATGATGTGTATATTCTCACTTCCAATTATGCTTTCTGTATTGAAAATTTCTTTTATAAGCTTATTTAAAGAATCCTTTCATTATATCAA
>DUNI01000249.1 GCA_012839445.1 Bacillota bacterium
AATCCTCCTGTTTGGCTACAGTGTTTAAGGTCAGCACTTGAAAATGTTTCAATATCGATTCCGAGCGTTTTCATTGGATTCTCCTTTACAGGTGTGGGGCAGCGAGATAAAAGAAAACGCTCGGAATCGATATTGAAACATTTTCAAGTGCTGACCTTAAAAAGACCGGTGTTTTTAAATACGTTGAATCACCTGATTTTGAAATCCTCCTGTTTGGCTACAGTGTGGACGGCGGCCAAGTTCAGGTAGTGGATTTTACCGCCGGTGAAAAATTGCCGGATGAAATAATCCACGGGCTAACCGACCCCGGTGTTACCAAGTGGGCCTTTAACAGCCAGTTTGAACGCATCTGTTTATCCCGGTGGTTGGGACTTCAATATCTCGACCCGAGGCCCTGGCGCTGCACCATGGTTTGGTCGGCCTATATGGGACTACCCCTCTCCTTAGAGGGGGTGGGTGCGGTACTGGGGCTAGAAAAGCAGAAGTTGACGGAAGGCAGAGATTTAATTCGCTACTTTTGCACCCCGTGTAAACCAACCATTGCTAATGTCCAGCGGACAAGGAATCTGCCTATCCATGACCCGGTTAAGTGGGAACAGTTCAAAGCCTACAACCGCCGGGATGTGGAGGTGGAAATAGCCATTCAGGAACGGCTCGCCAAGTTTCCTGTACCGGAGAGCATTTGGGATGAGTTCCACCTGGATCAAGAGATTAACGACCGGGGTGTGGCCTTAGACATGACCCTGGTCCAGCAAGCCATTAAAGCCGATGAGCTCACCCGCTCTGAACTGTTAGGGAGAATGGGAGAACTAACTGACCTTGATAATCCCAATTCCGTACAACAGTTAAAAGAATGGCTAGCTGACCAAGGACTTGAAACAGATACCCTGGACAAAAAGGCAGTGGCGGAATTATTGGAAACAGCACCTAAACCACTGGATGAAGTACTTCAGCTTCGCCAGCAGCTGGCCAAATCATCGGTGAAAAAGTATCAGGCCATGGAAAACGTGGTCTGCTCAGATAATCGCACCCGTGGAATATTTCAGTTTTACGGGGCCAATCGAACCGGCAGGTGGTGTCTGACGGGTGATCATGAAGTACTGACAAAAGATGGTTGGCAGCGTTTGGATGAATGGGGCGGAGGCGAAATAGCTTGTTGGAATCCAAAAGGTGAGATTGTTTCCTTTCAAAAATCTGAAAAGGTTCAATTCAATTATGACGGGGATTTATACCACTATTTTGATAAACGGATTTCCCAGATCAGTACCCCGGAACACAAAATGTATGTCAAACGGCACTACGGCGGGGTCTGGCAAACCGACATCGTGGAAAACATGGCAACCTACCGTCCAAGCATACCCTTCACTGGATTTCGTACTGTAAATTCCAGTTTAGAACATCAACAACTTCGTGTTCTCATCATGGTTCAAGGGGACGGGCATTACGTTCCAGATGGCGGCATAAAGCTTAAATTTGTCAAACTGCGGAAAATTGAACGTTGCCGTTGTTTGTTGCGCCGGGCTGAAATCACGTATACCGAAACAAAGCAAAAGGCCGGCCACAAAATGGCATCGTTGTTTACGATAAACGCCCGGCATGTGCCATTGTGGCTACGTCTGTTTCGCAAAAAGACCTTTGGTTCATGGCTATTTACGGCACATGCCGGGCGTTTATCGTAAACAACGATGCCATTTTGTGACCGGCCTTTTGCTTCGTTTCGGTATATGTGATTTCAGCCCGGCGCAACAAACAA
>DUNI01000067.1 GCA_012839445.1 Bacillota bacterium
AGGGTGAGCCGTTTTTTACCTGCATAATGCAGTGGGGTGGCCTAGTTTTCGTGGCCATTTATGTCCATTTTATCATGGCCGTTAACATTACATGATTTGGCATTAGCTCATTCCTCCCATCGTCATTCCAAAACCGAAGGATTGATTGACTTTCAGCTCATCCTCCGGCTTGATAAAGAAGCGGTTGCTGCTATCCCAAAAGCTGACATACAGCTCACCGTCATATACTTCGATTTCCCTTTGCTCCAGCCCCTCGCCCCAGCCGTCTGAAAATTGTCCGGACAGCCGGTCGGTAAGCTCTGCAAGCTCAGAGGGAGAAAGCCCCCCGTGGGCTTGCACCTCGGTAACTCCCCATAGCTCGCCATTCCATTCCTCCACTGAGGGATTGATGCTATATATCTTTCGGCTGAGATCATCATCAAGGTAAACGGCGAGGCCACGGCCACCCTCGCTGGGGAGCCTCTCTTTCTGAATGAGGGCGAGAATTTCATCCTCGTATTCCAAAACCTCACTGGCGGTTAAATCCTCCCGGTAATCCTCAATATCGCCCCATTCATTCTTTCTGTAGATATGGGGAAAGAGGGGACTGAATAACTGCAGGGTTTGCAGTTCGTTTTTCATGGTGCATCTATCCTTTCTTTTTGGTTTTAGGCAATAAAAAAAGCAGGTGTGTTTTTCAGTTACGAAGAACACAGCCGCTTAAAATTGCCCCATAGGGTATTGGCTTTATGAAATTGTCTGCCGGATTGATTCCGGCCTAAAAAAGAAACATCCCGCTTTCTTCTAAAAAAGCAGGGTGCATCTATGAAAAACGAGGGTTCTGAATTTCTCATTCAAAACCCTCGTCAGGCCGCATAAACACTGGGTTTTTCAGCCCTGCATCTATTTATGACCTAATCTTCTGGTGCGCCCGGCAGGAGTCGAACCTGCGCTCATAGATCCGGAGTCTATTGCTCTATCCACTGAGCTACGGGCGCTCTTAACAAATCTAATTATATACCAAAGGCCAAGAAATTTCTACTCTTTTTCTTGACAATCGTGGCAGTAACCATAAAAGCGCAGGGAATGATTGGTGATGCAAAATCCAGTACTATCTTCTATTTGGTGTTCTAGATCTTCTAACAAGTCTTGAGCAAACTCGGTAATGTTTTTGCAACTTAAACACAGCAAATGATGGTGATAATGTGGTGTTGTGTCTGAAACAAGCTCAAACCTGCGGCAGCCGTCTCCAAAATCTACAGTATGGATTATGTTGGCTTGTGCAAACAAATCTAGGGTACGATATACAGTGGCCAGACCGATTTTGTCGTCGTCTTGTTTAATCTTCAGATAAATGTCTTCTGCACTTAAATGGTTCTCGGGTTCCTGGGCCAGTGCTCTTAGAATAGCTTTGCGCCTACGAGTAAGGCGAATATTTTGCTCTTCTAATTTCTCTAGAACGTCATTACTGAGCTCAAGCACCACAGTCACCTCGAGTCTGTGTCTGTCTGACCACAGTATATGCCATGTATATGTGTTATGTCAAATAAAAGTGTTAGTCATTCTGCAAACGGCGCTTGAAGAAGCGAGCGATTGCTCTTGTTGACAGGTCTTTCTTGCCAAGTAAGAAAGCCATGGCGTCTGCCCGAGCAGATTGTTCATGAGCTGGCGGTGTACCACCTGAAGTGAAGAAATCCTTAAGCAATAGGACTCGCTTTGATGGTGGTAAGTTTCCTAGTGGCGACTTTTTCTCTGACATAATAGCTTACCTCCTGGATTAGTTACTTGTGTTAGTCTTCCTGCTCTTTCTGAGAGCTAAACAACCAACAACTGCCAGGGATAAAGCTGCCAACAAGAGTCAGACTAAAGAGGAGGCGATATTTTTACACACATGGGAGGGCAGTTTATGAGCAAGACGGTAATCGGTGTTTTTTCACGTGAGGATTCTGCTAAGCAAGCTGTGGAGAGTCTACGTAATTCCGGTTTTGATACCAATGAGATTTCAATTATTGCCCGCGACAGACAACGTGACACTGGCGGGAGTATAATGGCCGACGGTGGCAGTCTCAGCAGCGGAGTAACAACTGGGGGTATCTTGGGTGGATTGGCTGGATTAGCTGCCGGTGCCGGTGCATTGGCAATCCCAGGTATTGGGCCTTTGATTGCTGCCGGACCGTTAGCAGGAGTTATTTCCGGTGCAGCAACCGGTGGGATTGCCGGTGGGCTTATTGATTGGGGCCTGCCTTCAGATCGTAGTGATTTCTACGAGGGAAAAGTACGGGAAGGACGAATCTTAGCTACAGTGCGCACAAAGGACAATAAAGTTGAGGAAGCGGCTCAAATATTGCGAAGCCACGGCGCAACTGATGTAGAAACTCACTAATCATCAAGGGCCGCCGTCAGGCGGCCCAGCCTATTTGGTGTTACTGGTTCCTTGGCTTGTGTGCTCATAAATGTTAAAAACAAAGGCATTGTCTTTGCGCTGTAAACCAAATATTAATCCTCGGCATTTTAAAGTTTTGTTAAGAAAAGTAATTAGGTGATGTACATCTTCAGGGAGTTCGAAAGTATCGGAAGCAAGTAGTGGCAAATGCTGGTGCTTAGACCATAACTCCATTAGGTTTACCTCCTGTTTGATGTGGTGTCTAGATCCATAAACGTGTCAATTCTTTTACTTACGCGTTTCATAAACCAATAACAACTTATACCTACCTGGTTGGTCATAAAGGATTATACATTGGTAATGACTGCTGGGCGAAACCGAAAGCAGAAATGGTTGACTTGATTTTGCTTATTTGCTATAATAAAAACGTCGCAGGGGAGTAGCTCAATTGGCTAGAGTAGCGGTCTCCAAAACCGTTGGTTGCGGGTTCGATTCCTGCCTCCCCTGCCATGAGCAAATATAAATATTAAAATCCATTGGTTTATTGTAACCCAACAAGTAGAATCTAAGTATTGTTTGGGTTTTTTGTTTTTCCTTAGTGAAGAAGCCCCGGAAGCTACTCCGGGGCTTCTTGTATGTTGTCATCAGTAATTATCCTGGTTATTTTAATGGCAACTACTGCAGTTGCCGCCGCTGCAGCCAGTACAACCACCGGCTCTAGTGTTTGTTACTGTGCTTTTGTTGCATCGGCCCATGGCATATACAGAAAACACCGTATGGGTATTAGTGCTCTGGCAATGAGTGCAAATTGGATGTTGTGGCTTGTCATTGGCTGGAGCGTGTATTTCAAAACGCTGATCACAATCGCGACAACGATATTCGTAATTGGGCACTGGTTCGTTCCTCCTTGTGCTCACGAAAACAATTAAGGTGAGTTTTCCTTGTATATATGAAGAGGACTTATCGGCGTCAAGCGGATAATATTCTACATGGTACCTAACATACTTTCCCACCGACCACAACGGTCACCCCAGCGGGCAATAACTTTACCTTCCATGCTGATA
>DUNI01000068.1 GCA_012839445.1 Bacillota bacterium
AGGTTAACCGGAAAAAAGCTTTGCCACAAGCTTATGGACAAACAGAGCAATATCGGAGAAGATAGTAGGTTCTCGCGGTTATTCGACAGTATTAGCATTTCTAAAATTTTTTTAATAAGAAACCTAGTCTTTGGTTTTCATCTCAAGTGAACCAAACTCCTGTGTTTTTCCAGCCCAAGTGGCATATTGGCGGGAATAAACCACCGGGCACACTTCTACATCTAACTGATAATCTTTTAGTACATTAACTTGGCTAGCTACCGTAGACCCTTCCAGTATAGTTACTACTATCTTGTGAGGATAAGCCAAGAAGCGACACTGCTGGTATAGCTTATTTCTAATCTCATTGCTAATCTTGTATAGCTCCAACGGGCCGGTACCTTCTGACACAAAGGTATCACCCATGATCTGTATGCAAGTTTCACTTTTAATCCCATGAACAGCAAGCAAAAGCAATCCATCTTCCAACATATGTTCAACCGTAGGAATCCACACAATTCGCTCTGTTGGTTCACCACTGCTACCAACATCCACGTTCTGAAGTATCCAAGCCGGACGATCGTTTTCGGATAAGAACATCTGGCAAATCGGAATGATACCCCCATGATTCTGGTGCGCATGCCCAAGTAGAATTTGAGCCGTAATAGAGCTCATGGAAATTCTCCTTTCTTTTATATTGACCACTCCCATTATCGGCTTTTTAAGCACCTTCTTCTACCCTTCAATATTGTTGTTTTGTTCTAATCCCACCTGCTTACAGCAGCCGGTTAAATGGCTCCGTTATCATAATCACTTCTCCGGTTGGAATCAAAAATTACATTGCTGTAGCCACCATAAATAAGTTGCGTCTCCTCATTCTTCTGTCTCCCTTAAATCCGCGAAAAACACTACTATGTTTTACTTGCACAAAAAACGATTCAGCTGGTAGCCATAACGCATTAGCGTCTTTCGGGGAAACCCCGGGGGCAAGTGTAACCTTTAAGGATGGCTAATAACTATGAGTAGATGATGCTTGATTCTTCCTCTCAGTATACGATACGCGTTCCCATGTGCTTTCAATCTTCGCTAAACAGTCTAAACTTCCTGCCGACCAGGTTCATTTTAATTCTTATAAGACAACTTTCATTTTCTCCCCTATTATCTCGTATTCTGTTACCCTCTTTTCGGCTATAGATATAAACCCTACACCTTCTTCAAAGACTTCTAGCGAAAGGGTGTTACCATTTATTGGTATCCATATTCTAACACGGGCTCTCTCATATAAAAGGTATCTTGTCAGGTCTCTTCCTGCTAGTTTGCACCAAACTACATTAGCCAATTTAGCGTCCTCCTTTTACCATTCATCGTACAGTTTTACCTCGGTTACTTTGTCATTAAAATCAGTACATATCGTGTACATAAATGGCTCATCACCAGCAGGGGCAATAAAATCATAACAACTCGTAATAAAATTAAACCTTGGCCTATATTGACGTTGTTGTAATATTTTATTGTTTTGTTCCCAGGCGCCCACAGCTTGGATCCCGTAATCGCCACTTTGGTGACGTTTTAATGATTCTTGAAAATGCCATTCAGCAATATACAAATCCACCGATGGAGAAGTTTTGACCGTGTATAAGTCAAAGCGTTTTATAGGAGTAACAACTGCCTTTGTTTTATCCTCCCCTTTTTTCCCCACATCTTGGCCATTGCCAACATATCTAGCACGCTCCCAAAGGTCATAAACAAAGCTGTTCTCTATGGCATCCAACCATTGTTCATAACCTTCATTGTTAGCCAATATAGCCGGCCATGACTTCTCGTAGATATTCCACAAGCTAAGAGGTAGGCTTACATAACGAATAACATTGATCAGGGCTCTCTGACTATCTATGCCTATAACAGTAACCATGTTGGACTTGAATAGGTCCTGCAAACTGTCCTTGTTGTAGTGATGGGGTTAAAAGGCAATTCATATACTATAGAGCCGAATCTGACCAAAGTATGGACAAAGTCGTCTGCCTGGATTACTTTGAATTGCATGGGTGCTTGTCTAATATTTTTCGCTTCTCCCACTGTCATTTCAGTTA
>DUNI01000069.1 GCA_012839445.1 Bacillota bacterium
CAAAGAACTGACGGCCCTAAACGATGTAAGTTTCAGAGTGCATAAAGGCGAATTTTGGACTATTATCGGCCCGTCAGGATCCGGTAAGACTACATTACTACGATGCCTGGCCGGTTTTGAATCCTTAACCAAAGGAGAAATCTTAGTGGCCAACAAAAACATTTCTACTCCCGGCCGCGATCGTATGATGGTATTTCAAGATTTCTCCCAGTTATTTCCCTGGCGAACCGTACTAAGTAACATTTTGCTGGCATTAAAACTGGCAGGTCACGGTCAAAATCCTGCCGAGCGTCAGGAGATAGCCCGCTATTATTTGGATCTGGTAGGGATGTACGAATACTCGCACTTTTACCCCCACCAACTATCCGGCGGTATGAAGCAACGGGTAGCCATTGCCCGCGCCCTGGGTGTTAAACCGGCGGTGCTTCTCATGGACGAACCCTTCGGCAGTCTAGATGCCATTAGCCGCGGCAGTCTTCAAACAGAAGTACTGCGCATTTGGCAGGAAACCAGCGTAACCATAGTATTTGTCACCCACAACATTGAAGAAGCCTTGCTCTTGGCCGACCGGATCATGGTTCTGGCCCGCGGCGGTACAGTACGCCAGGTGGTAACAAATACCCTAACCAGGCCGCGGAGCATCGAAGATCCCGCTTTCGCTCGAACCTGGCAACACCTGCATAACTTACTGGGGGAAGCCGGCCACAAAGAAAGCCCCGGCAGCACGCCTGAACGCAGTCTCGGTTCCAGACAAGGTCCGGTAGCCTATCCCACCGCCAGCGGAGCTCTACATTTGAATTAGCATATGAGGGGCAGACAGCAAAACCTGCCCCTAAAGTTTTGCTTGGCAGCCACCCGGAGGGAGTGGTCTCTGTCCCCGCTTTGCTTATTGTTAACCATGTTGGTAAAAGTGGTTGACAATACCTGGGCAAATAACTATGATAAGTATGTAAAACAAAGATTCAAGAACAGAAGACATCAGGAAGGAGCATGCCTTGTTGCAGAAAATAACTTTACGCGAAATGATGGTAGTAGCCGTATTCATTGCCTTACTTACCGCCCTAGGTTACGTGAATATCCCGTTGCCCTTTAGCCCGGTGCCGCTCACGGGTCAAACTTTCGGTGTCATGCTCGCCGGCATGTTACTTGGTAGCCGTCTGGGTTTTATCACTTTGCTGTTGTTCGATCTTACCGGTTTAGTTTTCCCGGTGTTTGCCGGGGCAGCCGGAGGTTTGGGTAAACTGCTTGGGCCCACCGGCGGTTATATTTTGAGCTGGCCTCTGGCGGCGGCAGCTATCGGCTTTATTTGCGAGCGCAGCTCACGGCCCAGCTGGTTACGCCTTTTTGTAGCTAACATCGTAGGCGGTGTCATTATCGTTTATTCCCTGGGCGTAATTCAGCTGTCTCTTATCACCGGTATCGGCCTCATTCCCGCTGTCGTTCAAGGCGCTCTGCCTTTTATACCCGGTGATCTTATTAAATGCGGTGTAGCCGCTGCCACAGGAGTACGGCTGCGCCAGGCTTATCCAAGTATAATTGCCCCCACTTCTCAACATCAAACTCATAACTAACCTGAAAATGCGCAGAGGTCATCCCCACGCTCCGCGGCGCCCCTTAGAACGAACGAGCTCGGCTCATTCGGGCCGCCTCTGAACTCGCCCCTTCGGGGCTCGAACATGCATCGGCGGTTTTCCCTCTTTCGCCTCGCTCTC
>DUNI01000070.1 GCA_012839445.1 Bacillota bacterium
AAAGCGGCGATCAGCCCTATGCGAACTAAACGCCTTGCCGGTTCCTGCACGGATAAGCCCCCTCTGAAATTATTCGGCCTCAGTCTATCACAAAGCAAACAGAGCGGCAAGAAAAAGCGCCTCCTTATAAAGTAAGAGGCGCCCTTTTAATGCTGGCCTTCCTTTTCAACCAAACGAATGCTATCTACCAGCTTACGCACTGTCTCAGGATCATAACCGCGCACTTGCTTCACTAATTGCTGCAGATCTTTACGGCATAAGAACTCGTTGCACAAAGCGAGCAACTCAGGATCGGTCGTTTCACCAACTATGGGTTCAAGGAGCTTACCGTCATCAACAGAATTTGGCTTACTGTTACCTGTTAGCTCAAGTATATAGACATCTAACGCCTTGGCTAACTTATCAAGCGTATCCAGCGAAGGCTTGCTTCGTCCAGATTCAATATCAGCAATAAAAGAGTGAGATACGTGAGCGGCTTTGCCTAAACCACGGAGGGAAAAGCCTTTTTCCTTGCGAATCCGCTTGAGCCTGATTCCGATATTATCCATAACCAGCAGTCCTCCCTGTACGGACCTAGCGTACACTATTATATATCGTACCGGGCTCGACGTACAGAAGACCCAAGGCGGCAAATAACGGTCTCGAAATACTGCGAATAGCGCAGAAAAATAGCGAATACTTGCCACGAACGAACACATTCGGTTGCTGGTAGCGACCAGAGAACTTTACAAAAGGTCGCTATGTACATACACTAATTAAGGGGGTAGACTGTCTATGGTCGGTAAAAGACTGCGCCAACTTAGAACACAACAAGGACTATCTTTACGTGCTCTTGCCCAAAAGAGTGGCTTATCACATAGTTTCATTTGCGATATTGAGCATGGTCGGTGCGGTCTTTCTATTGCTAGTCTCCAGGCCCTGGCTCGGGCGCTTGGAGTAGACGCACGGCTCTTTTTTGAGGGAGAATAAATGTTCTAACCTTTACTATTGTACCATATTTGCACGTCTAAGGTATTGGGTGCTGGCTCAATAACGGTGCGGTTTTGACCGATTGAATTAGTCCTGAAATAAATGGTCATTATGTCTGTAGTTTTTGTACTTAAAGGTAGCTTCGTTATGAGGTAGGTGATATGTTAAGGTCAATAATTCATTGATCAATCAATAAACAGAAGAGGATGCGACAAATGAAGTTATTAAAAAGAGGCTCTATTCGACGTACATTAGTATTAGTGTTGTTACTATTTTCCATCCTACCGTTAATACTTGTAAGCACAGGTAATTATCAGCTGGCGACAAAAGGATTAAACCAAGACAATGAAGCGAAAATAGTGCAATCGGCTGATACCCTGGCAAAAACGATAGACTCATGGTTGGAAATGAACATTGCCAACCTTCAAGAAGCAGCACAAGATCCAGTTTGGCGAATGAATGATTCCAGCAAAATGTTGGAAATGTTGGTTCATATAGATACTAGCAATGCAGCCGTAGACTCTTGTTTTTTTGCTGACGTTGATGGTAATTTTCTTGATTCTACCGGGGCCAGTGGAACAATAGCAGACCGAGACTATTTTCAGCAAGCTAGCAAGGGACAAGTAGCCATTAGTGACGTTATGGTGGATAACGTCACTGGTAATCAAGTTGTATTCATGGCTGTTCCTATTGAAGGGGCGGCAGGACGGGTACTAGCTTGGGGAACAAAGATTGATGTTATGTTAGGTTGGGTACATACTGCTAAGTATGGAGAAAGCGGCTATGCCAGCTTATATGATGATAACGGCCTTTGTTTAGCTCACCCTGAACAAGAACAAGTGCTGGAGTTTAATTTATTTGATGGTTCTTCGGAAAGTGTAACCCAGGCAGCCCAAGCAGCTTATGAACAAGCTGGAACTACTGTTCAGCATTATGATCTCGATGGGGTGGTCACTACAGCAGCTGTGGTTACTGTTCCAAGCACCAATTGGCGCTTGGTCCTAAGTGTTCCGACATCAGAACTAAATGCTTTAGCAAATAATCTCTTGAGGCTAAACTTAGGGATCGCTGGCGGAACCGCTGTACTTATCATAATACTGGCCAGTGTCTTTAGTAACAAATTCGCTCAGCCTATCTCAAGAATGGCCGAATATGGTAACAGATTAGCTGAGGGTGATTTGACCATACATGCCGACGTTAAGGCCAATAACGAAATTGGAGTGTTAGCCGAATCTTTTAATAGCAGTATAAGCTCACTAAGGGGATTAGTTAAAAACATAGTAGGTATTACAGAGGAACTGACAGGATCGTCGCAGGAATTGAGCGCATCTTCAGAGCAAACGCAGCAGGCATTAGAGCAAGTAACCAATACCTTGCAAGAGATTGCTGAAGGTGCCAATGAACAAGCTGTATCCGCCCAAAGTGCCGTAGAAATGGCAACTCAGGTTAATCAAGAAGCAGATAAGGCCAGTCAAGAAACAACCAACCTAACTTCAGCAGCCGAAGATCTGGAGCTTTTGGCTAACCAAGGTCAGGGGGCAATGAGAAACCTTGTGGCTCGGACAAGAGAAAACTCCGCTTCCGGGACTAAAGTATCTGAAGCAGTGAATAGCATGGCTGAACAAGCAAAAGACGTAGCTACCGTTTTAGATACTATTACTAACATTGCGGAACAAACGAACCTACTGGCACTA
>DUNI01000071.1 GCA_012839445.1 Bacillota bacterium
AATCCTATAGCCGCCTTTGAGGTGTGGCCGTCCTGCGTGAAGGCACGATAGCCGATAAGGCCGGCCACGAGACCTTCGCTGCCTTTAATGAAAAATGTGAACGGTGCCCAATGAGGATAACCGCTCAAAATGTCGGCCAAGGCAGAACCGATGCTTCCGGCCCAAAAACCGCTGCGGGGGCCCCACAGCAAAGCGGCGGCAAAAATAAAGGTGTCGCCTAAGTTGATGAAACCGCTGGTGGCCGGTACAGGGATCTGAAAAACGCTAGTGGTAAGGGTTACCAGTGCAACAAATAGAGCAGTGAAGGCAAAATCCCTAATTCCTGCTTCAGAGTTCATGCTCGGACCTCCCTAATAAACAAATAACAGCATCAATTATGAGCAGTGACACAGCCCTCTCTGCGTTCCCCATCCAAATAGGCGTTAAAAATGCCACTATAGATGCGGACAGCAGGGTGCCCAGTTGGCTCAGCAGAAGTAGCCTTGGAGTTGAACCAGGCGGAGTTAAATGTGTTATCCGAAATAGTATCGGATACCGATAGGTATAAAATATTATCAACCTCTAGATCATGAAAAAAGCGGGTTCCATAAGGTAACTCCGGTACAAAATTTGCTTGTCTAATCCCTAGTTCTACTATTAGACCGGCGTTGGAGATCTGGCTGTAGCTTACAGGTACTCCTAACTCTGCTTTCGTGGATCCCCAGCGTCCTGGACCTACTAGAATATAGCGTTCTCCTTCCAGAAGCCGATTTAGGCGTTCCACTTCTCGTGCTACCGAGTGTTTGTTCCTGGTTTGCTTGTATAGATACGGATCTACATATATTAGACGGGTTACTCCCAGCAAGATGCCGGTGGTTAGCATACGGTTACCTTTAAAGAGAATGTTATCAGGGGGTAAATTAGGTGGTATTTGTACCGAGCGGTACTCTTCGTAACTGGGGAGTGGACGCATTTGTACCAGAGAAAAGAGCCTTTCTTCAGGGTCGTACGTAAACTCAATGTCTACCGGCAATCCCAGCTCTTTTTCCAATGTAGTCATGAGAGTGACAATCAATCGGAAGAAGTCAGGGTGTAATCTGGCAAAGTTTTGAAAAGTGAGTACAATCTTATCCCTTGACCCCAGCGTAGGTAACTGGGTTCCCGTAAAGTTTTCTATTTGTTCTTTGGCGGCCCGATAGATTTGTCCGTACTGGTTAAAACAAGGGTGGTATTTTAGGATAGAGAGTTTTTGGTTGATATTAAAGACTCTGATGTTACCACTGACTAGATCCAGAGCATCAAAGCGCTCTTGGGAATATTTTGCTATAGACCAGGAATTATGGCCTTCAGGTCGCAAGTCTAAATCGGTCAAGGAAAAGGTTCGCGCGTATTCACGCCCCACACACCGTGTTCCTAACCCGAAGACAAGTCTTACTACGCCGTCCTCTTTTCGTACTTCTTTGGTCCAGCGACGATAGTTTTTAGAGAAACCTACACCTGAGATTTCCGGATAAAAAAATGAACCGTGCTCTTTACCGGTAAGCTGTTGAATTATTACAGCCATCTTGTCGCCACGCAAACCATGTTTGCGACGATATTCCACTGCATTAGGCGAGTAAATGCTGGCAAACACACGTTTAACAGCTTTTTCCAAAGAAGCTACACGTTCTTCTTTGGTACCGGTGTTAGTGATAAACACCGTTAGATACTTACCGGCAAAGGAGTAGCGTAGATTATCTTCCAGAAGGGAAGAGGAACGGACAGTGAGCGGAAAAGGAAGCTGGTCTACTAACTCGGCCAATTTTTTGCGAATGGGCGGAGCAAACGCTCCATTAATGAAGGCGGCCTCTATTTGCTCAAAGTTCCGACCACTTTCAACTATTCTATGCAGCTGGTTTTTAGACACAAAGTCATCAAAGACACCGGTGGCAACAAAGAAGCTAACAGGAACAGCTACGCGGTTAAACAAAGGGTCGTTACTCCGGCGTAAAATTTGCTCAGCAAATAAGAGCCCACGCGCTTTGCCGCCCAGTTTCCCCTGGCCAATGGTTTGATCATGATAAAGAGGACTCAATTGTGGGTCAAAGGCTAGGTAGCGGGTAATTTTACTAGCTATCGGCATAATATGGTCTCCCCGTGAAAGTTTGTGTCTATTATAGCATACACTGCTTCAAGGGGTAAGCCCTAGTCTATGCTGGACTTTATGCAACAATGAACCTATTGTTGCATAAGTTAAATAGCTATGTTATACTCGCGTCAGAACAGGCAGCCGATAACATTATCGGTGCTAGCCGGGCACTTAGGGTGCAGCAAGTGTAATGCTTGTGGGACTGAAAAGCCTCCACAGGTATTTTTTTGTCTTAGGGGGCAAAGAAAGGAGACACTGCTTATGATCAAGCGATTTACCGACTGGCTGCTAAGTACCTTTGTTCGTGACCATGAAAATTTGAGTGACCCAGCTGTGCGTGCACGTTATGGGTTTTTGGAAGCCTGGATTAGTATAATCGGGAATATCATTCTTTCAGTCTTAAAGGTTATAATAGGGATAACACTCAACAGTGTTTCATTGCTGGCTGATGCAGCCCACACTTTCTCCGATGTGGTTACTTCAGTGGTGGTACTAGTTGGTTTTTATGCTAGCCGAAGGTATCCAGACAAGGAGCATCCTTTTGGTCATGGTCGGGTGGAGTTTATATCAACGCTCATCATTTCCTTACTGTTGGCTTTAGTGGGGATTGAATTCGGTCGCAATTCATTAACCCGTTTACTATATGGCAATGAAGTGACAGGAACCATATCAGCAGCGGTTATTATGTTAGTATCTGGCTTAGCGAAAGAGATCATGGCTGGCATTTCTGTAGATTTAGGACAACGCATCAATTCCTCGGCACTCATAGCTGATGCTTGGCATCATAGAAGTGATGCAATTGCTTCGGCTTTGGTGGCGGTAGCTATAGTCGCTGCGCGCTATGGTTATCCTGCTGTAGATTCTGTTTTAGGGCTAGTGGTATCAGCTCTTATCATGTATACTGCCTGGGAGATAGGAAGTTCCGCCGGCAGTACTTTGTTGGGAGAAGCGCCAGCTACAGAACTTGTTCAGGAAATCATATCCTTGGCCAAAAGTGTTCCCAATGTAATGGGGGTACATGATGTAGCAGTGCATGACTATGGTACTATCAAATCAATTTCACTGCATATTGTGGTTCCCAGTGATATGAGTTTTACTTTTGCCCACCAGATTGCCAGCGATGTAGAAAGAGAAATCCGTGATCGTTTCAGTAGCACTGTGGTTGTGCATGTAGATCCAAATGATGAGGAGCAAGAAGAAAACTTATTGCTAACCATGGCGGATTAGCGGAGCCAGATAGGTGGCCGCCAAATATTTTTGCCAAACAAAGAGGATTTTTGACTTTTAGTTAGAATCTATATACTGATTTTCCAAAAGTTGATGGAGGTGACTTAAGTGGCGTACAAAATCAGTGATGAGTGCATTGCTTGCGGTGCCTGCCAGGCGGAGTGCCCAGTGGAAGCTATCAGCGAAGGGGACATTTACGTTATTGACCCGGAGACATGCATAGACTGCGGTTCTTGTGCTGATGTCTGCCCGGTAGGAGCCCCAAATCCAGAGGAATAAGCTACAACAAGGCAGTATCACCAAAGGCAAAGAGCGCCGGGCTGAATCCCGACGCTCCTTGTATTTTGTGCCTTTTTATTCTAGATTAGGCTTGCCTTGGACCTGTATTAAGAACCCCCGCTATTTTTAAACTACCGGCCACGGCCAGGGAGATTAGGGCGTCGGCACCGTGGTGCAGCAGGGTTCCTACACCCACAAGAACCCAGGCTTCGTATGAGGTAAAACCGAAGGGGAGTACTGCTAACACTTCTCCCAAAGCGTGCACAGGTGCAGTGACAAGCAAAGCTGTGGCAAACTTACGATTTCGAGCCACTAAATAGGCTCCGATGATACCCACTGGCACGTGGACTAAGGCGCGAGCTGCTATCACCGGACCTAGCATTATTAAGAATCCAACAGCGGATCCTAGTCCTACCATTATAGCTACCGCAGGACTTATCAGCATGGCTAACATTACAGGGACGTGAGATGCCAATGTGGCCGAAAAGGGTGGCAGGTATACCTTAAGATAGCTGGCAAAGGCCAACGGGATCAAGAGTGACAACGCAGTGAGGAGTGCTCCGTACACCAGATCACGACTTCGCATGTCTCGCATATCTATCACCTTTCAAGGGATCTTTGTCGCTATTGTATTGCTTGACTGCTGTCTTGTCAAGTGTAAAGCGAAGACAGATCTATCTGCCTGTCTGAAAGCTAGAGTAAAGGCAGGCCTTTTTGTATCGGTAAGCTATCCTATAGGGGCTATTTTGTCCGTCTCAATGAATGAATTTTGGCAGGAAATTTACATATTGTAGTTAAGGAGTGTAAAGTCAGCGACTGTCAGGTAACAATATTCCAAGGCGTTGCAACTGTTTGGCGGCAGCTTCGATGGCTCCTCGCCGGTTCGTTTCTAAAGTGTGTAGGTGAACACCGTCGGTTAGGCTAGAAAGTAGCTGAGCTTCTTGGCTTTGGTAGTGGTTAACGAAGTCCTCTACATCGGCCAAAGTATTAAGGAGCAGTAAGCCCCGGATTTCACCGTAGAGAGGATGTTCTACAATGGTATCTATTACCCGACAGCCGGCTTCCACCATGGTGGTGAGCTCTAATCGGGTTTGCTCAGGAGTGTGACGGCAAGCCAGCCGGCGGGAAAATACGGCCGGTGCACTCATTTCCCCATAGAAATAGCCGCGCGGGGTGGCCACAATATCAGATCCCTGGGCGCGGAGCAAAGCTATATCTTGCACGATTACCTGGCGGCTGACACCAAAATACTGTGCTAATTCATTTCCCGTCACTGGTTCTTGTCGGGCTTGAAGCAGCTTCAACATATTTGTACGTCGGTTATGGCTCATGGATATCCCTCCGCGATAAGTATTCCCTTTCCCTACTAGGGAATCCTGCTGTGGGTAATTTTTCACAGCAATGTTTTATCTTTGTCCGGGTACGATAGGGGCAAGGAGGGAATTCTTATGACAGCAGAAAAAAAGGACCGCGGTAAATCAGTTATACGACAGGAAGCCGATGAACTAGATGCTTTAAAATATGAAGTGGCGGAAGACCTAAACCTAGATGATAATATTGCCGAAGAAGGATGGGAGAACCTAACGACGCGCCAGGTTGGCAAAATTGGTGGTAATATGGTGCAGAGAATGATACGGTTTGCTAAAAACGGGATGAAGGGTAAGCGTCGCTAGTAACTTTTCTGTAACGTCTTTGGCTTATAATTGCCATGAGTTGAGTGTTATCGGGAGAGGAGAGGGGAGCGTGAAAATAAGAACGGACACGTTGGTCTTATTTTTGATACTAACACTGTTAGTGAGTGGGTGTCGTGTCACCCAGCAGCCGGAAGACAACCATAACAACACGCCTCCGTCTAATCTACCCTGGATAGAGACAGTGGATAGTCAGTTCCATGGGGGAGGTTCAGATCAGGAAGAGTTGCCCACTTTAAGTGGACAGCCACATATGGATTTATCCATAGACATTACCACGGTACCTGAGCAGAAACAGACTCGCTTAGGGCCGTTTTATGGCTTGCTGCCTGAATTAGTTTGGTCACCCAGCGGCAGGTATTTAGCGATATTTGGAGAAAAGAATGGGTATGGGCTGTGGATTTGGGATCAACAGACCCAAACGTGTCGCCGGCTGGTGCAGCTTCTTGATCGTAGCGGACAGCGGCTGACGTCCCTGGCCTTTTTTGGTTGGAATACCAGCGGAGATTCCTTACTCTATGCTGTGGATGGGATACAAAGTGAGGAATCATTGCTAGGTGAAAACGGAGTCTTGGTACGGCAAATAAGGCTTGATGGAAGAGATAAGATTTTGGCGTGGCTCCCGGGAGATGGGACTTTTATTCGCAGTCAGCTGTTTCACCGAGAGAGCGGACGATTGTTGTTGCACCGGGGCCAGAATTTGTGGGTGGTGGACACAAATAACGGAAGATATAAGCAGGTAAAGTCCGACCTACCTGTATGGGATGGTCTATTTTCGGTTACACCTTCGCCAACCGGTGCAAAAGTTGTCTACCCGGAACCGGACCTTACCAAACATCGCCTCGTTATCTTAGATATGAACAGTGGTGAAGAAACCGCTGTCGGCGATGCTAATGAATACAGCTTTTATCCGGTGTGGTCACCGGACGGTGAAAAATTAGCGTTTTTGAGTGCCCGTGCCCAAGGAGAAGGATACGACTTTCAAATTGGCGAGGATGGCCCCTTGCCTCCAGCCACGAAAATTACCGTTACCAACAAACAAGGGCAGTTATTAGCGCAACTTATTCCTCCTCATCAAGAAAAGGCAGGGGCTCCGGTATGGTCTCTTAATAGCAATCGACTAGCTTTTTTGACTGCATCTGTTGGTCAGGGGACGGAGGAATTTCCAGAGATAAAATGGCGTCGCTTGCTAATGACCAACTCAAACAATAAACTACAAGATGGCGGCACTGTCAGTGGAGATTGGTTGATTATTGGGGGCTGCACGCCTGATGGCAACTCGGTTCTTCTTTACAGTTATGAAATCGGGGGCGGTGTTACAGCAATAGTCCAGGGTCCGCTGGGCAAGACTACTACCTTAGCTCAAGGTGCGGTGGACGAAGCTCCAGTTTGGTGGGACGGAAAGCTGATTTTGCCCCATATAACAGAAAACAATGGGGATCATCTTGATACCCAGCTTTATCTTCACGATTCAAAAGGCATAGCCAGAGTACTTACTTCCGACCCTGGCTGGAAGAGCGGAGTTCAGATTTCAGGAGGTTATATGGCATATACCAATGCCGACAACCAAAACTATCCCTATCCATTGACAGTGGTTGTAGAGCCACTATCGTACTAAAAATGTGATTAAGTCGGTCGGGGCAAGGAGGGTATCGGGTGAGAATGTTCGAAACGTTAAAGCCACTTTGGGAAACAACAAGAAGTGTTATCCCGATAGTTGGTTTTATGTTAATATTTCAGCTCTTAGTGTTAAAGAAATCTGTTGCCGACTCGAAGCAGATTATTGGTGGTCTTGTGCTTAGTATTTTGGGGCTGCACTTTTTTCTAAAAGGTATTTCACTTAGTTTATTGCCTCTTGGTGATTCCATCGGACGAGATTTATTTTTACTGGATAATAAATATATTATCGTTGGCTTTGCTTTTGTTCTAGGCTATTTTGCAACTCTAGTAGAACCGGCGTTGCGGACTTTGGCTCTAGAAGTAGAGGAAGTTTCTGTAGGTGCTATTCCGACTAAGACCCTTATCCATGCAGTGGCTGTTGGTTTTGGTATTGGCATGGCTTTAGGTATCTTTAAAATCCTAAATAATATTCCCACGTCAAAAATTGTCATGCCGATTTTAGTACTGGCAATAGTATTATGCCGATTTGCACCGGAGGAGTACGTGGCCATTGCTATGGATTCGGCCAGTGCTACCACCGGTCCGGTCAATATTCCTCTTAATATGGCTCTGGCTATTGGCTTGGCTAAAATATCCGGATTTACAGACCCACTGTTAAATGGCTTTGGCATTATAGGGCTTACTTCCTTAGGCGCAGTAATATCGGTTTTAGTTCTAGGAATTATCGGTGGAATGTAAGGAGGAGGGACTAAAGTGGAATCCTCAGCCATTGTGGCCATTGTAGCAATCGTACAACGAGGAAAGGCTGACAGTATCGTAGACCATGCTAAGAAAGCCGGGGCCAGCGGGGCAACTATTTTATATGGACGCGGCACAGGAGAGCACGAAACTCGTAAATTCCTTAATATACAGATCGAATCGTCCAAGGAGATCATCATAATTCTTGCTGAAGAGGAGAAGTATCGTCCTATTTACGATGCTCTTGCTCAAGCTGGAAATATTAAGGAACCAGGGATAGGGATTATGTTCACTGTGCCGGTGTCTAACTTAATGGGTATGGAGCACCACAAGGATTTAGCTAAGAAAAGGCGAAAGATATAAGCCAGAAGAGAGCTTCCCTTGAGGGGGTGAACACGTGGACGGGACACGATCCAGTGAGGCGGCACGGGCGGCTATCGAAATGGCTTTGTCCAGAGATCGAGAGGAAGAGCAGCGATTAAAAAAAGCCTACCGCTCTTGTGGTATTCAGGCAGCAGCAGTAGATTACGGTGGCGATTTTATTTCTTCAGTAAAAAAAGTGATAGAACGGGCGGTAGTGGCAGCTAAACGTGAAGGCCTTATTGCCGAAGAAGAGGGAGCCGAAGGCGGAGTAGCTGGGGCGGCTCGTGAGGCCTTGGCCCAAATCATGTTTAAAGCATTGGGCCTTAACATGGGTGGCAAGATTGGTATTGCCCGCTATGACGAACATATTGTGGTGGTAATTTTTTGTAGCATCGGGCTACTCCATTTAAATGAAGTGGCATTTGGATTAGGACATCGTGCTGTGGCATCGTTGGGCCCAGATGGCACCAAGAAAACAGGACTGAAGACATAAGGCACCACAGGACAAGCAGTATAAGAAAACCACCAGACTAAAGGCCTATCTTTTGGCCTTTTATTTTTTTGATTTTTAGAAGGAAATTAGCCTAACAAAAGCGAATCTATTAAGTGGTAGAAAGTGGTGAAAAGTGGTGAGTTGCTCCAGCTAGTGGGGTGAAAAAATGTTTATGGGGGAATACCAGCATTCGCTGGACAGCAAAGGACGTCTTACTATCCCGGTTAAATTGCGCGATGAATTAGGGGAGCGCTTTATTGTTACCCGGGGTCTGGACCGATGTTTGTTTGTATACCCCTTAAGCGAATGGTCTAACCTAGAGCAGAAGCTAAAAGAACTCCCCTTAAGCAAGGGTGAAGCGCGTGCTTTTGTTCGCTTTTTCTTTGCTGGAGCCACAGAATGTGAGCTAGATAAACAGGGGCGTGTCTTGGTTCCGCCCTATTTGCGAATCTATGCCGGCATTGAGCGAGAAGCAGTGGTATTGGGAGTGTCTAATCGGGTAGAGATTTGGAACCAAGCTACTTGGGATGATTATAGCGGCCAAGTAAGCGAAAATTTTGCCGAACTGGCCGAGAAAATGGTTGACTTTGGTGTCTAGGGGGTGCCCTATGGGTTTCTTTCATCAACCGGTATTGTTAGAAGAAGTGCTATCTTATTTGTCTTGCCAGCCTGAAGGTGTCTATATCGATTGTACTCTTGGCGGAGCAGGACATGCTGAAGCTATTTTAGATCAAACTTCCCCGGCAGGCAGTCTGCTGGGCATTGACCAAGATGAAACTGCTCTCTTAGCCGCTGCTAAGCGCTTGAAGCCATACGGTGACAGAGTGCAGTTGGTACAGGGAAATTTTCGTTGGGTGGACGAGCTATGGCGTGCTTCTGGCTTAGTTGCACCTAAGGGGATTTTATTTGACCTAGGTGTGTCGTCTCCACAGTTGGACGAAATAGAACGCGGCTTTTCCTACCGAGAAGATGCGCCACTGGATATGCGTATGGATCGAAGGCAGCAAGAAACAGCCGCCGATTTGGTAAATACCTTGCCTGAAGCCAAACTGGCTCGTATCATTAGCAAATACGGTGAGGAGCGTTGGGCAGCTCGCATAGCTAAATTTATTGTGAACCGGCGCCGGCAACAGCCTATTAACACCACAGAGGAACTGGTGGATGTTATCAAAGCAGCGATACCGGCAGGAGCCAGACGCCGGGGTCCGCATCCAGCACGCCGTACATTTCAAGCTTTACGTATTGCCGTTAACGACGAGTTGGAGGCCCTAAGAGAGGGGCTGGCTGCAGCAAAAGAGATCTTAGCGCCAGGTGGCCGGATTTGTGTGATTTCATTTCATTCACTTGAAGATAGGATAGTAAAACATACTTTTCGTTCGTGGGCACGGGAAAATGGGTTTACGGTTCTCACCAAAAAACCTGTGGTTCCAGCTTCCAAAGAAGCAGACGAAAACCCTCGAGCCCGTAGTGCCAAGCTTCGTGCGATAATGAGGTCAGCTTAGTTCTGAGGAGAAGGAGGGACGCATAAGGTGGTAGGGAAGACAGGAGCGGCACTTCAGCTTTCTGAACCGGCTAAGGGCCAAGCAAAAAAGCGAGTTCGGAAACGGAAAGTAAAAAGACGAGTAGAACTAATCACAGCCTACGGGTTATTCGTAGGTATGGTCGTTGCCTTAGTGCTACTTTATGTGGCCCAGTATGCCTATGTAGCTCAGCTAAACTTACGTCTTGACCGGGCCGAACATCAATTGGCCGAGATTCAAGCCCTCAATGAACAATTGGAGCAGCAAACTTCGGAGTTAAGATCATTACAACGAGTGGAGCATGAGGCGGTAAATCGCTTAGGTATGCAAAAGCCAGAAGCTGTCCGAATGGTGAGGGCTTCGGTTGAACCTGAAACAGCAACATCAGATACTGCAGAAAGGGTGGAGACTGCTCCGGAAGCTGATGAAAAACCAAGTCATCTAGTGACTTTTCTTAACTGGACTCGTGGCTTAAGAAGGGCTTTTGCCCAAGGCGTGGAGTAAACCATTAAAGGTTGGTGTATGGGTTATGAAGCACACGCTTACTATGGTGCGTAAGCGTATAGCCGTATTTTTGTTGGTGATAACTTTTTGCACCTGCGGGCTAGCGGCCCGCCTTTTTTACCTGCAGGTTTTTAAGAATGAGAAATATCGATCAGCGGCGCTAACTCAGCGTCTCAGAGAAATTGAGATTCAGCCTAAACGCGGTCTCATTACCGATCGCAATGGCAAGAAATTGGCCATTAATGTTAGCTTAGACAGTGTAGTTGTCAATCCTCAACAGATTAAGGATCCCGAAAACACGGCTGCAGCTTTGGCCGAAGTCTTGGGGCTATCAGCTGATAAGGTGTTAGAAAAAATACAGCGGGAGACTTCTTTTGAATATGTGGCTCGCAAAATAGAACCCGAACAGTCTAAAGCGGTACGGGCATTAAGGCTGGACGGGGTTTATCTGGTAGAAGAGAGTGACCGGTTTTACCCGAACGGAAGCATGGCGGCTCATGTGATCGGGTTTGCCGGCATCGATAACCAAGGCCTTGAAGGGCTGGAACTGGTGTACGACAAGAATTTGCGCGGTACCATGGGAAGATTCTTGGGTGAGACCGATGCTATTAATCGGGAAATCCCCGGTGGGGAAAAACAGTACCTGCCCTCTGAAAATGGCCAAAACCTTGTACTTACTATCGACGAAGTGTTACAGCATATTGCCGAACGAGAGATCGACCGTCTTATGGAAGAAACCAAAGCCAAAGGAGCAGTGGTCCTGATATCGGATCCTAATACCGGCGAAATTTTGGCCATGGCCAACCGGCCTGCCTTTGATCTCAACAACCCTGTGGCTGTTCCCGACACTTACCACCGTAATTTGGCTGTATGGTACAATTACGAACCTGGATCCACCTTCAAGATTGTTACTGCTGCCGCGGCTCTGGCAGAAAATGCAGTACGAGAGAACGACGGGTTTTATTGTCGAGGGGGAATGCAAGTAGCCGGACATCACATTAGTTGTGTTACTGCACATGGCAGCCAGACTTTTGCCGAGGTGGTAAAGAACTCTTGCAACGTAGGCTTTATGACTATAGGCATGCGAATGCCTCGAGAAAGATTATACGACTACATACATGGCTTTGGCTTCGGCCAGGCCCCAGGCATCGGCTTGCCCGGTGAAGAAGAAGGCATTCTACTGCCGGTTAAAGATGTAGGACCGGTGGAACATGCTAACATTTCTTTTGGTCAGGGGATTGCCGTGACGCCACTGCAAATGATTGGCATGGTGGGGGCAGTGGCAAATGGTGGTCTGTTAATGAAGCCACAAATTGTACGTGAAATCAAAAGCGCCGATGGGGCGATAGTGCAACCGTTTACACCCCAAATAGTTCGGCAAGTAGTACCTCCGGAGACGGCTTACAAGCTGGGTCAACTTTTGGAAGATGTAGTGGCCGATGGTACCGGCAGAGGCGCTCAGATTCCCGGTTACCGGTTGGCCGGTAAGACAGGGACTGCCCAAAAGACAGTAGACGGCCGTTATGTATCAGACAAACATGTAGCTTCGTTTGTAGGCTATGGGCCGGTGGATAATCCTCGGTTGGCTATTTTAGTAGTGGTGGATGAACCTCAGGGTGCCTATTATGGCGGCGTGATCGCCGCTCCGGTGTTCAAGCGGTTAATGGAAGATGGACTGCGCTATCTTTCTATTCCGCCTACAGAAACAACCGCAGAAGAAACGGTAGAACCTAAAATCCAGGTGCCGTCAGTAATGAACTTGCCTTTGTCCGAAGCCCGCAAAACTTTGGAAGGTCAGGGACTGTCTTATCGGATAGAAGGCGAAGGAAGTATTGTCATCGATCAAACACCGCCCCCTGGTACCATGGTAAAAGCCGATACCAAGATAATCCTAATTCGAGGCGAGACGAAGCCGGCTCCGGGTTTAGTGACGGTGCCTAATTTGACTGGCCAAACTATGCGGGAAGTGGCGCAGAGTTTGGCCGATATGGGATTAACACTAAGACCAATAGGTACTGGGCTGGCTGTCCGCCAAGATCCAGAGCCTCGCAGCCAGGTTCCGGCCGGCACCATGATAACAGTTGAGTTCCAACCTCCGGAAACTGATCCTCCGAGCCCTTAAGAACAAAGGGCAGAGGTATGATGAATATTTTCCCGTCCCTTGCAGGAAATGGGGCCTAACCTCCCGAACTTATGAGGCGGGCTGAAGGCCCCATACATGTAAGGATACAAGGAAAACTTTGGAATTAACAAAGCAAAAGAAAGCCATACTAAAATTGGATTTGTGGGGGAGGGATCTCCATTGTCAAAAAACATAAGAGAACTTATTGCAGGAACTACAGTGTTAAGTGTAGACTTGGGTGGTCTGCCAGAAGATCTGGAAATTAGTCACCTGGCTTATGATTCACGCTTAGTAAAACCAGGCGGACTATTTGTCGCTATCCGAGGCTTTAAGCAAGACGGGCACCGGTATATTAAGGATGCTATAGCTAAGGGAGCGCGCACCATTGTGGTGGACCGTCCTGAAATACAATTGCCGTCTGGTGTAGCTAGAGTGCTGGTGCCTAACAGCCGTGCAGCTTTGCCTGATTTGGCGGCGTCTTTTTATGATTATCCATCGCGGCGAATGAAAGTGGTAGGGGTTACAGGGACCAACGGAAAGACTACCACTGCTTTTTTATGCGAAAATATTTTTCGTACGGCAGGTTTTAAGACGGGACTGATTGGTACCGTGGAAAATCATATCGGTTCACAGGTGTTGCCGGTGGAACGCACTACACCGGAGTCGGTGGATGTGGAAAGTTTGCTTTGGCAAATGGCGGAAAAAGGCATCACCCATGCTGCTATGGAAGTGTCGTCCCATGCCCTGGAATTAGGGCGTGTGAAAAATATCGACTTTGACGTAGGCATCTTTACCAACTTAACTCAGGATCACTTAGATTTCCATGGTACCTTAGATAAATACCGCCAAGCCAAGGCTCAGCTCTTTGCCCAGCTAAATGAAGGCAAAAATAACGCCGAACCTCGTACGGCAGTACTAAATGCCGACGATCCTAACAGCGAGGCCATGCAAGCCGCTACGTCTGCTCGTATATTGACCTATGGTATCAAGAACGAAGCCGATATAACTGCCGCTGATATTGAAATCGGGGCTCAAGAGGCTTGCTTTACCCTAAAAACTGCAAAGGGCCAAAGGAAAGTGACACTTCATACCACGGGTTTATTCAGTATATATAATGCTTTGGCTGCCTGTGGCATGGGTGTAAGCCTGGGCATAGAACTAGATGTTATTGCCAGCGCGTTAGAAAATATGCCAGGCGTTCCCGGACGCTTTGAACAGGTAAAGTGTGGGCAAGATTTTGCTGCCATAGTAGACTATGCTCACACCCCCGACGGGTTGGAGAATATATTAACAACAGCCCAGGAATTTGCAACAGGCAGGATTATCCTGGTGTTCGGTTGCGGTGGCGACCGCGACCGTACCAAGCGGCCTATCATGGGTCGTCTCGGGTTGGAATATGCGGATATAGTGTATATTACCTCTGATAACCCGCGCACGGAAGATCCGGTGGCCATTATCAATGAGATTGAAGCCGGAGCAAAACAAGCAGCCAAAGCTAAAGGATCTTATTATTTGATCCCAGATCGCCGACAGGCTATTTGCGCTGCTTTAGCCGAGGCTAAGGCCGGCGATGTGGTGCTTGTTGCCGGCAAGGGCCATGAGACGTATCAGATACTGGGCCAAAAGACGGTTCATTTCGATGACCGCGAAGTGATTCGGGACTACTTTAAGGAGTTGAATTTGCCATGCAGCCAGTGACGGTGGCGGAAATTGCCAGGGTTACAGGAGGGCAGGTCATCGTCGGAAACGGTGCTGCTAAGATAACAGGCGTTAAAACTGACTCGCGCCAGCTAACAGCAGGGGATCTATTTGTAGCCTTGCCGGGAGAACGAACAGACGGACATGCGTTTGTATCTTCGGCCTTGGCTGGCGCTGCCGAAGCGGCATTGGTTAGCCAAGTTGCTGCCTATTCTTGTCCGGCCGGAAAGGCTATTATCTTAGTGCCTGATACAGGCCAAGCTCTGCTCACGTTGGGGGCTTGGTATCGGGGCCTTTTTTCTGTGCGTACAGTGGGTATCACCGGCAGTACCGGCAAGACTACGGTTAAAGACTTGACTGCCCATGTCCTGGCCAGTCAGTTTTTAACCTTAAAGAATTTGGGCAATCTTAACACCGAGGTGGGATTACCCCTTACACTGTTTAATCTGGAGTCTAAGCATCGGTTGGCTGTGCTGGAGTTGGCCATGCGCGGACCGGGTCAGATCCATGAACTGGCTCAAGTAGCCCAACCGGAAGTGGGTGTGATTACCAATGTTGGTGTAGCCCATATTGAGCTCCTGGGAAGCCAAGAAAACATTGCCCAGGCTAAAGGTGAACTCCTGGAATGTTTGCCGGAGAATGGCTTGGCGGTGTTAAACGGAGATGATCCTCAGGTTAGAAGTCAGGCTGCTCGAGCCCGTTGTCCGGTGGTATATTTTGGCCTGAGCGAAGACGTGGATTTTAAGGCCTCTGAGATTCAAACAGCCGGAACTGCAGGACTCAGCTTTACTGTAACCGGGCTCTGCGGGGAAGGGCGAATACAACTGCCCCTGGTAGGCCAATTTAATGTCCTCAATGCTTTGCCGGCCATTGCAGTGGGGCATTACTTTGGTTTGTCTTTTGCCGAGATGTCAGCGGCGTTAAGTAGTGTAAAACCGGCAGCTATGCGACTAAATATAATAGAGTGTCCAGACAAAACCTTAATTATCGACGATGTCTATAATGCTAATCCAGTATCTATGCGCGGTGCTCTTCGGACTTTGGCCGACTTAGCCCAGGGACGTCGAGAGGTTGCCATTTTAGGTGACATGATGGAACTGGGGAAATTTGGTCCGAAGGCTCATGAAGAAATTGGCAAGCTAGCGGTACAGGAGGGCGTGGATTGTCTTATTGCTGGCGGCTCTTTGGCCCAATTTATAGCCCAAGGTGCCATCAGTGCCGGCTTAAATCCAGACAGAGTGCTCACTTGTCCAGATGCATGCGCAGTGGCGGAAGTGGCCGGGAAACAAGTTTTGCCAGGGGATGCAGTGTTAGTAAAAGCATCGCGAGGCATGCAATTTGAACAAGTGGTGGCCGCGTTACAACAAGAAAGGCGGCTAGGCAGCTCATGCTAAAACAAGTGATGTTAGCGTCCATATTTGGTCTAATGTTTACAATCGCAGCTACTCCGCCTTGGATCCAATATCTCAAACAGCTAGGTTACGGGCAAACCATTCGCAGCCAAGGTCCTAGGCGCCACCGAACTAAGTCCGGCACCCCTACCATGGGCGGGGTAGTTCTGGTTGTTGCTACTTTGGGTGCCACAGTTCTTCTTGCCCGTGGCTCCTCGGAGACTTTAATTGCTTTAGGACTTATGATAGGATATGCCCTTATTGGTCTTGAGGATGATTGGCGAAAAGCAGTAAAAAAACAGTCCCTTGGACTTAAGGCTCGGGAAAAATTGTTATTTCAAATTGTCTTAGCAGGGTTGTTAGGTAGCTGGGTTTATTTTCATCCTGAACTAGGTGGGAGTGTTTATATTCCTTTTGTAGGCTCAGTGCCTCCAGGACCGTGGTATATAGCCTTTGTAGTGTTGGTGGCTGTTAGTGCAGCCAACGCTGTGAATTTGACCGACGGATTAGATGGTTTGGCAGCCGGTACGGTGACTATTGCTCTGTTGGCTTACACGGTGATAGCGTTGGAGCAACAGTCTAAGATAGCCATATTTACTGCTGCTGCCGCTTCCTCTTGCCTGGGTTTTATTTGGTTTAATGGCTATCCGGCCCAGATTTTTATGGGAGATACCGGTTCATTGGCTTTGGGTGCGGCTTTGGCGGCAGCGGCAGTGTTTACCAAGACTGAGTTTCTCCTTGTTATTATTGGCGGTGTGTTTGTAATAGAGACTTTATCGGTGGCAATTCAGGTGATATACTTTCGCCTTACCGGGGGCCGTGTTTTTCGCATGAGCCCGCTGCACCATCATTTTGAACTAGTGGGTTGGAGTGAACCTAAAGTAGTGCGGCGTTTCTGGTTGGCGGGAACGATACTGGCTATTATAGGTTTAGCTATTTGGTATCGTTTCATGGCTTAAGCTGAGGCGAAGGGGGGGTATTCGTGAACGGACAGAGCAAGAAGACGGCACTGGTTGTTGGCCTGGCCAAAAGCGGCTTGGCAGCTGCCGAGGCTTTGGTAGACAGGGCAGTGCAGGTAATAGCTACCGATTTACAAACCGGTCCGCTTATGCAGGATAAGGCTGCAAAGCTAAGGAGCATGGGTGTGCAGGTGGTCTTGGGGGAGCATCCTTTAAGTCTTTTAGACCAGGCGGACTACATAGTTGTGAGCCCTGGCGTACCGGATACGGCCCCACTTATGATAGAAGCGAAGCAACGTAAACTGCCTATTTTAAGTGAACCGGAGTTGGCCTACCGCTTCTACCCGGGTCCGTATCTTGCTGTGACAGGCTCCAACGGCAAAACCACAACCACCACCTGGGTGGGGGAAGCGTTGGCAGCCGGCCAGATACCGGCAGTGGTGGCCGGCAATATCGGCCGACCGTTGACGGAAGCTGTGTCCCACTTGGAGCCGGGAAGTTGGGTTGTGGCCGAAATGTCCAGCTTTCAGCTGGATTATACAGAGCAGTTTCATCCCCAAGTGTGCACGGTATTAAACCTGAGCCAGGATCACTTGGACCGTCATGGAAGCTTTGCTGCCTACATGGCCGCCAAAGCCAGGATTTTTGCTCGGCAAGAACCGGACGACATCTTGATACTTAATGCCGATGACAAATATAGTGCCGAACTTGCCGCCACGGCTGGTTCAAAGCTAATATATTTTAGTCGTCGACAGATCCTTAACGAAGGTGCGTGGGTGGAAGATGATCATATTGTTTTAGGCTGGGAAGGCGAACGTACCAAAATTTGCCGAACGTATGAGGTGGGTATTCCGGGAGCACATAATCTAGAGAACGCCCTGGCAACTGTTTGCCTGGCTCGAGCTGCCGGTGTGACCCCGGCAGCCATCGCCCGTACCTTAAAGTCTTTTGCCGGGGTGGAGCATCGGTGTGAGAAAGTGGCAGTCTTAAATGAGGTTCTATACGTAAACGACTCCAAAGGTACTAACCCCGATGCTTCAGTAAAAGCTTTAGAAGCTTTTGCTGAGCCTACTGTCCTTATTGCCGGCGGCCGAGATAAAGGTACTAACTTAGATGATTTAGTATTAGCTATTAAGAGGCGCTGCCGGGCTGTGATATTGATCGGCGAAGCGACGCCAAAATTCCGGCGTGTGTTAACAAGCAGCGGATTTACTGCCGTGTTAGAAGCAGAGGGTTTGCCCGAGGCAGTGAAGTTGGCTCATGATTTGGCTTGTCCGGGGGATATAGTATTATTGTCTCCGGCCTGTGCCAGCTTCGACATGTTTTCCAGCTACGAGCATCGGGGGCAGGTTTTTAAACGAGCAGTTGAAGAACTGGGAGGGGATAGGGCATGAAACGGCGACGGCCCGACTTCCTTATCTTTTTTGCTACCGCCACCTTGCTTGGTTTTGGAATTATTATGGTCTTTAGTGCCAGCAGTGTGGCGGCCACAGCCGAATTCGGCGACAGCTTTCATTACTTAAAAAGACAAGTTGTGGCCACAGTCATCGGTTTGATCGGCATGTGTATCTTGATCCAGATTGATTACCACCGGCTAAAGAAATGGGCTCCAATAGCCCTAGCAGTGACGGTAGGCCTCTTAGGGCTGGTACTGGTCAAAAGCTTCGGTGTAGAAGGCGGCGGGGCCACGCGTTGGTTGCAGCTAGGGCCTTTTAACCTGCAACCTTCGGAGGTAGCCAAGATCAGCACGATTTTATTTTTTGCCAGCATCTTATCTGACCGTCAAACTAAGACTACTAACTTTTGGCGTGGACTTTTTCCACTGGTGACTGTTTTAGGGGTTCTGGTTTTACTAATTCTAAAACAACCGGATCTGGGAACTGCCATGACCCTGGCCGGAACAGCAGTGGTGATGCTTTACGCCGCCGGGGCCGAAAGCAGTCACTTGGTAGGCTTGGCGGTGCTGTCGGCACCGGGACTGTACTGGGCTATAATGAAAGAGGATTACCGCCGGCGCCGATTCCTGGCTTTTTTAAATCCCGAGGCCGACCCCCAGGATGCAGGGTTTCATATTATCCAATCGTTGTATGCGTTAGGCTCGGGAGGGTTGCTAGG
>DUNI01000072.1 GCA_012839445.1 Bacillota bacterium
CCTAATCCTCAGCATGTGTTGGTTTATGGTCCACCGGGAGTAGGTAAGACAGCTGCTGCCAGGATAGTACTGGAAGAGGCTAAGCAGAATCCCCTTTCTCCTTTTCAGATCAATGCGGTACTATCCTGGCAGCAGCTGTCTTACCTACTCCCGGTGGACCATAAACCAACACATGCTGAGGATTAGGTCCACAAAGAGCAGCTCTAAGAGCTTTTAGCCCCTGTGCCTGTCCGATTATTTCGGCAAAAGTACTGGGCCGGGTACGTTCAGACAAAGGTTCACTAAGCGAAATATCCCGTAGCTCACGTAATTTGTCCAGTTCCTTGCGCGACTCGCGCTCTACTGCCACCTTATTTCCTTGTTGAGACCGCAATAGATTCCAAAAGTAAATGCCGATAACAATGGCAAAAAAAATCTGGACAGCCCCTAAAAAACTGCCTAAACCTGGGGTCAAGGCCATGGCTCATCCTCCCTTCCGCATCATTCCTATTATCTCCGTGGCGGTCGGGATTTATCAAAGAAAGAGCCCGGCTTTTCCGGGCTCTAAGCAGAAGCTTCTCGTTTTCTTCCCTTGCGTTCACGCAATACTACTATTGGAGGATCACGTTTTTCCACTGCATCTTTAGTCACTTGTATCTTCATAACATCGTTTCGCGATGGCGTTTCGTACATTACTTCCATCATAATTTCTTCCATGATTGCCCTTAAGCCTCGGGCACCGGTTTTTCGCCTGATAGCTTCTTGAGCGATAGCGGTAAGAGCATCCGTTTCGAACTCTAATTTTACCCCGTCAAGCTCAAAGAATTTCTGGTACTGCCGCACCAAGGCATTCTTAGGCTCAGTAAGAATGCGCACCAGGGCATTATCATCCAAGGCATCCAGAGTTACAATAATTGGAACCCTGCCCACAAACTCCGGAATCATTCCGTAGTTGAGCAAATCCTCCGGCATGATATGCTTAAGAATCTCGCCCACCTGCAAATCAACTTTACTCTTGATTTCAGCACCAAAGCCCATGGTCTTTTGTTGCATGCGTTTTTGAATAATCTTATCGACCCCTTGGAAGGCACCACCCACAATAAACAGGATATTAGTGGTATCAATTTGGATAAATTCCTGATGTGGATGCTTTCTACCACCCTGAGGCGGAACACTGGCTACAGTACCTTCAAGGATCTTAAGCAACGCCTGTTGTACACCTTCGCCTGATACATCACGGGTGATGGAAGGATTATCCGACTTCCGGGCAATCTTATCGATCTCGTCTATATAGACGATGCCCCTCTCTGCCCTTTCAATATCGTAGTCGGCATTTTGGATGAGTTTTAGTAAAATGTTTTCCACATCCTCACCCACGTAACCGGCTTCCGTTAGAGAAGTGGCATCGGCAATGGCAAACGGTACATTTAAAATCCGCGCCAGAGTCTGAGCCAACAGCGTTTTACCCGAGCCGGTGGGCCCAAGCATAACAATGTTGCTCTTATGCAACTCTACGTCGTCTACACGCGCACCTACATTGATGCGCTTGTAATGGTTATACACAGCTACAGCCATGGTTTTTTTGGCCCGTTCCTGGCCGATAACATACTGATCTAAGATGGCGGCAATCTCTTTCGGCTTGGGGATATCCTTAAGCTCGAGCTCCATATCATCAGATAGCTCTTCCTCAATGATTTCGTTGCAGAGCTCTATGCACTCATCGCAAATATAGACGCCTGGGCCGGCCACAAGTTTTCGCACTTGCTCCTGCGTTTTACCACAAAACGAGCACTTAAGCTGACCCTTTTCGTCATTAAACTTAAACATGGCTCTCCCCCCTTATCCCTCGCCACCTCGCCGCGCCATTACTTCGTCGATAAGGCCATATTCCTTAGCCTGGTCGGACGCCATAAAGAAATCGCGATCTGTATCCCGCTGGATACGTTCCAACGGTTGGCCACTATGTTTAGCCAGAATATCATTCAAGCGTTCGCGAGTCTTAAGAATCTCTTTGGCGTGGATGGCAATATCAGCAGCTTGGCCCCTTACGCCTCCCCATGGTTGGTGAATCATGATTCTGGCGTTTGGCAATGCAAATCTTTTGCCTTTGGCCCCAGCTGTCAGAAGGACCGCTGCCATGCTGGCCGCCATCCCCATGCAAATAGTGCTTACATCAGGTTTGATATACTGCATGGTATCATAGACTGCCAGTCCGGCCGGCACTTCGCCACCAGGTGAATTGATGTAGAGGAAAATATCCTTGTCCGGATCTTCAGCCTCCAAGAAAAGCAACTGCGCAATAATGGTGTTAGCCACTACGTCATTCACAGCACTGCCTAAAAAAACAATGCGGTCTTTTAGAAGCCGTGAATAGATATCGTACGCGCGTTCACCTCGGTTTGTTTGTTCCACTACCATTGGTACTAAGGTCATAACAGCACCCCCTAATTGTGCTTTCAGCAGTGAAGGCATATGAGCATCTTTCCCAAATTGCGCTACCTTTACTCTTGGGCTTTTTCTTGATCCGGCTCTGCTGAAACCTCGGCCTCAGCCGAGTCTTCATTATTAGTGCCTTCACCTTCATCCGGATCAACCTCGGTAACTTCTGCCTCTTTCAGCAAAAACGCAAGCGCCTCCTGCCGGGCCAGACTGATAGCCATAGCTTCCTGGGTACCGTCAGTGCTCCAGCGCTTCTTAGCCTGTTCGGGATCCTTCATCCCCTTGGCCATATTATCCAAAGCCTCAGTTAGCTTTTCGGGAGAAACAGTGATGCCTTCATTCTTGACAATGGCATCGAGCACCAGCTCTTGTTTCACTGATTCACGGGCAGGCGGGAGCAACTCTTCCTCAACTGCTTCTTGTGTTGTTTCTTTGAACTCACAATACTTATCCAGTGATAAGCCCCGGTGTTCCAATTCATGGGCGAAATTGTGCAACATACTGTGGGCACGACGTTTCGTCATCACCTCGGGTACATCCACTTCCGATTGCTCTACAGCCTGTTCTAGAGCCTGCTGTTCCATTTTCTCTAAGACTTGTTGTTCTTTTACTTCCATTAAACGTTTTTCCAAGTCTGCTTTCAGCTCATCTAAGGTGGCAAATTCGCTTACATCCTTGGCAAACTCATCGTCTAAGTCTGCCAGACGTTTCTTATGGACATCTTTGACCACTACGTTAAATACGGCTTCCTTCTCAGCTACCTCCGACACGTGAAAATCAGCTGGGAGAGTCACCTTAACTTCACGGGTCTCATCTTTCTTTGCACCTTCCAAGCTTTCGCTTAGGCCAGGGAAAAAACCAGGAGCGCCGACTATCATCGGCATGTTTTCTGCTTTACTTCCTTCAAACGACTGTTCATCTACTGTACCCGAAAAATCAACCATTATCAAGTCTCCATGTTCTGCGGGCTCATCTTCAGACGCCTCAAACGTAGCTTGGCGCTCCCGCAAATCCTGGAGAACTCCTTGGATCTCTTCTTCTGTAACCACAACTCTTTCTTTTTTCACAGAAAGACCTTTGTACTCACCTAGTTTTACCTCTGGCTTAACTTCTACTGTCGCCTTAAATAGCAACGGCTCATCTTCTTCTATTTTAATCACTTCTACCTGTGGCTTGTCAATGGGCTCTACTCCCTGTTCTTCCACAGCTTGGCTGTAAGCTTCCGGAACCAAAAGCTCCAGAGCCTCGTCAAGGATTAGTTCTTTTCCTATTGCCAGTTCTAGAATATTCTTCGGGACTCGGCCCCGCCTAAAGCCCGGCACCTTAACCCGTTTGGCTAAAGAACGCACTGCAGTTGTAACGGCTACATTTACTTTCTCCTTCTCCACCTCTACTTCCAAGCAAACTTTGTTTTTTTCAACTTGTTCAACCTTGACTTTCAAAACAGGAAGCCTCCTCACCAATTTATATGTTTATTCGTTCCGCGATGTACCACAAATTAAAGTAGAGATGATAGCAGGCAGGAACCAGGCTACTTTCTTGTAGTATTACTTCTACGCAAAAGAAAATTCTCCTCCACTGCTAAACAGCTGCTATCTTACGTAGTAACTAAACAAAGTCCCGGCACATTACCGAGACTAGCATAATCGCACCATACCGAAGTTATTCTAACACTACCGACGCAAACCTGCAAGGTTAACCGGAAAAAAGCTTTGCCACAAGCTTATGGACAAACAGAGCAATATCGGAGAAGATAGTAGGTTCTCGCGGTTATTCGACAGTATTA
>DUNI01000073.1 GCA_012839445.1 Bacillota bacterium
ACAGAGCGATCCACTACACCAATGGCTTTCACACCTTGAAGAGCACGTATGAGCCTTTGAGCGGGAAACGGACGAAGGACCCGGACTTTGATCAGGCCCACATTTCTTCCTTGGGAGCGCCAATAGTCTACGGCTTCTTTTCCAGCACCTGTAGCTGATCCGATAGTGATGAGGGCGCTGTCGGCGCCTTGCATTTTATATTCTTCAATAACGCCACCGTAACTGCGGCCGAACATTTTACCGAATTCTTCATCCACAGAAACAATTACATCTAAAGCTGCCTGCATTGATTCTAGATGGTTGCGGCGAAATTTCATGAGTTTAGGTCCTGGCGTCATCGGGTCCACTGCTATAGGCTTTTTTGGATCCATGACCACATGTTGGGCTTTATACGGAGGCAAGAATTGGTCTACTAGTTCTTGAGCCGGTATATCTACTCTTTCTATCAAATGCGAGAGGAAAAAACCATCGTAGCAGACATTAACAGGCAGTAGTACTGATGGGTGTTCGGCAACCTTGTAGGCTTGTATAATACTGTCGAGTATTTCTTGATTGTTTTCTGCATAAAATTGCAGCCAACCAGCTTCCCGTACGCTAACAGTGTCTTGCTGGCCACCCCAGATAGTCTCGGGAGAAGTCATTTCACGGCCAGCAATAGCCATTACCATAGGCAGCCTTAATGTAGACATACGAAAATATGGTTCGTACATAAGAGCTAGTCCTTGCGCCGAAGTAGCAGTGAAAGTTCGGGCTCCGGCTAGAGTTGCGCCCTGAATGACGCTCATCGCCGAGTGTTCGGATTCTACTTCTATAATATCGGCTTGGATATTACCATCAGCGTGCATTTTTGCTAGATCTTCTACTACCGAGGATTGGGGTGTTATAGGGTAAGCGGCAATAATATTAGGGCGACTGAGAGCAGCTCCGATAGCAGCAGCCTCGTTACCAGTGAGGGCAGTTGTGGTAGACATTAGGCTTCTTCCTCCCTAATCATAGTTATGGCTTGACGCGGGCATTCTTTAGCGCAAATACCACAGCCTTTACAGTATGCAAGGTCAAAGCAAATCTTAGTAGAATCTTCCTTATGTCTACGGACAACTGAGACAGGGCAAAAGAAACTACAAATGGCACAGGAAGTACATTTTGTATAGTCTATCACTGGCCGAAAGGTTCTCCATTTGCCGGTATTTATTTCGTATATCCCTTCGTCTCCTATGGGGGTAACCCACTTGGTATCCATGTTAACGACACCTCACTTTAAGGAGATTTGTGCTTCGGTATCCTTCTTCGCAAGCGGCAGCATTTTCAGGCCCGAATTCTTCTTCTACCAGCGCCATTACTTGATCAAGTGGCACCCAGCCTGTTGCTTGGCAAAAGGCGCCTAACATAGTTGTGTTAGGTATATTTCTCTGGAAGTTCTTTAAGGCTATGTTGGTGGCGTCAACCAAGGCGACTGTATCTACCTCTTCAGGAAGACTAAAGTTTGTTAATGGCTTGGTAGAATTAATTACTAATACTGCCTTTTCCTTTAGTCCTTCGAATATGTTTACTTCATCTAAAAGGGTGTCGTCTAGCACTATCAAGCAGTCAGGGTGATACACTTGAGTTTTTAAGCGAATGGGCTTGTCATCTAATCTCAAGAAGCCATAGACCGGAGATCCCTTGCGTTCTACTCCGAAAAATGGAATAAAGCTTGCGTACTTACCGGTTGTAACGGCAGCTTTTACTATAATGTGGGCTGCTTTCACCAACCCTTGACCGCCACGACCATGCAATCGAACTTCCTTCACAACACTTCCCCCTTAATTTGATTTTGTCCCTGCTGTCGTTAGTGCCAAGAATAGCCCAAGTTATGATTGCTTGTAACCTAGTGTTTCAGATGCTTCGTGCGCTGCCACTTTAACTGCCTTGATAAGATTGGCATGGTCTTTGACCCGAGAAATCGGACCAGAAATACTAATAGCAGCT
>DUNI01000074.1 GCA_012839445.1 Bacillota bacterium
ACTAATCCGGATGTGGTGCGAGAAGTCTAGCACTATTATCCCCCCAAAATATCATTGCAAGCAAAAACCCGTCCTCTAAGGGACGGGCGTACCCGCGATACCACCCTACTTAGCCTCTTGCTTGCAATGATATTTTGGGGGGATAATAGTGCTAGACGCTAAGTTTGTCCGTACTAATCCGGATGTGGTGCGAGAAGCTTTGCGTAAGCGCCATGTTGAGGCTAATCTGGACGAGTTTTTACAGTTGGATGAAAAACGGCGCCAGCTTCTGGCGGAAGTGGAACAGCTAAAGGCGATGCGCAACAAAGAATCAGGGGAAATTGCCCGGCTAAAGAAAGCCGGTCAACCGGCGGATGAACGCATTGCTGCTATGCGAAAAGTTTCGGAGAAAATCAAAGGCCTAGACGACGAAGTGCGGCAAGTGGAAGAAGAACTAAACCATATGCTGATGTTTATTCCCAACGTTCCCCACGACAGTGTACCGGAGGGCACTTCTGACGCTGACAATGTTGTGGTTAGTACCTGGGGTGAGCCACGAAAGTTTGACTTTGAGCCCAAGGCTCACTGGGACATCGGCACTGACCTGGATATACTGGATTTTGAACGAGCGGGCAAAGTAACCGGTGCCCGGTTTACATTTTATAAAGGGTTGGGAGCCCGGCTGGAACGGGCTTGCATGAATTTTATGCTTGACCTGCATCTAAAGCAGGGTTATACGGAGATCTTCCCGCCTTTTATTTGTAACGGCGACAGCATGACCGGTACCGGACAGCTGCCTAAGTTCAAAGAAGATATGTTTAAGCTGGAAGGCTTGGATTACTACCTGATTCCCACAGCCGAAGTACCGGTGACCAACATCCACCGGGAAGAAATTATCGACGGCGATAAATTGCCTCTCCATTATGTGGCCTACAGCGCCTGCTTTAGGGCCGAGGCCGGTTCAGCTGGACGCGATACCCGTGGGCTTATCCGCCAGCACCAGTTTAACAAGGTGGAGCTAGTTAAGTTTTGCTCGGCCGAGACATCGTGGGATGAATTGGAGAAACTTACTAATGACGCCGAAGAAGTGCTGCAATTACTTGGTTTGTCCTACCGGAAAGTGGTACTCTCCACTGGCGACCTGGGCTTTAGCTCTGCCAAAACTTATGACTTAGAAGTATGGCTTCCCAGCTACGGTACCTATAAAGAGATTTCGTCCTGCAGCAATTTCTTGGATTTCCAGGCCCGGCGGGCCGGTATTCGCTATCGTCCGGCGCCCAAGGCCAAGGCCGAATACGCCCATACTCTAAATGGCTCCGGCGTAGCGGTGGGCCGCACGGTGGCTGCTGTTTTGGAAAACTACCAGCAGGCGGACGGCTCGGTGGTGGTGCCGGAGGCGCTTAGGCCGTACATGGGCGGGGCCGAGGTAATAAAGTAATCACCACTTTTCTTCTAGTATTTCGCAGCGTTTTTGCTGAAACTCGTCCTCAGTGATAAGGCCGTCGTCCCTAAGCTGAGTTAGCTTACGCAGTCGGGCAGCGAAGTCGTCAGAGGGAAGGCCGGCTTCGCTGCCGTCTATGTCCACTTCCATGGAGGCGACGCCTTCGGCCGAGAAAAAGTTGTAGGCATTCGTGCCGGCAATGGTTACCGCTATTAGAGTCCAGAACACACCAAACATGCCGACGTTAGGAATCACTACCGTCAAGCCAATAAGCACAAAGATACTGCCTACGATCATACCCATTAAAGAAGATGCTTTGCTCGGTTTAACCCGTACTCTACGTTTCATGTTATCACCTCCTGGCTGTAGATTCGACATACATTTACTTTTGCCTGCAAAAAGCGCCCCTAAATGCCGGGATACCGTTTCACACGAAGTGCTCTCACTGATAAGGTGGCGTGGCATCATGAAATCTACTTATCTGACCCGCGCAAAACTGATGTGGCAAAAATAAAAACAGTACTGCGATACCCCATAAGGAGGCAGGGCAATTAGCTTGAAAGCCTAAATCTTGACATTGCCCAGCGCTGCAGTTTTGGTTGACAGCATAGGATGCCTGTGCTATATTATACGTGTAGCGCATTTGCGTTTTGTAATTTATGGACGCCACGGGGAAGGGTGTCCGAGCGGTTTAAGGAGCTGGTCTTGAAAACCAGTGACTCGTAAGAGCCGTGGGTTCG
>DUNI01000075.1 GCA_012839445.1 Bacillota bacterium
AACAGTAGGCGGTGCTTCCGGCCCTCTGTACGGTACTGCCTTTATGCGAGCGGGGCAAGCCGTAGGAGCTAAAAAGGAACTTGGCTTTGATGATTTGGCAGTATTATTGGATGCAGCCCTGGAAGGTATTAAGATGCGGGGAAAAGCTGTAAAAGGTGAAAAGACTATAATAGATGCTTTAGAACCGGCAGTAGAAGTATTAAAATCCTCACCGATGGATATTAAACTTATGGATGCGGCGGTAAAAGCGGCAAAAGACGGAGTTGAATATACCAAAGGCATAATAGCCAAAAAAGGAAGAGCTAGTTACCTCGGTGAAAGGAGCCTTGGCCACCAGGACCCGGGAGCAACTTCATGTTATATTATGCTATCATCAACCTACAAAGCAATACTTGATAGAAACAATTGAAGAATATTCTCATTGGTAGAATGGGGTGATGGATTGGTCGGTATAATACTGGTCTCACACAGTAAAAAAATGGCAGAAGGAGCCAAAGAAATAATTGAGCAGGTTATCGGAGATAAAATAAGAATTCAAGTAGCCGCCGGCACATCCGATAATAGATTGGGTACCGATGTGTTTTTAATTGAACAGAAAGTCTTAGAGGTATTTGACGGTGCCGGGGTGCTGATTATTCCGGATCTTGGGAGTGCGGTCATGAGTGCAGAGATGGCTATTGAAAGCCTGGAAGAGCCCATTAAATCCATGACCCAACTGGCAGACTCACCCTTCTTTGAAGGAGCAATTGCAGCAGCCATGGAAGCAAGTTTTGGGAAAAGCCTGGAAGAAGTAAAGCAAGCGGCGGAAAACACAAGAGGCATGCAGAAAATAGCATGAATTTTTAGGGACTGTTCCAAATTATTCATAGTCACAAATGACTAAAAAGGTGCTTCTTTGTATAAATAAAGAAGCACCTTTTGTGAATCATAAGATATAAATCATGAGGGACGGCACGCCATGCAAGGGATGGGTGGGAATCTCACTGAGAAAGATCTAACAACTTACCAATAGCAAGTGTTAAGTATGGTCCAGCTAACTTATGATGTTAAGCGTACCGCAAGGTAGTAGTCTGCAAGCGCGACCAGAATAGAGCCTCAAAATCCAAATATTGAAGGTTTTGAAGGTTGATACCGTGAACCGAGCAGTGAATAAAAAAGAACCGTCCCGTGCGCCACGAGGCGCATAGCATATAGCAGGTGCGAATCCTGCATGGCAAGGTTCAGCCAACCACCATTACCTAGCCTTGGAGCCGACGGGTAACCTAAGGCTTAAGCGTAGGCAAGGGAGGTAGTAGGCCCGAAATCGAAGAGATGAATGGTTATTAGCCCCGAAATTCGTAAATGGGAAGGTTCATGTTTTGGGACGGGCAGAAAACAACATCGGCTCTGTCGTAAAAAGGCGAGACAGAACAGACTTCCCCGGGGTCGCAGGCCTCGGCATGCTACACACCAATATGCTATGTGAACGTGGGAGGCCCTGCAAAGCCTTGTAAAACAAGTATGACTAAACAAGCTCATAAAGCAAGAGAAGTCAAAAGCAATGCAGGGAGTCGGATTATTGCATATTACTCATGAAGCCGGGTAATGCCGGTGGAGGGAAGGCAATAACATGTAAACACCCTTTCACAGGGAAACATCCATCACACCGGAGGTGAAGTAAAGGATGTCAACGAAACTAGAAAGGATAGCAGAAATTGTGGCTAAATATCCCAATCAAAGGCTGCAGACACTAATTCATCACATTAATGAAGATACACTAAAAGAAAAGCACAAACAAATGCCATCAAACAAGGCACCAGGAATAGACAGTATCACCAAGAAAGAATATGGAGAAAATCTCAACGAAAACACCCAAAACCTAGTAAAAAGATTAAGAAATCAAGCATACAAACCACAACCCGTAAGAAGAGTATACATACCTAAAATAGGCAGCGATAAAATGCGACCTTTGGGTATTCCAGCATACGAAGATAGGTTAGTACAGGGAATAGCAGCTGACATACTAAATCAAATATATGAACCTGAATTTCTAGACTTCTCCTATGGGTTTCGACCCAATAGAAGTTGCCATGACGCCATTAAAGCACTTAATGTCATAATAGAACGTCGCAAAACCAACTATATAGTAGACGTAGACATCAAGGGATTCTTTGACAACGTAAATCACAAATGGATGATGAAATTTCTGGAACACAGAATACAAGACAAGAACTTCCTTAGATTAATAACAAGATTCCTGAAATCTGGAATAATGGAAGAAGGTAAATATCTAGAAAATGAAACCGGTACACCGCAAGGGGGTCTAATATCACCCATCCTTGCAAACGTCTATCTGCACTATGTCATTGACCTATGGTTTGAACACATAGTCAAGAAAAACCTTAAAGGAGAATGTTACATGGTCAGGTACGCCGATGACTTTGTCTGCTGTTTTCAATATCAACAAGAAGCCAACAAATTCTACCAAGCACTTCAAAACAGATTAAATAAATTTGGACTAGAAATATCAAAAGACAAAACAAAAACAATAGAATTTGGTAGGTTCGCTCAGGAAAACAGGAAAAGAAAAGGACTTGGGAAACCGGAAACATTTACATTCTTAGGATTTACCCATTATTGCGGCCTGAGCAGAAAAGGGAAATTTCGTGTAAAGAGGAAAACTAACGCGGTTAGGTTTAGAGCCAAAGTAGCTGCAATAAAGCAATGGTTATGGAATAATATGCATACACCTATAAAAGAATTGATAAAGAAGCTAAATATAAAATTACAAGGACACTATAGATATTATGGAATCACAGATAACTTTAAAAGCATAGAAACCTTCTGTTATTTAGTAAGAAGGCAACTATTCAAGACTCTAAAAAGAAGAAGTCAAAAGAGTGGCCTGACCTGGGGCCTATTTGTGCTTATGCTTAACGTATTTCCTCTTGCCAAACCCAAAATATACATCAACATCTATGAATAACCACAAAGAAGCGAAAGTCTACATGAAGAGCCGGATGCGGTAATTCCGCACGTCCGGTTCTGTGAGGGGCAAGGCGCCGCGAGGCGCCTGTCTACTCGACCAATTATTCATTTAAACTATAATATATCCAAATAGTATCCAATATTTGCCTTTTCATACATAACACCTTGTATTTCAGTTGTCTTTGAGCTCATAATCACGGTTATTCCTGGGCCGTGACCGGATTTTATACAGTCACTGTGGACAACAACTCCTATAGACACTGCACCTTTTAAATACTGCCTTCCGTTTGTGTTGTCACAATCTTTCAAAAGGACCAAATCACCAAATTTCAACTTTTCAATACCGAATTTGCGGTTTGCATCTTCATCGCCTGTCATTATATCGTAATCACCCATAAAGGCAGTAGAGCTTCCGATCCCGGATCCCATCAGGTATGCCGGCACCTCAGTGACAACAGGCACTTCCAAAAGCCCCTTCTTATTTTTCCTCATCCCAATTTTATTAAACAAATCCGGATCTATATTCATGCAAGTTATATCCTCAAAACCTTCAATTTGTAGACCCTGGCCAAAGGCCTTTACTAAGACCATATCATTGACCGCCATCTTATCCATATCTTGTGCTTTAAAATATATCAAAACATGGTCAATCCCACCGTGCATTCCAGTGACAATACCCTTGGCACCTTTGGCATCACCGCTCACAACCCTGGCTTCATTTCCTATACATGACAGCATCATAAGTGCATTGTTTTCTGCTGAATTTTCATTTTTTATACTAACACCGGGCTCTATGTGATCGCCTACCCAATTCATACATGAATCGCCGATTTTCACATTATAGGTTATCCCTCCCGTGGCCGGAAGGATCTCGGCTTTACCATCCCTGTTAATTTTATAAGGGCTAATTACTGTGGGACTGTGGATTCTGCCTTGTACCGACTGCATTACCAGCCTCTCTCTGTTTGTTTTAATCAATTTTTTTCCCTCCATTATCCATATTATAACTGCTTTGTATCATCTGCATATATTATACCGTACCATAGCATAGCTGCAAGCTTCTGGCAGGAACGGCCTGGACGCTCCGAATAACTTTAGTATGCATTTGCACTTTGATTAGAAGGATTTTCGGCCCTGATAACGAAATATTATTATAGTGTTATCTAAAAACATAGAAATTTAGTTGAACGCCGAGAACCACGGCAATATTTATCGAAATTTGGGGGCGATTTTATGAGAACCGGAGACATTGCAAAGGCACTGATGCTTTTTCCTCATAAATACTACCAGCTCCTTTTAATCGCCAGTGTCAATTCACATAAACAGAGTTTCACTTTGAAGCAGCTGGTGGAAGGTGGTGGCTACTTCTACATCAACCTCAATCTAGCTCTGGCAGAACACTTGATGACGGTTCCTACTCATGATCGCTGCCTGTATATAAACCAATATATAGATGAAATAGTTAAGGATATTTGCACTGAAACGATTATTTTTGACCATATCGAAATACTGTTTGAAAAACCGTTGAAGATAAATCCCCTTGCGCTTCTCAAAAATCTTTCCCGATACCGAAGGCTCATTGCCGCTTGGCCCGGTGTAATCAAAGACGATGCTCTGATTTATGCAAAGGCCGGCCACCATGAGTATGTAAAATACCCAATAGAGGTTGATTTTACGGTAATTGATATAGACCGGATAAAGCTGTAGGAGTGGTTACAGGTTGCCTGTTATTAGAATGACAGGTCTAATTCAAGAGAGAGGTATCTTACTGAGTTTTCAACTGTACTAAGCAGAACATGACGGCAAACGCCTTTTTAAATAGATTGATCAGAGAGGAGTTTTTTCTATTGAAATACGGGGATCTCGTTAGTTTTGATCCGGTAGAATCCGTTATAAAATTAGTAGAGGCAGATCAGCCTCAAGAGGCCCTAAGACTGGTCAAAACTTATGTAATGTCAGATAGCATGGCTAAAAATTTAAAAGACTTGGTCATCCCTCAGCTGCAGTTTGAAAATCCCTTTGACAACAAGGGAATATTCATTGTCGGTAATTATGGAACAGGCAAATCTCATCTGATGTCGGTAATATCTGCCGTGGCTGAAGATAAAGAGATGCTTGATCTGGTGAAGAACGACATATTCAAGGAATCGGCTCAAAGTATCGCTGGAAAATTTGAAGTCTTGAGGTTTGAGATAGGCACTTCAAAAATGGACTTTCGAGACTTAGTGGTAGGCCACTTAGAGAAAGATTTGGCAAAAAGGGGTATCGACTATCGCTTCCCTTCCATGGAGGAAGCACCGAACACCAAAGACTACTTACTTGAGATGATGGCCCTATTTCAAGAAATATATCCCGACAAAGGGTATCTCATTGTAGCTGATGAGTTTCTTGATTATCTTCGAGGTCTTACAGAACAAAAGGTAGTACTGGCATTAAATTTCCTGCGTGAAATCGGGGAAATATCTAAGGCCTGTCGGCTGCGTTTCATGGCGGGTGTTCAGGAATCACTTTTTGACAGTGGGCAGTTTGCCTTTGTGGCTGATTCTCTTAGGCGGGTAAGGGATCGGTATGAACAGATAGTAATTCGTAAGCAGGACATATCTTATGTGGTATCGGAGAGGATACTGAAAAAAAATGATCAGCAAAAAGCATGGATACGTGAGCATCTTACCAAGTTTTCTCATTTATATTCCAATATGGCCGACCGGTTAGAGGAATATGTAAATCTATATCCCATCCACCCGGCGTACATAGAGATATTTGAGAAGGTCTACATAGCGGAAAAACGGGAAGTGTTAAAAACTATTACCCATACCATCAAAAAAATCCTGGATAAAGATGTGCCCGTGGATGAGACTGGAATTATTTCCTATGACTCTTACTGGGAATATATAAAGGAAAACACTTCTATGCGTTCAGACCCGAACCTTAGAGAGGTGGTGGAAAAAAGCGGTGTATTGGAAGATCTCATATCAAAGTCCTATACAAGGCCTCAATACCAGCCAATAGCAATGCGGATAATTCATGCTCTCAGTGTACATCGGCTCACCACCGGAGATATCAATGCACCTGTTGGTATCACTGCAGATAACATGAAAGACGATCTGTGCATATACACCCAAATACCCGAAGTTGAGGAAAGTTTTTTAAAAACCACGGTAGAAACGACACTCCGGGAGTTAATAAAAACTGTCAGTGGGCAATTCATTTCCTACAACCGGGACAATGAACAGTATTACCTGGATTTAAAAAAGGATATAGATTACGATGCCAAAATTCAAGCCAAAGCTGATTTCATGGATGATGAAATGCTTAACAAATATTATTATAATGCACTTTTGAAAGTATTAAACTGGGAAAGGCCGGAACATAAAACCGGTCGAAGGATATGGCAGTATGAGATTATCTGGGAGGAAAAGAAGGTCGAGCGATACGGCTATTTGTTCTTCGGTGCTCCCAATGAACGCACTACAGCTCAACCTCCACGGGATTTTTACATATACTTTTTACGCCCATATGGCAACGATGTCTATAGAGGCGAGCTTGAGAAGGATGAAGTGATTTTTCAATTTACAAATCGAGATCAACAGGTGGACGAATATATAAAACTGTATGCAGCTACCATGGAACTTGCCCAGATATCATCAGCAGAGAGCAAACAGATTTACTTTAAGAAAGCTGAAATCTATCTAAAAAGCATTGTTCAATGGATAAGGGAACATACAAAAGAATGCTTTACAGTTAAAGCAGCCGGTGAACAAAAGACCGTGCTTTACTGGCTACAAGGCAAAGCTGCCGCCGAACATACCGTCAAAGAATATGTAGATATGACTGCTTCCCGCTGCCTTTCTACCTGCTTTAATGATAAATATCCCCTATATCCGAAATTTGTGACGGAGGTAACCCGAGAAAACATAAAAGAGCTTTTCAAAGCCGGATTAAATTATCTGGCCGGTAGGAAAAGTGACTTGGGTGCCAAGGTCCTTGATTCATTAGAACTTCTGGACGGTGACATCATAGCACCGGAAAACTCGGTTTATGCTCGCCATTATATAAAACTCTTGGAAGACTTACCGGAAAAACATGTATTGAACCGGGAAGATATCTTAGAAGATTTAAGTGAAGTCACCATTGATAAAGAGTTTCAATTAGAAGATGTATGGGTGACCCTGATGCTTTGCGCATTGGTATACAGCGGCCATGCAACTATGACCGTT
>DUNI01000076.1 GCA_012839445.1 Bacillota bacterium
CATGGACGGGGCGACAGCCGTCAGCAGGAGATCTCAGAAATATCCCGGTCACTGAAAGCGTTAGCCCGCGAAGTGAAGTGCCCGGTAGTGGCGTTGTCGCAGCTTTCTCGTGCTGTGGAGCAGCGCCAGGATAAGCGCCCTGTGCTCTCGGACCTAAGGGAGTCCGGCGCTATTGAGCAAGATGCTGACTTGGTAGCCTTTATCTATCGTGATGAATACTACAATCCTGATTCCGAGAAAAGAGGAATTGCAGAAGTGATTGTGGCCAAACAGCGGAACGGCCCAACTGGAATAGTACAGTTAGCCTTTTTGCACGACTATACCTTGTTCCATGATTTAGCCCTTGATCCGGTACCATAAAAAGGAGTTCAAAGGCGTGTGAGAGAAATATCTAACAGAATGACTACAACTAGCCTTATCGAACCGGTTACTACCCAAAGAGGCGATGTTCATGAAGGATCTAGATAAGCGGGCAACGGAGCTTATCTCTCGGTTTGTAAAAGAAAAGCTGGGCCGTGTCAGTCCTTTGTGGTACGAACGGCTCTATAGCCTTCCTGCGGAGGCTAAAAATGACCGAGAGCTAAAGATTCTTATGTTGGCAGTTCATTATGCTCTAATACAAGATGCCCGCTCTGTTAACTATATAGAACGATTGTTTTTCAATTGGCAGGAATATGGTGTGCCCCGCTGGGCTTTAAAACGCCTGGCGGCTGCCGATCCCCCCGTGGGGAAGGAGCTGTTGGAGGAGCTTGGTTATCATGGAGAAACTGACGAACCTTTTGACATCCGCTCTGACGAATACTACCGCTTCTACCGGCGTTCCACCCTGGGAGATTGAAGAAGAAGAGCTAGCAGCCCGGGTGGAGAGAATCAAGCGGGAGCGGTTAATGCTACAGCGCGGTGAGACCCCGGATACGCGTCCCGGTCATCATGTTCGCTTTGAAGCCGGAAGCGATAGCTATTGGCGGTTTTATCCTCCTGGCCGCTACTATTGTCGTCGTTGCCTGGATCTGGACAAAATTTACCAAGAGCAAGACGGGGCTGTTGTGGTCTCGCCTTGTCCCTGCGTGGAAAAGCGGCGTCAGGAGGCCATGAAAAAATCACTGGAAAACAAATTAAAAGCAACGGGCCTTAGAAAGAAATTTCGGAGTCGTACCTTTGAGAACTTTAACGTGACCGAACTTAATCGCCCGGCATGGGATGCAGCTAAAACCTATGCCAAGAATTTTGCTGCTCATCGTAAGAGCGGTAGAAGTTTGTTCCTGGTAGGAGACACCGGCCGGGGCAAAACACATCTGGCAGCAGCCATAGTGCGGGAAGTGGTACGTCAAGGGTACAGAGCATCTTTTGTCGTAACCATAGAGCTTTTGAGTGATATTCGTGCTACTTACCAGAGCGAAAGAAAGACAGAATCGCAAGTAATACAACCGCTTAAAGACGTGGATTTATTAGTATTAGACGATATTTCGGCTCTGGATCAATACTCTGATTGGGAAAAAGGGAAAATTTACGAGCTGATCAATATGCGCTATGAAGCCGAGAAGCCGATCCTGGTCACCAGCAACAAAATGGTGGGCTGGATCAAAGACCGGCTAGGTAAAAAAGCAGTGGATCGATTACTGGAGATGTGCGGAGATTTTGTACACGTTAATGGGGAAAACTACCGGGAGCGCCTGGCTCATCAGGCGCGCTGTGAAGACTATTGATATGAATGTTAGCCTCGGTATCCTTAAGAAAGGGCCAACAGAGGTGATCAAATGCAGCCCCAGTATGACGTGATCATTGTAGGCGCAGGGCCGGCCGGCATCTTTGCCGCGCTAGAACTGAGTGAAAAGAACGACTTCAAGGTACTAATGCTGGAAAAAGGACCGGATATTTCTGCCCGGCGTTGCCTAATGAAAGAAAACGGAGCTTGTGTCCGTTGTAACCCGTGCTCAATAGTCTCCGGTTGGGGTGGGGCCGGTGCCTTCAGCGATGGCAAACTCACCCTAACCACCGATTTCGGCGGTTGGTTGGATGAATACATGGATCGAAGTACTGTAGCCCAATTAATAAAATATGTAGACAGCGTCTATCTTAGCTTTGGTGCACCGGAACATGTTTTTGGCACCGATAAAGCCAAAATAAAAGAAATACAACGCCAAGCAGCCAGAGCCGACCTTAGCCTGGTGCCGGCTCGTATCCGACACCTGGGTACCGAAAAGTGCTTTGCTATTTTAAGCGATATGCGAACTCAAATAGCTAAGCGAGTGCATGTACGACCCAGAACACCGGTGCGGACAATTCTAGTACAAAATGGGCAGGCTGTGGGTGTAGAAACCGAGCAAGGAGAAATTATCCATGCCCGTTATGTAATTGTAGCTCCCGGTCGTGACGGATCCGACTGGTTTGCCAAAGAGGCGACGCGACTGGGACTAGAAGTAGAAGTCAACCCGGTAGACATAGGCGTTCGCGTAGAAGTGCCAGGCGTGGTTATGGAGCATCTAACCGATGTTATTTATGAGTCCAAATTCGTTTTTTTCTCCAAGGCATTCGACGACCGAGTTCGTACTTTTTGCATGAATCCCTATGGAGAAGTAGTATTGGAAAATAACAGCGGCCTCTTAACTGTAAATGGGCACTCTTATGCCGAAAAAAGCAGTGAGAATACCAACTTTGCGATCCTAGTAAGTAAAACCTTTACCGAACCGTTTAAGGAGCCCATTTCCTACGGGAAATATATTGCCAGCTTAGCTAATTTACTCGGTGGCGGAGTATTAGTACAGCGGCTCGGAGACTTTCTTTCCGGACGGCGCAGTACCCTGGAGCGCTTACAGCGTGGCATGGTAGAGCCTACACTGAAAGCGGCCACACCGGGGGACCTAAGCTTGGTTCTTCCTTATCGCCACATGGTGAGCATAGTGGAAATGCTAAAAGCCTTAGACGTAGTGGCCCCGGGAGTATTTTCTCGCCACACCCTTCTTTATGGTGTCGAAGTCAAGTTTTACTCTTCTCGTCTTGAACTTACTCCAGAGCTAGAGACCGGGATTAAAAACTTGTTTGCCGCCGGTGACGGCGCTGGCGTATCCCGTGGCTTAGTACAAGCTTCTGCTTGCGGTGTAGTTTGCGCTAACGCCATTAAGGCTCGGGAGAACATTCATTAAAAAGCATAATTACCAGCCTGATCAATCACACTATTTCGCTAATAACGATGGAAAAAACATTGCCATCAATCTTCGGTTGACAGGCGACAAGTTTTATTGTACTATATTAACGTCCCGTGTGGGCCATTAGCTCAGGTGGCAGAGCACCTGACTTTTAATCAGGGTGTCCGGCGTTCGAGTCGCCGATGGCCCACCAGACAACTATAATACCAAACATAATTACCGCGCAGATGGCGCGGATTTTTTTATTTCCCCACTGCCACCGCCACTTTCTGGACCATCATGTCTGCCTGGTGCTGGAAGCATTTTTTATTTGCTGGACTTTAGGCTGAGCAAGCAGGATATTTCCCTGGCCATAGGTAACTTAACACTAGGGTTTGCTCTTGGGATAATTCGGAATTGCTTTACTTTACATAACTTCTGATCCAACAGTGGCTGAAGATATTACCCAACAAACATTCAAAGCGCGTACGAGAAGTATTATCAGTTTAAAGAGCCAGCCAAGATCGCCGGCTGGCTATTCTGACCGCGAGCCTTATCGAGGCGGCAAGCGCCACCAACGAGTCCTCATAAGCAAGTTCCACCTGTAACTAAGTCTCAACAGGTGTCAAATGTGGAGTTTATGTTTACGATATCATGGAGGTGTTTCTATGAACAGGGTGGTATGTATACTATCAATATTGTTATCCTTAAGTCTTGTGCTGACCGGTTGTACATCACCGGCAACCGAAGAGAACGACTTGGCTAAGCCATTGTCTCTGGCAGAGATTGTCCGTGCGCTGGAAGAAAACGGGCTGAAGCTAAGTCCTGTCAGAGATGAGTCGGCCCCGGAACTTAGCAACTTTAAGCCAGCTGTTTATCAAATAGAAGATAGCGATTCTAGATTACTGATCTATCTTTTTACCACCATTGAACAACGGCGTGAGGCGGAAAAAGAATATGATCCAAGGACTATTACAGCACATTTCCATGAGACGTACAAAGCTCTGTTCTCGCCTTTTAGTGCCAAAAATGCTGTTATTGCTTATTACATTCCTGAAGTAGGCGAGAGAGAATTAGGTAGTATTCCTATGCCAGGGATTGAGACAGTTCGCGCCACAGTGTTTGCCCTCAACAATGGACAGGAAATAGTTTATGCAGGTGAAAGCGATTCTTGGGAAGCACAAGTTGTTGTGCGTTATCACCACTATTTCTTTAAAAACGAAAAAGGCGTGCTCTATAACGATCTAAATGGAACCAGAGAAGTATTGGTGCGCTATAAGCTTGACCCTAAACAAGTTGAGACTGTGGACTTTAGTATGACACGGCCCCATGGAGGAAGTAAAGGTAGCGGTCTTACTCTTAGCAGTGATGGTACTATAGGAGATATCGGCAGTATTAACCATGTACCTGATAAAAACGACGTTTATACACTGACCCTACAGTGGAATGGTAACGAAGAAACCATAAACCTCCAAGCAAAATAAAGCCACCATAGCTTTATTTCGGTCAACGGCAAAATAGCGCATCAGTTGTGCAACTATGTGCTACAATGAAAGTCGATTGTATCTGTTTAGAAGGAAGGTAAGGTACAGCGGTGTTTATAATTGCTGCATCAACTCTCTCCTGTGCGTTGCTTTACTGGATCGAGCAAGGAATTGGTGTAAGCTATCTACTTAAAACAGC
>DUNI01000077.1 GCA_012839445.1 Bacillota bacterium
CCTTGGGCATACATATCGGTGTAGTCACCGATGATTTTAATGGAGTTTTTGTTGGCACCCACTGTGCCGTCTGAGCCCAGTCCGAAGAATTTGCAGCGCACGGTACCTTCCGGTTCGGTGCTAATTTCTTTGGTGACCGGAAGAGAAGCGAAGGTTACGTCATCGGTAATGCCGACGCTGAAATGGTTGACAGGACCTGCCGCTGCCAAGTTGTCGAACACAGCGTTTACCATGGACGGGGTGAATTCTTTGGACCCTAAACCATAGCGGCCGCCGATGACAGTGATCTTCTTGCCGTTTTCCTTCAGGACAGTACATACATCCTGGTACAGTGGCTCACCCACGGCACCTGGTTCTTTTGTCCGATCCAAAACAGCAATGCGCTGACAGGTAGCCGGCAATGCCTGTAGGAAGTGTTTAGCAGAGAACGGACGATACAGACGTACTTTAAGCACGCCTACTTTACGCCCTTGTTTAGTCAAGTAGCTGACAGTCTCTTCCACTGCTTCGGTGCTGGAGCCCATGGTAACGATGACATCAGTGGCATCGGGAGCACCGACGTAATCAAACAGATGGTAGCGGCGTCCTAAGACAGGGGCCACTCTATCCATAATTTGTTGCACAATATCAGGTGCTGCCAGATAATACTTGTTTCCAGCTTCGCGCGCTTGGAAGAAAATATCAGGGTTTTGAGCTGTACCGCGCTGGATCGGCCGTTCCGGAGTCAGGCCGCGCCGACGGAATTTCTTCACAGCGTCCGTGTCAATTAGCGGGGCCATCTCATCGTAATCCAGCAGTTCAATCTTTTGGATTTCGTGAGATGTGCGGAAGCCGTCAAAGAAGTGGACAAAAGGTACTTCGGCTTCAACAGTAGCCAGATGAGATATCAATGCCATGTCGTGCGCTTCTTGCACTGAGCCCGACGCCAACAGAGCGAATCCGGTCTGACGGGTGGCCATAACGTCTGAGTGATCGCCAAAAATCGAGAGAGCATGAGCCGCCACTGCTCGGGCAGTGACATGGAACACGGCCGGTAGATGCTCGCCGGCGATCTTGTACATATTAGGAACCATGAGCAGCAGCCCTTGCGAAGCGGTAAAGGTGGTGGTGAACGCACCGGCGGCTAGTGATCCGTGTACAGCCCCGGCGGCACCTGCTTCCGACTGCAGTTCTGAAATCTGGAGCTTTTGGCCCCAAATGTTCTTGCGCCCATGCGCGGCCCACGAATCACAGATCCCAGCCATGGGCGAAGACGGTGTAATGGGGTAGATGGCAGCTACGTCACTAAAGGCATAGGCCACATGTGCCGCTGCCGTATTGCCATCTACAGTTTGCTTGAACAAATGATCAACCCCTTTTGTGGCCGATAATTCCTTGGCAAAGCTAAAGAAAACCGGCCTAGATTTAACAAAATGAAGTCAGGAAACTATATTGTATACAACATTTGTATACCACTTGGTTAGTTTCTACACGAAGAAGATGATCTCCTCCCGTAAACTGAAAAACTTGTATACATTTTTCTTAGCTCCAGTTGACAAGGCAAATTGTGATAAAGCTTGAGCCCAGGGTAAATACTAGCAGCGAACCAATTCCAATCCGAAGGGAGGAACAGATATGTCACCAATATTGGAGATTCGTTGGCATGGCCGGGGTGGGCAGGGAGCTAAGACAGCGGCCCAGTTGTTGGCTGAGGCAGCAGCGGCTGTGGGGAAATACATTCAAGGGTTTCCTGAATATGGGCCCGAACGCATGGGAGCTCCGGTGCTGGCCTTTACCCGCATTAGCAATACACCGATTGAGCTTCACTGTCACATAACCGAACCGAACATTGTGGTGGTACTCGATCCCACTTTGTTGCGTCGGGGGGATGTAACCGACGGTGTACCGAATGACGGCATCGTTCTCATAAACACCGACCAGAGCCCGCAAGAGCTAAGACGTGCTCTCTCAGTGAACAAACAGCGCGTATACACTGTGAACGCCAGCCGCATTGCTAAGGAGACCATCGGTCGGCCCATACCCAACACGCCACTACTTGGAGCCTTGATCCGGGTGACGGATATCATGTCCTTGGAACAACTGCTAGCCGATACCGAAAAGAAGCTGGGCCGTAAATTTGCCGATCGCCCGCAGATAGTAGAGGGTAATCTAAAGGCAGTGCAACAGGCTTATAAGGAGGTTCGGGGCCAGTGAGCAAGCTGCTATCTTGGAAGGACGTTCCTACAGCCGGCTGGCTGGAAAAGAGAGGTAATGCCACCGAATATGAAACCGGCGATTGGCGCACCATTAAACCGGTATGGATCGCCAAAAACTGTATCCAGTGTCTGCGTTGCTGGGTGTATTGCCCTGATTCGTCCATTTTGAACGAAGGGGGCAAGGTGGCCGGGATCGATTATAAACATTGCAAAGGCTGCGGCATTTGCGCCAACGAGTGCCCATCCAAGCCCAAGGCGTTGGAGATGGTGGCGGAGACAGATAGCGAATGAGTATTGTCATCCTGAGCGAAGCGAAGGATCTAATATAAGACTCTTGGCTGTGCTTAAAGTGACATAGAACATGGATGGGTATGTTTTAAGCAGTTCATACCTAAGGAGGGACAGTTTTGCAGGAACGTATTGCCTTAACCGGAAACGAAGCCATGGCCCTGGCTATGAAGCAGATTAATCCAGATGTGGTGGCAGCCTATCCCATTACCCCGCAGACGGAGATTGTACAGCTATTTTCCAGCTATGTTGCCAACGGGATGGTAAAGACAGAGTTTATTACTGTGGAGAGTGAGCACTCGGCTTTAAGTGCGGTGGTGGGTGCCGCTTCCAGCGGTGTGCGTGCCATGACCGCCACTTCCTCACAAGGTTTGGCCTATATGTGGGAAGTGCTTTATATTGCCGCTTCTTATCAACTGCCTATTGTTATGCCGGTGGTAAACAGGGCCCTTAGCGCTCCCATTAACATTCACGGCGACCATAGCGATGCCATGGGAGCCCGCGATTCAGGCTGGATCCAGCTTTACTCTGAAAATACCCAGGAGGCCTACGACAATCTGATACAGGCTATTCGCATTGCTGAACATCCTAAGGTTCAGCTTCCGGTCATGGTGTGTATGGACGGTTTTATCATAAGCCATGCCCTGGAAAATTTGGAGATTTTGTCCGATGAAGATGTCAAGAAGTTTGTGGGTGACTTCGCCCGCCATCGCCCGGCCCTCTTGGATTTGCAAAACCCAGTAACTGTAGGGCCCCTGGCGCTAAGTGATTACTACATGGAAATCAAACGAGCTCAAGCCGACACAGTGGCCGGGGCCAAGCCGTTTATTCTGCAGGTGGCAGAAGAATACCGGGCTGTGAGCGGCCGCCGGTACAGTTTGCTGGAACCATACAAGCTTGATGACGCTGATATAGCCATCGTGGTGCTATCATCTACTGCCGGTACTACTCGAGTGGTAGTAGACGAGCTGCGAAAAGAAGGGGTTAA
>DUNI01000078.1 GCA_012839445.1 Bacillota bacterium
AACAGTACTGCTGTTACTAACAGTAGTCCTAAGGAACAAAAGCCGTCCTCGAGCTTATGAAGTATTCGAAAGCATTGTTTCACTGGTAACCGCCGCCCCCCTTTTCCCCATGTTCCCTACCTGTTGATCCAGGCCGGATGGCTGTTTAGGATTACAGCCATCCGGCCCCTATTACAGTTGTTACTTCGTTGCCTCTTCAATTTGAGCATAGGTAGTATCTAACAACGATCTACCCACGCGGTCGGCAAATTGGTCATGAACCGGTAGAACCAGCTGGCGGAACTCTTCAATAGCCTCTGGCGTAAGTTCAATTATTTCTGTGCCAAAAGCTTCAATTTCATCAAGCATATCCTGCTCGGCCTTGCTCAATGCTTCTCGTTCAACCTCGCAAGCTTCTTGCATAGATTCACGGATTACTGTCTGAATGTCTGCGGGCAAACCTTCAAACCAACCCTTGTTGGCCACAATACCATAGCCTAGGAAACCGTGGTTACTGTGGATGAGATAATCTTGAACTTCAAAGAGCCGATTCAAGTATATGGTCTTAATTGGGTTTTCCTGACCGTCCACCACACCTTGTTGCAGTGAATTGTACAGCTCACCGAATTCAATGGGAGTAGGCTTAGAACCTAAGGCCTCCATTTGAGCGTTAAGAAGCGGGGCCGGCATTACTCGCATTTGCATACCTCTCATGTCTGCAGCCGAACGAATAGGCTTGTTAGCAGTGAACTGCTTAAAACCTGCCGCCATCCAGCCTAAGTTCACAAAGCCTTCTTTTTCGGCCTCAGCACCAATAAGCTCCCCGACTTCTCCGTCCAGCACTTTATAAGCTGTTTCTGCATCTGGCCATAAGAAGGGGAAATCAACCAGTTCGTAAGCAGTAACAAAAGTACTGAGCACTGCCGTCGGCTGCTGGGTTATTTGAATAGTACCTGTTTGCGTAGCTTCTGCTTGCTCACGCATGCTCCCCAACTGTAGGTTTGTGTAAATTTTTACCTGAACCTTTCCATCAGTCTTTTCTTCCACTAGCTCTTTAAACGCAGCCATGCCCTCATGCTCAGGCGAATTCTCCGGATGGTTGTGACTTACGATAATTTCGATCGGCTTGCCTGCGTCTCCTTTTGCGTCTTGTTCTGCCGGCTCGCCGCCACCACAGCCTGTCAAGGCCAGTACCGCAACAACAAGCATCACTACCAAAGCCTGTTTCCACATTCTACTTCTTTCCAACATTTTAGCCCCCTTGTCATGATGTAGCTAGCAACCGGAACCCAACACTTTCGTATAAATTATGAACCCCCGTCGAAAATACCAAACTTGATACAATGTAAAAGCTACAGCATTCTTAAATTCCCCAATAACTCCCCCTTTCCTTCCTTTTGTTTATATCTTATCAAAGATGGCTTATTTATATATTCTGTCAGTATGGGTGTTTATCTTTTGGCCTAGATTACAAATCACGCCTAGCTCAACTATAGAAAAGAACACTTCATGTTAATAATTTCTTGTAGTTAATTGTACAAGTCTAGGTTAGTAATGGCAAGAGATCGGTTTTATAATGAACAAAACCAGGTCAATTACGATTCTGTAGCTACAGCTGTACATACCATGCCGGCTAATACAATTAGCGCCCCCAGATAAAATGCGCCGCTGAGGCTACCTGTTATATCTTTAACCAACCCACTCACCAAAGGCGCAAGTACAGCTGATGACATCCCCACCAAGTTAAATACCCCTACAGCCGCCCCTAAAGAGCCTGGACTTTTTTCCGACACATGATCACCGAACCAAGAAATTATTACCGTGTCGGAAACAGTTCGCCCTACCAGGCCATAGAGTATCAGCGCTGCTATTAACACCGGTACCGACTTAACGTAGGCCAAAGCAAAAATGGTGGCTGCCTGAAGAGGATACAGGATAAGTGCCAACCGGCGTCGTCCCAGTTTATCGGACAGGCGTCCCACGAACAGTGCCGCCGGAATTGCAGACAGTGCCGGTAACGCCGTAAACACGCCGGCGGTGGTAAGGCTAAGGGACCGTTCGGCGGCAAAAAAGCTAGGTCCCCAGGTAAGTGCCACCCAAAAACCGTAGCCGGAACAAAAAGCGGCTAAATTTAAGGCCCATAAATCCTTATCGGCTAAAATCTTTCTAAAGTCTAATGACTGTGTTTGACCCCCGGTGTCGCCCTTATTGGCAGGTTTAGGGTCCGGAAGACAGCGGCGAAACACCAAGGGGACAAACAACGTCGGAATAGCCAGTACAAGAAACGGTAACCGCCAATTACCGGTGCGCCCGTACATGGGACCGGCCAATACCAATCCTAATGCAGTACCGACAGACATGCCGGAATTTATTATGGCTGACGCCAACCCGCGGCGTTCTTTGGCTACCGTTCCGATGTTAATACCGTACGATGTAGGATAATAGGCGCCCATACCAATCCCGTGTAATCCCACCAACACAACCAGAAGGGCATAGTTGTTAGCAGTAAACCCCAACAGTAACAGCGCAGCCCCGCCTAACAGGTAAAAATCCGTCAGTACCTTTTTTAGACCTAACCTGTCTCCCAATAACCCAGCTGGCACCTGCATAGCTACATAAAGAAAAAAATATGTACTGGTAATAAAGCCGGTGGCGGTACCGCTCAAGCTAAATTCGTCCGCAATCACTTTCAGCATGGGGTACAAAACAGTTCGATCCGAATACATAAAGAGAGCCCCTAAGGCCAAAGAGGTTACTACCGCCATGACCCCTTCCTTTGCCTGCGGTTTATTTGCTTCCGGAGTGCAACCCATAGTTAATCTCCTTTCCTGTTGCTACCATAGGTGCTGATTGTAATATATCACAAAAACGCCTGCCGACATTACATCAACAGCCACAACCTCAGACTAAGGATCAACCTCGTTTCAATTCATTGAGAAATAATCCTGGTACCTGTTTTACCTGAAAGGGCAGGCTTAACTTTTTCTATGGACGTAATTATTACTTCTTGACCGCCTCGCTCTAGAAAACTAATGGCTGCTTCTATTTTAGGTCCCATGCTGCCAGGCGGAAACTGCCCCGCTGCCAAATATTGTTTGGCCTCTTTTACCGTTGATTCTTTAAGATCTTGTTCGTTCGGCTGTCCATAATTGATCTTCACATGATCCACCCCAGTAAGAATAACCAGGCGAGCAGCACCGATTTCACCGGCCAAAAGGGCAGACGCGCGGTCCTTATCTATTACCGCTTCAATTCCGGTAACAATAGATCCCTGCTGTACTACCGGTACACCTCCCCCTCCGGCCGCCACTACTACATAACCGCCAGTAACCAGATCTTTGATAACATCTTTTTCGAT
>DUNI01000079.1 GCA_012839445.1 Bacillota bacterium
AACCTGCCATGGGGGGTGTCAGACCTTACCTATACGCTTTAGATATTCTAAAGTCTATAGTGGAGATAATTAACTATTGTAGATATGATCTCTTATGTATTTAGCTACTTCCTTTCCCAATATGGCGTGGCTTTCCGGATCCAAATGCATACCATCAATTTCACTGGTTTCAATTAATTTGGATGCATCTATTAAGTGGCATTGGTCCTTGAGCACTGCTGTAAATGCTTGAGGAAAATGTTCGCTTTTTCTTACTGCTTTTTCAAATTCCGGAGCCAGATAGTCAGGCTTTTTGATTTCATTTGGTGTAAGTATCGGCGGTGGAATTATGACAAGTATTTCAGGTGAGCCCATATTAGGCCCAGTCTCACTCTTTTCGATAATATTTGTTAGCATTTCTATACTTTGAGCTATTTCGTTAGAGTTTACATTAAATCTATATTTAAGGTCATTACTACCCAGAAATAATATTACTAGATCTATAGGTTTGTGAGTATGTAGACAAGGCAATAAATATTTCTTTCCGTTCCTGTATTCTCCCCGGACGGGATCGTCCCAAACAGTAGTCCTGCCATTTAAGCCTTCTGGAATTACGTCATAATCGTTGCCCAACTCGTTTTGTAGTATACTAGTCCAGCAAATATGTTTCGGATATCGTCCTGTACCGTCAGGATTGTACCCCCAAGTGTTCGAATCACCATAACAAAGTATAGTTTTCATGTTTTACACCCCGTAAGATAAACTTGGTATCCAACATATATCATAACACAACAAACCTAGGCATGACCTGCTACGGGGACGGTTCCTGCAGGGGGCTGGAAGACAAGCAACCGGCATATTGGTGACAGCATGTGGGCATTAAATACATACTACTCCAAGCAATATCACATAAAATACGGTACATCCGGCCACTTGTTCCAGGGCCGGTACAGGAGCGTGTTGGTGGAAAAGGATGCGTATCTCCTTGAGGTAAGCCGATACGTCCATCTGAATCCGGTAAAGGCTGGTTTGGCGGCCTTGCCGGAGCATTATCCTTGGAGCAGCATGAAAGTCCATACAGGGGAAGGGGCGGACAGTAGCCTGATCTATAGAGACCATTCTCGGATACTTTAACGAAGATCTAAAAGCGGCACAAGAAAGCTACCGACGTTTTGTTCATGCTAAACTGGTGGAAGAGGACTCACTAGAAGAGCTTGTAACGTACGACGATATTCTGGGCTGTAACTCGTTTGTATCCGAGGTGCGAGCTCTGTATACCGTTGGCAAGACAAAACGGTAATGAAGTAGGGGTGCAAAAGGGGGCTGGGTTATCGATACATTAGGCCAGGCAGGAAACAGCTAGGAAAGACTGAGAATTGGTAGGGAGACCCTTCGCGGTGCCAACGGATATTTGGGAATCCCCTTTTTAATGTTTTTATTTTCTACCTAAAAGATTAATATGGTATTAAATATGCAACATTATAGGGGATATAGCAATGATGAGGTGTTTTCTTATATTGTTAGCATAAAAAAGGACCAAATAACAGGAAGAATGATCAGATATATAGAATAAAAATACTTGGGGAGTATGCAGATTTTACCTGACGTCGTCAAAATTGAGGGGAGGCTTGTTACATTGCCAAGCTCAATCACAATGTTATTATCAGAAATGGAATCGAGTACCCAGGTACATGCCTTGGTTTATAATGCTCAAGAGCTCGGTCTTATTCCTAAAAAGCATGAATTCGATTACTCTATGAATGTTCCTTTTAGTGAGAGTTTGGAAAAGGAGCTATTATGTTTGGAAAGGAAACAAGGGGCAGGTAATATGGGCAATGAGTCAATTGATCATGAATGTGCACATGAAGGCTTGTCTAGATTAGCTCAACTCAACACCAAAGAGCTTGTGAACCTTAGTCGTGTACTTTATCTGAAAAAGACCTTTCCTGAATTGAACGATGATGAACAAGAATTGCAGGAAAAAGCAAGAAAGACTTTTTTCCTTAGTAAGGACAAATTTATTAACGTTATGAACATATTTCAATCAAAAGAAATGCGCTTGACACTAAGTGAGGCATGAAGATGGTTTTTGTTAATCCTCGAGCCCGTTTTGACTTAGTTAAGGATCCGGTTCACGGATATCTACGTTTCACTAAGGACAAAATGTTGCCCCAAGAAAAATCAACGGAAGCGGACTTAATTAACTCTCTTTGGTTGCAGAGACTAAGGCATATTCATCAGTTGCAGACAGCCTGGTTAGTGTATCCTAGTGCAGACCATACTAGATTCGCCCATGCGTTGGGAGTAATGGAACTGGCAGGTGACTTTGCTCGTACAGTGTATGAGCCTTTTTACATGCATAATAGAGGCACGCTAAATGGAGAAGTTTTGCCCAGTATAAATCATGTTGTTGAGACATTTAGAGTTGCAGGTTTATTGCATGACATAGGCCATGGACCTTTTACTCACTTGTTAGATGCTGAGTTCTTGGCAAAAAATTATAATATTACCCATGAAGATATTAGTGCAGCTATTATCCGCCAAGAACTGGCGGAGATTATCAAAGGTATCAAGAGAAGTCCTGATGGTGTTTTTGAAGAAGAACTTGATGTGGAAGTAATATGTAATCTGATTAAAAAAGGCGGTGAAAACCGGCTTGAGGGTATATGGCGGCCATTACACCAGATAATAAGAGGGGCTTATGATGCTGACAAGATGGATTTTCTATTGCGTGATGCCACGTTATGTGGGCAAGGTGGCATGACATACGGAGACATAAAACGTTTGATGCAAACAACTTTTTTATCAGCAGACGACCCTACTGTACAAATTCACTATTCCTCCCTTCCCCTTCTTCTTAACTTTATTAGATTTAGGCAACATATGTTAGAAGTTGTTTATTATCATAGAACGGTGCGAGCTATTGAGCTCATGATAGCAGAAACATTACCCTACGTTGTTAAAGATCTCATAGATGGAAATCCCCTTGAGAACCTTCTCCAATATAGAAATGTCACAGAATATGCTTTTTTTGCCCAGCTTAATAGGTTTGAGAAGGGCAGTCAAATACAGCAAGAAGTTGCAAAAATATGGAATCGGGTGTTTGAGAGAGACATTAGATGGAGACTACTCGACGAACACAGTGTATTTATACATGATCCGCGACATTTGCATGGTCATCTTCAGAAGGAGGAATTGGAACAGAGAATAAATGCTGCAACCACTTTGGTTTCTAACCAAGATTTTATTGTCGATTCCCCTTCTGTAGAAACCCCCATTAATGTTTTTAGTTCAGGTGTGGGAACGCCAAAAGATAAGGTCTGTGTGTATTATTCTAAAAAGAGACGGGACTTACATACTATAGATAATTTGGCATTAGCTTTACACATTCCTATAAAAGCTCTTCATTACCGTATATATGTTGAAAAGAGGGTGCCTGAGGAGCAATGTGGAAAGTTACTTACCGAATTTAAAAAGAACACATCTGGTACTCAGACATATAACTCATCTTTGATGTCTTCGTTCTAAGACGCCAGACATGCTATCAAACGTCACCTAAGAGAGGTTGCTGGGGATTATCTAACCAAGACCAGGGAAGTGGTACAATGGTTAGTGCAGAAAATCAGGTCAACTCAATAATCTGGGCCTTTGTGGCAGCTATAGAAGCACAAGGTATTGTTGTTGACAGGGTATTGCTATTTGGTTCCCAAGCCAGAGGCAATGCTAGGGAAGACAGCGATTTTGATTTGATAGTAATCTCACCTAATTTCGCCGACATGCCTAGCTGGCGCCGATGGGAAGTGCTAGGCAAAGCAGCGGCAAAAGTTATGGAACCTATTGAGGCCCTGGCTTATAACCCTGAGGAAGTAGCCAAGGAATTGCAGCGAGAGGGCAACTTTTTGCGCCACATAATGAGTAAAGAAAAAACCGTAGATTATTTAGTTGGCACTGCCCAGTAGGGGGTACGTAAGAAGTATAGAAAGCTGGTTGGGAGCCCTTTCGGGGGCTCTCTTTTTCTTTGGTGTATTGCGGATGTTGCCAGCTTGTTGCCGTAGACATTGCTTTTTATGTGTGGCGCAGGAATGGGCTTTGCTTGCTACTATTGATAAGATTAGATAAAATATTTTTACCAACAAGTTTCGGATCGTGATGTAAACAGGGTTTGTCATTAGGTTGTTAAAAATAGAAAGTGACGTATAATGGAGATGCTTATATTAGGGCAGCTTAGTTGTGGATTAATTCCAG
>DUNI01000080.1 GCA_012839445.1 Bacillota bacterium
CATAAGGCTCGGACGCCTAATTGGGCCGGAACCCCGCCGGAACGCTGAGCTGAGCTATAGACTGCTCGCTGAACTTCCCGGGAGCAAGCCCGGTAAATTGGCCTGTCTATTTCACCGGAAGGTCCGAGTTCAGAGGCGGCCCAAGTGACCCGAGCTCGTCCTTTCTGAGGAGCGCCACGGAGCGTGAGGATGGGCCCGCAATCATCCCGCCCCGCCCGTTCTCGGGTTAAACAAGAACTGCTTCCAAGCGCCGCTTAGAAGCAGTTCTGTAATTTTGGGCTATTGCATCGCCTGATACACCTCAGCCGGCAGCAAAATTTTGCCCTCTTTCATTACCCGCATACTGTCTCCGGATACCTCGTCAATAATTACCGTTTCCCCGTTTACTTCACCAAACTCATACTTTATGTCCAGCAGTTCCAGTCCTATCTTAGCCAAGTCGGCTTTGATGATGGCTGTGGCCTGCTGGGCAGTTTCTTTTATGGCGGTGATTGCATCTAGCGGTAATATGTTCAGGGCCGCTAGGGCATCTTCAGTGATCAACGGATCACCGCGCTCATCATCCTTGAGAGTGAATTCAACCAGGGATGGGAGAGGAGTCCCTTCCTTTACATACTTACCATAGCGACGGATAAAGCTTCCATAGGCTTTTTCCCGGCAGATAACTTCCAGGTTAAAAGAACGGGCTCTTTTTACCACCATGGTGTTTGTCCCTGGTTCGGTACTGACAAAATGGGTGGGTAAGCCGGCTTTCTGTAGCAAATCAAAAAAGTAGACGGTAAGGTTAAGGGATGCGTTTCCTTTGCCGGCTACTTCTCCGACAACGACGTTGCCACCAGGGTCAATTTTGCCCTCCGCTCCAGTAACGGCATCTTTGAACAGAAGGAGCAGGTTACCGTCTTCTCTAAGAAAAAGGTCTTTCGTTTTACCGCTATATAGCTTTTTCACCGTTTGTCCTCCTTCAACACTAACTAGCTAAATTATAACTTAAGGAAATAGCACTTACAATGAAGCTAGACTTCTTAATACGTCCCAGTTACCTATCACACACGTAAATATGGGCAGCATTAAGACCATTGGCGTTAGTCGCAAATGGGGGACTTTATTGTTTTTGATTGACGATCATTTGACCATGAAGTAAAATAGGCACGGGAATAAATTACCAGAACCCACGGGTGGGGACAATATGTAAGCGCATTTGTAGAGGTGGTGAAAGATGAATATACTCCCAGCTTCTTTTTTTATTTATTTTTGAGTTTTGTTAGATAAGGAGGAAACAGTATGGATTTACTGGCTATCACAAAAAGCATAAACGACATTTTATGGAGTAATTTGCTAATATTTCTTTTGTGTGGTGCTGGAATAGTTTTTACCTTTGCCTTCCGTTTTGTCCAGGTGCGTAAATTCAAAGAAGGTTTCCATAAAATGTTTGGGGACATCACTCTATTTGGGGAAAAAGCCGGCGGACAAGGCATGTCTTCATTCCAAGCTGCGGCCACGTCCATTGCTGCTCAGGTTGGTACAGGTAACATGGCTGGAGCTGCTACTGCCATTGCCTCTGGGGGCCCTGGAGCCATCTTCTGGATGTGGTTAGCCGCCTTTTTTGGTATGGCTACTATTTTTGCGGAAGCTGTTTTAGCTCAAAAATACAATGAAATTATCGATGGTCAAGTTACCGGTGGCCCTGCCTATTACCTAAGGAAAGGTTTAGGTAGCAAATTCTTAGCTGGCTTTTTTTCCGTCGCAATCATTTTAGCTCTCGGCTTTATTGGCAACGCCGTGCAGGCTAACTCCATCGCCACTGCTTTTTCCGATGTCGTACCTATCTCGAACCTGGCTGTCGGCATCATTCTGGCCTTCTTAGCTAGTTTGGTTATTATCGGCGGTATTGGCCGTATTGCTTCAGTGGTAGAGAAAGTCGTTCCTGTCATGGCTGTCTTTTATATGATCGGTGGCCTCTTTGTTATTTTCCGCAATCTGGGCAATTTAATCCCAGCGCTACAGATGATTTTTGTAGGGGCTTTTAATGCGCGAGCAGCCACCGGTGGCCTTATCGGTGTTACCGTAAAAGAGGTTGTACGTTACGGTGTGGCCCGGGGATTATTTTCTAACGAAGCTGGGATGGGTTCTACACCTCATGCCCATGCTGTGGCTAGGGTAGAGCATCCGGTCGAACAGGGGCTAGTGGCTATTGTGAGTGTGTTCATCGATACGTTTGTGATTCTCAACATTACAGCCTTCGTTATTCTAACTACGGGTGCTTTAGATGGACAAACCACCGGTATTGCCTTAACACAGAAGGCTTTTGCGTTGGGCATGGGTAACATAGGCAATTACTTTGTAGCAATCACTTTATTGTTCTTTGCTTTTTCCACTATCATTGGCTGGTATTTCTTTGGTGAAGCAAATGCCCTCTACTTGTTTGGCAAAAAGGGACTAATACCTTATCAGCTGCTGGTGTTGGCATTTATTATTTATGGCACTGTTAAAGAGGTGCCGCTGGTGTGGGAGTTGGCCGATTTGTTTAATGGACTCATGGTCATTCCCAACATTATCGGGTTGCTTGGCCTCATGGTTACCGTCAAGGGAATTCTGCAAGACTATGAAGATATGCAGGAACTTAGGCGTAGCTGAGGAGGAGTTATTGGCTACAGGTGTAGCTTAATTTATCCCCATCCGTTTTGCCGCTGAACCCTCTGGAAAACTTGGATTTTCAGAGGGCTTTTTTATTCTGGTCTTTTTAGAGTGCTCTGATATAATAAGCTTGACCATAATGGCCGTTAATGTTAGTGGAGGCCGTTTAATATGTAGCTTGGAGGTGCTTTGGCATGAGCCTTTGGTTTACCGAAACCGAAAACTCGAACCTGGCGTTGCAGTACAACGTCAACAAAGTTCTGGCCCACAAACAGACTAAGTACCAAGAACTTATTGTAGTAGACACCGATAGGTTCGGGCGTACTCTAATCTTGGACGGGGCAGTTCAAACCACTGTTGCCGATGAGTATGTTTACCACGAAATGATCGCCCACGTTCCGCTGTTTACTCACCCCAATCCAGAAAAGGTGCTGATAATAGGAGGAGGCGACGGAGGTACAGTACGTGAGACGCTCAAACACAAGAGCGTAAAGGAAGTACATCTGGTAGAAATAGATCCTGATGTGGTGGCGGTAGCCAAAGAGTATTTGCCTGAGATTAGCTGCGGCTTAAGTGACCCCCGGGTTATAATTCAACATACCGATGGTATCAAGTATGTGGCCGACCATGAAGATGAATATGATGTAATTATTATCGATTCCTCCGACCCAGTGGGACCGGCTGTAGGACTATTCAGGGAAGAGTTTTACGCCGATGTGAACCGTGCACTTAAAGACGACGGTATTCTTGTGGCCCAAACCGAATCGCCCTGGCTTAATGTTGACATAATGATGCCTGAAATTTATCAGGGAATTAAGGCATCGTTTCCCATAACACGCATGTACTTGTGCTATATTCCTACTTATCCCTGTGGTATGTGGAGTTTTACTTTGGGCTCTAAAAAATACGACCCGCTCGAGGTAGATCCATCCCAAATTATTGATCTTGGTTACCGTTACTACACCCCGGAGCTACATCATGCTTCTTTTGCTCTCCCACAGTTTATAAAAGAGCTAATTGGTGAAGCAGATAAAAAATGAGGGCAAACATATGAAGACCAAAATACAACCCCCTACCTTTTTGGCTGCCGGTACCGAGCTGGATCAGGCCCGCTTTTGCCTACTGGGGGTGCCGCTTGATGTTACGGTAAGTTTTCGCCCCGGCACCCGCCGCGGTCCTGAGGCTATCCGGCAGGCGTCGTGGGTGTTGGAGGAGTTTAGTCTATATCAAGAACGGGATCTTAAGGAAGTTGCAGTTGCCGATGTGGGTGACTTGCTTTTGCCTCCGGGGGGGATTAAGCGTTCGCTGGGTGCTATTGGAGCGGCTGTGGGTAAACTGGCCCAAGCAGACAAGATCCCAATTATACTCGGGGGCGAACACTTGCTTACATGGCCGGTTGTAGAGGCCTTAGTTAGGCTCCACGGCCCGGAACTTACAGTGCTTCAGTTTGATGCCCACGCCGATTTACGGTCCAAGTACGAGGGGGAAGAATTATCCCACGCCACTGCCTTGCGTCATGTGGCATCAGTGGTGGCACCGTCTAATATTTATCAGTTTGGGATTCGCTCTGCCACGGCCGAAGAACTGTCCTATGCTCGGGAGCATACACATTTTTTCCCGTTCCAAGTAGTGCAGCCGTTAACTGAAGTACGGCAGAACTTGCTGAACCGGCCGGTCTATGTAAGTATCGACATGGATGTTTTCGACCCTGCCTTTGCCCCTGGCGTCGGTACTCCTGAGCCCGGTGGCCAGAGTGTAGCTGATATGCTGACGGCTCTTCAGCTGCTGAAAGGGCTCAATATCGTTGGTGCCGACATAGTAGAAGTATGCCCGCCTTTTGATCCTAGCGAACGCACAGCCGCTTTGGCTGCACTGCTAATACGGGAGCTGCTTCTACTGTGTGATTGATGGTTCTTGCAAGAACCATCAATATTACATATTGGTAACAGTTGACTTTTCTGGCCATAGCTAGCAGGAAAAACCTCCTAAGCAGCGAATATATATCCCATAAACCTGGCAGCTGGACAGGCTGTTTTTTGCTGCCGCCAAGCGGAGGTGAGGCCAACGGATACAGACGAATTGCGAGCACAGCTTCAAAAAGCTGTGGCGCTTACAAAACGTTTAACCCTCAAGCAGAAGCGTTTGCTAATGACGGCGGCAACAGTACTACTGCTGCTAACTCTTACCGTGCCTTTCACTGGCTCTACCTGGGCTGTAAGTGTAGATGGAAAAACTGTAGGCTATACTCGGGATCAAGAAGACACTCTTGAATTGGCTCGGGGCATTTTAGAAGCCGACGGCACTGTAGAAGAAAACGTCGCTACCGTAGAAATGACACCTGTGCAAGATCGCAAGGTTAAATTAACTCCCAAAGAAGAGCTAAAAGAAAATCTTACCCAGGCGTTGCTTCGGCTTCAGGAAGGTTGGGTAGTTAAAATCAATGGCATGGCTATAGCCACTTTAGCTACCAAGGAAGCTGCAGAAACAGTGGTGGAAAAGGTAAAGACTAGTTTTCCGCCTGAAGAAGGATCCGAGATTAAGAAAGTTCATATCAAAGAGGAAGTTGAGATCGCGCCTCAAGTGGCCCGGGCAGCTACGATTTCAGAGGTAGATGAAACGGTAGCTTTGTTAATACGAGGCACAAACGAAGAGCGAGAATACGAAATTAAAGCCGGGGACAGCTTATGGTCTATTGCTCGTGCCCATGATATGTATGTAGATGACATCATAGCCGCTAATCCCGGCATAACTGAAAACTTACAAATAGATCAAAAGATAAGCTTAGTAGTTCCAAAACCGTACGTTACCGTAGTTAGCCGAGAGGAGAAAACCGTGGTCGAGGCCATTCCCTTCGAGACCCAGACAGTCAAAGACAACAGCCTTTATAACTATGAACGCAAAGTTCGAACAGCAGGGAAACCTGGGAGCAAAAGGACTACCTATGCCATGGTGAGGGAAAACGGCCTCATTGTAGAACAGACAGCTATTAACGAGCTTATTGAAGAAGAGCCGACGACTCAGGTGATGGCTGTCGGTACCAAACAGCCGGCAGTAGTGGCAACAGGGCGCTATACTTGGCCGGTAAGCCGCGGTGGTTACGTATCATCCAGATACGGTCGGCGTGGCGGCGGTTTTCATTCCGGAGTAGATATTGCTGCGCCACGAGGCACACCGGTGATAGCGTCTGACAATGGCGTGGTTACTTACGCCGGTTGGAACGGTGGCTATGGCAAATGCATTATCTTAAGTCATGGTGGTTGTTCTACACTATACGGCCATCTGTCGCAGATTACGGCCAAGCATGGCCAGAAAGTACAAAAAGGCCAAACCATTGGCTTAGTCGGATCCACTGGCAAGAGCACAGGGCCACACTTGCATTTTGAAATACGCGAAGGTGGATCCAGCAAGAACCCGCTGCTATATTTTAAGCACCAATAAATAATCAGGGGTCAGGCCCACCTGACCCCTTTCTTGATGTATGGAGGGGAATTTATAATGCAAGGTTGGCCGGAGTTTAAGGCGGCCATACTAAGACGCACTGGGATCGACCTTAATGCCTACAAAGAACGCCAAATGTTAAGGCGGATAAGGACGCTCATGTCTGCACGCGGTGCCGATAATTTTGTGGCCTATCTAAGCATGCTAGATCGGAATCCCGATTGTATGCACGAGTTTCTAGAACGAATTACTATTAATGTTTCAGAGTTTTTTCGTAATCCGGAACGTTTTCAAGAACTTCAAGAACGCTTTTTCCCGTTACTCTTGGCTGGAGGCCGGCGCCAACTAAAGATCTGGAGTGCCGGTTGTGCCGCTGGTGAGGAACCGTATTCACTGGCGATCATGTTAGCCGAAAACGTTCCTAACCAGGTAATACCGGTTCTAGCTACTGATCTAGATAAAGAAGCATTAAAAGAAGCTAAAACCGGGCGTTATCCGGCCGCCCGGTTAAAAAACATACCGCCGGATCTAAAACAACGTTACTTTAACCTGGAAGATGGGCTTTATGCTGTTAACCCGTGGTTGAAATCCAAGGTGCGTTTTCAGCGCCACGATTTGCTAAGAGATCCTTACGATAACGATTTTGATCTAATTCTTTGTCGCAATGTGGTAATTTACTTTACTGAAGAAGCAAAAGAGGCCTTATATACACGCTTTGCTCAGGCATTGCGCCCAGGCGGCATTCTCTTTACCGGAGCTACCGAGCAGATTTTCCAGCCGCAGCATTACGGCCTTAAATCAGTAGCACCTTTTTTCTACCAGCGACCAAAGTAGTCTAGTTTGCAGCCTCGGTTATCAATTGGCTTACTGTAATAAATTTGAACCCTTTTTCCTTGGCCCCGCTAAGAATTTGTGGCAGGGCCTTTACTGTCTGATCTGTAGGATGCATTAGGATAATGCTTCCCGGCACCAGATTATCCAGTACCCGCCGGACAATGGTGTCTACACCTGGTTGTTGCCAGTCTATCGTGTCGATAGTCCACATTACAGTTCGGTACCCCAGCTTAGCCGCAGTCAGAACTACTTCCTTGTCCCATTCACCGTAAGGCGGGGCAAACAAGCTACATTTTTGTCCGGTGAGCTCTTGAATTAGCTTTTCAGTTTTCGATATTTCTTCGGCCAGTTCCTCCGATTCAATCTGAGTAGGATACGGATGGGACCAGCTGTGGTTTCCCAGCTCATGGTTATCGGCGGCAATGGCTGCTGTAATATCGGGAAACTGCTCCGCCCAATCACCCACCATAAAGAAAGTAGCTGTGGTTTCGGCTTCTTTCAGTGCTTGAAGCAAATCGGGTATATATTCTTCCCCCCAAGCTACATTGATAGCCAAGGCGGCTAAAGGCTTGGTGGTATTTACCTGATATAGTGGATCGTTATTGCTGCTTGTAACCGGTGCTAGCTTTTTGATACCTTCCAAAGATAGGAGCAACATCGATCCCAGTAGCAGAACTAAAACCACCCCTAACATTCGTTGTCGGACGCGTTTTGTCGGTAGCGGACAATAAAGAACACGCATGGTGTTCACCTCCTTAAAAGCATGTTGCTAATCCTACATTTATGAGTTCCGACTCTAATATAGACTAAAGGTTACGGCCTCAATAAATGTAATTTCGGCTCCAAAATGTAATGCACTTGTAAAGAGGGCGTAATTGCCTTGTAAATGCCCTGTGTTACTATAATAAGTGAACCCAAGCGAAAACCTTTGAACCCCCTCTCAGATAGCGCGGACGCACCGCGCTTTTTCTTTTTTGTGGATAAAATTACCCCCAGGTACATAAACTGCTAGTGGTGACATAGATGCATGAAGCAGCTCTGGCGTTAAGTCTATTATCTATAGTCCTTAAGGAAGCCGAAACAGTGGGAGCTAACCGGGTGCTTAGCATAACTGTCCAAGCCGGGGAATACGCAGCTATAAACGAATATGCACTCACCTTTGCCTGGGAAATTGCTGCTAAAGGTACGGCAGCAGCGGGGGCCCAATTGCTACTACAAGCGTATCCTGGTAGTAGGGATCTAATAATCGAAAGCATGGAGGTACAAAAGTGAACGCCGAAGTGAGACTAATGAAAAACATGCTGGAGGCCAACGACCAGGTAGCGGCCAACAACCGTGACTTCTTTGCCAGTCAGGATATGTTGGTCCTAAACCTAATTGGCTCACCTGGGGCCGGAAAAACTACCCTTCTGCTAGCTACTTTGGATCAGATAGATGACTATAATGTAGCTGTACTTCAGGGCGATATCGAAACCAACATCGATGCCCAGCGAGTGGCACAAACCGGTACGCCGGTGTTGCAGCTCAACACCCACGGTGCCTGTCATCTGGATGCACGCTTGGTGCAACAAGGTTTTCAAGAGATGTCCATAACCCCGGATATATTATTTATCGAGAACATTGGTAACTTGGTTTGCCCAGCTCAGTTTGATTTAGGGGAAACTGCTAAAGTTGTAGTGGTTTCAGTTACTGAAGGCGATGATAAACCGTATAAGTATCCGGCCACTTTTCATTGCGCCGGGGCGGTAATCATCACCAAACTTGATTTGCTGGAGCATACCGACTTTTCTATCGATCGTTTCCTAGATGGCTTTCGTGCCGTTAATAAGGTGGCCCCGTGTTTCCCTGTTTCGGCTCGTACAGGCCAAGGCCTGAGACCTTGGTTGGCCTGGCTCAAAGAACAATGTTCTAAGGTTAAAACTGAAGCAGTGTAGTTTAAGTTGCACCCAGAAAAATAAAAAAATGGTAACACCTTCCCTTGAAGCGGCCCTTGGGGGCCGTTATACTTTTGTTAAGGGGTTCTAAATCCTTCCGAATATGGGGGTGGAGAATTGCCGGAGAAAATATTAGTGGTGGATGACGAACCTACCATTGTTGAATTCGTACGGATAAATCTGGAGAAGGCTGGGTTTGAAGTTCTTGAAGCAGGCGATGGCGAGACAGCGCTTAAATTGGCTGCATCTGAGCAGCCGAACTTGGTGGTCCTGGATATCATGCTGCCTGGCAAGGATGGTTTTGAGGTCTGCCGGGAGCTTAGACGCACCACGTCTGTACCTATCATTATGCTTACGGCTCGCGATGATGATATCGATAAGATTCTCGGTTTGGAACTGGGAGCTGATGACTATTTGACCAAACCTTTTAATCCGCGGGAGCTGGTAGCTCGTATCCGAGCCATCTTACGTCGGGTGGACAGAGCCAACAAAATCGATACCGAGGTTATCGCCCAGGGTCGTATCCAGTTGGATTTGGATCGGCATCAGGTAACAGCAGGAGGCAAGAGCGTAGATTTAACGCCAAAAGAATTTGAACTCCTGGAACTGTTAATGAAAAACCCTGGCCGCGTGTTTTCCCGTGAGATGCTACTGGAACGCCTGTGGGGTTACGATTTTTTTGGTGACTCTAAGACCATCGATGTTCACATCCGACGTCTACGGGAAAAAGTGGAAGAAGAACCGAGCTCACCTACCCACATTCTCACTGTTTGGGGTGTGGGCTATAAATTTCGGGAGCTGTAATAATGTTTAATTCCATCCGCAGCCGGTTAATAGTCAGCTACGTGGTGTTGGTAGTCTTAACGGTAAGCCTGCTGGGCACTTTTCTAGTACAATCAATCGATAATTACCAGATACGCAAAGCAGAAGCCCAGTTAAAAGCCCATGCGCGGGTGCTATCCCATTACGCAGAACTTTCTTTCTTGGGCAATGCTTTGGCTGAGCGGTTTGGCCAAGATGTAGATGCCCGGGTACAGATTCTTGATGCTAATGGGGTTGTAGTGGGCGATTCATGTCCGCCGGAAGAGCGTTCTTTAGGTGAAACTATTGGCGGGCAATTGGTGAAAAGTTCCTTGGCCGGGGAAGTTGTAAGTGAGATCGAGTATGCAAACGACAGCCGAGCTTTGCATGTAATGGCACCTCTCACTGCCCAAGGGCAGGTGGTAGGGTTGGTTTACCTAACGTCGTCCTTAGTGGATCTGGATGCGGCGCTGGGTGTAACTAAAAACTTGATTTTGCTGGGGACATTGGTATCCTTGGCTATGGCTTTGGTGCTGGGTTCTTTGTTGGCCAGAGGCATTACCCGCCCCTTGGCAGAGGTTACCGCTGTCTCTCGAAAACTGGCCAGCGGTGATTTTTCTCCTCGTCTTGACCCGCGTCCACCCACAGAAGTAAAAGAATTGTCTTTGGCGTTTAATTATCTTACCGAGCGTCTTTCGGCCACCATGAAGGCTATCGAAGAAGAACAGCAAAAGCTATCCACTGTTCTCGCCAGCATGGAAGATATCTTACTGGCTGTGGCCCAAAACGGAACTGTGGTGTTGGCCAATCCAGCTTGCGCTGCTGTGTTAGGTGTATCAGCGTCAGAACTGGTAGGTCAGCCATTGCCGCAGTTCTTACAAGGCACCGAACTGGCCCAAGTGCTGGAGGCAGTGTGCCAGCAGTCAACTGCTTATCGTGTGGAGGTAACACTGCCGGGCCAAAATACTATCTACCGGGCTCAGGTGACTCCCTGGCGATCCTTTCAGGGACAAGAGGGAGCAGTGGCTGTGCTTAGGGATATTTCAGATCTAAAACGATTAGCTGAAACCCGCCTTGAGTTTTTGGCCAATGTGTCTCACGAGCTGCGCACCCCTCTTACTTCCATTAAAGGTTTTGCTGTTACCTTGGAAGACGAGCTGCCGGCAGGTTCGGCTGCCCGGCGTTACGCTGAGATTATCGAACAAGAGACTGACCGGCTATCCAGACTGGTGGCCGACGTCTTAGACTTATCAAAAACCGATGCCAAAGAGATCACCATGGATCTTAGGGTGCTAGACCTTACCGGCCTTATTGTGCAAGTAGTGGAACAGCTATTGCCACGGGCTGCCACGGGCCAGGTAAAGCTTAGCTCAGAGTTGCCGCCGTCTTTACCGGCGGTACTTTGTGATCCCGATCAAGTTCAGCAGGTTTTGCTGAACCTAATCGATAACGCGCTAAAATATACTCCAGCCGGTGGACAGGTGCTGGTACAGGCTTGGGCTGAGGAGGCAGAGGTGAAAGTGGCGGTAAAGGACACCGGTGTCGGGATCCCTGCTGCCGATCTGCCCCAGGTGTTCGACCGCTTTTACCGGGTGGACAAAGCGCGCTCTCGGGCCTTAGGCGGCACTGGCCTTGGGTTGGCCATTGTTAAGGACATTATTTCTGAGCATGGTGGTACTGTGAGTGTAGATAGCGAATTGGGTAAAGGGAGCCAATTTGTCTTTTCGCTCCCCAGAATCAAACCGTCTTAACAGTTCTTTACTTTTTGCTAATCCTTCTTTAAGACCTAGCGAGTATACTGGACTCTAGAGGAGCAGGTCTGTATGCTTGCCCGTGACTCTTGTTTTTCTACTGAGGCTTGGTATTGGCGGCCCATCCTCACGCTCCGCGGTGCCTTAGAACGAACGTGGTTTACTGTGTTTGAAATAAGAGCAGCATAGTTTCCCGCTCGCTCTAGGAAAGCTCTCCGAGCAGTCTAAGGCTCAGCTCGGTGTTCCGGCGGGGTCCCGGCCCAATTCGGCGTCCGAGCCTTTTGGGGCCGCTTCGCACGTCCTGTGCTCAGCCCCGCCTCCACACTTCGCTTCACCAAGACTGCTTTGCGGCTCGCTTTAATGTCGCTCGCTTGGAAACAAGCAGAGCTC
>DUNI01000081.1 GCA_012839445.1 Bacillota bacterium
AAAATCAGACAGGTAGCAGCTGAAATTAGACGACGCCGTCTGGATGTGGCTATAGAAGTGGATGGCGGTATTGGACCTGCGACGGCTGCATCAGTTGTATCAGCTGGTGCTGATGTTTTGGTAGCTGGATCGGCAGTTTTTGGTCATGAGGATTTAAAGATGGCTATCAATCAAATTAGACAGGCTGGAGAAGGTGTTCGTAGATGAGAACGGTTATTGTAGCTGCGGGAGGCCAAGTGGATCACCGTGTCAAATCTTACATAAGCGAAGCAGATCTGCTGTTGGCTGCCGATGGAGGAGCAGCTTCTATACTTGAATTGGGCTTTGTTCCCCAGGCAGTGGTGGGAGATTTTGACTCACTGGATCCGGATGTGGTTTCTGGCTTGGGAGAATGTGAGTTGGTGCGGGTCCAAAGGGAGAAAGATGAGACTGATACAGAGTTGACGGTACGTTATGCTCTTGAGCGCGGAACAGACGCCATCACCTTGTTAGGAGCACTGGGGGGCCGGATTGACCACACATTGGCCAATCTAATTTTGCTCGCTGGGTTAGCAAAAAAGGATATTGATGCCCGAGCTATTACCCCGCCGCTAGCGGTGTATGCAGTAGCGAAGAGATTGGTAATTCAAGGAACCAAGGGAGATTTAGTATCGGTTTTTCCTTTCCAGGGATCAGCAGAGGGAGTAACTGAAATTGGGTTCAAGTATTCGCTGGCTGATGCTTACCTGGATCCGTTTGCCGTAGTAGGTATTAGCAATGAACTGGCAAGTTCGGAAGGGATTATCGAAGTTAGAAAAGGCGTATTGCTTGTGTTCCATTATCACAACGAAAAATAACCCGGCTAAAAATAGCCGGGTTATTTCTTTACAATCAGGAGCCAAATCAAGCCCAGTAGAATATAATGTAGCAAATCGCAGCAGGTGCTAGTACCAGGGGAGGTGATAGGAGGTGAGACGCCGGGCACGTTTTTGGCAAAGGAGCATAGGAGGAATCATTGCCGCCGGTGGGGCTATTATTTTTGCCTTTGCCATCCCTCCGTGGGCCTGGAATATGTTGTTGGGACTCATGCTTATTGCATTGGGCGGGTACTTTTACATTCGGTCTATCTGAATAAAGGTGGCATATGTGTCTGGAAAATCCAACGATGGGAGGGGAGAGTGTGCGCATCCATGTCATTAAAGTGCCCAAGATTGTAGGCTCCATCCTTATGGGTTTGATTCAGATTTTTCAACGCGGCGAGTAAGGGGAAGTGCATCTTGGGGGGGTGAGGCCAAAGAAGGGAGAGAAGCAGGGTGGGCGAGATAGTACTATGCAAAACCAGTGGTTATCGTTTGGTAGATTCCCAGTATCGTCGCCTTGTTCTGTACGAGGTCTTGCTGACAGAGATAAATCAAATTTTTCAAAAGGTTGAAAATGACAATATACAACATGTTTATTATAAACTTGAGGTTACCGGCAAATAAAAGGTAACCTTTTTTTATTAAACAAAAAGCGCAGCAAATGCGCTTTTTATAAGGCACGCTGCACTTTGCCGGAACGTAAGCATCTGGTGCATACATTGACCCGGCGAGGGGTCTTACCATCAATTAAAATTTTTACCCGTTGAAGATTAGGTTTCCATGCTCTTTTGTTGCGCTTGTGGGAGTGACTCATTTTTATGCCCACTTGCCGTCTTTTACCACAAATGGCGCAAACTTTAGCCATAATTACACCTCCAGATCATGTATCGACCGCTTCGTTTATCCCCATTGAATTCTAGCACACCTACGTTGTTGGCGCAAGAGGATGGTATGTGGATATTACAAGGTGCTTGTAGCAAATCACTAGAAAAGATATACTTAAGAAAGAATGGCGCAGAGAAGGAGGCATATTCGTGCTTAGTGAAAGCCGCACGGAATTAGGGAAAATAGCTATCGGTAAGGAAGTGATCGCTACTTTGGCCGGTGCCGCTGCTATGGAGGGTTACGGCTTGGTAGGGATGGCTTCTCGTCGTATTACCGATGGCTTTGTGGAGCTATTGGGACAAGAAAACTGGAGTCGTGGAGTAGAAGTTAAAATAGACGGCGACAATGTGCATATTACTCTTCATGTCATTGTAAATTACGGGGTACGTATATCCGAAGTAGCCAAGAATGTAATGGAGCGAGTAAAATACGCAGTAGAAGATGTCACAGGATTGAAGGTGGCTCGCGTTGATGTCCACGTCCAAGGAGTACAGATAGATATGGCTCGTGCGGGGGTGAAACAGTAGTGCCTATTGAAAATATTACCGGGACCATGCTGCAGAAGATGCTTCGTGGAGCAGTAACCGTTTTGGAAAACAATAAAGATGAAGTCAATGCCCTTAATGTATTCCCTGTTCCCGATGGCGATACAGGTACAAACATGTTCCTTACATTGTCGGCGGCTTTAAAGGAAGCGGAAAAAGAATCAGGCCCTCTGTCACAGGTGGCTACAGCAGCGTCTACAGGGTCACTCATGGGGGCTCGGGGCAATTCAGGAGTGATTTTGTCCCAGTTATTTCGTGGAGTAGCTATTGCTTGGGCTAACCATGGTGTAGCTGGACCTAAAGATTTAGCGCAGGCTTTAGTAGAGGCTACTAAGACAGCTTACCGAGGAGTAATGAAACCGGTAGAGGGCACCATGCTTACTGTGGCGCGAATAACGTCTAAAGAAGCATTATCCGCTGCACGCCGAGGAGCTGATATGGAAACAGTATTCATGTCAGCTTTGGCAGGTGCGCAAACTGCACTGGCACAAACACCTGAAATGCTACCGGTGCTAAAGGAAGCCGGCGTAGTGGATGCTGGCGGACAGGGATTGGTGTATATCTTAGAAGGGATGTTAGCAGCTTTAACGGGGCAGGAACCGATGGGCACCAAGGTTAGTTTCAAGTTGCCAGCGGCTTCGGAAGAACATGCACATGCTTCGGACTCCATTGCTTTTGGCTATTGTACAGAGGCATTGGTCAGGGGAAAGAATCTTTCCGACAAAGTAATAAAGCAAAAGCTGTCACCTTTAGGAGACAGTATGTTGGTAGTTGGTGATAGAAATGTTATCAAGGTCCATATTCATACTAATCGGCCTGACCGGGTACTAAAAGAACTATTGGTTTTTGGTTCTTTACACGATATTGATATCGACAATATGCGGGACCAGGAAACACAGTTCCAACAAGGCCCAGCGGAAGATAATAAGAAAACAAAAAGTCTAGGTGTGGTTGCGGTAGCACTGGGCACAGGTATCAAGGCTATCTTTGAAGGGCTAGGTGTCGATGTGGTAGTAACCGGCGGCCAAACCATGAACCCCAGCACTGAAGAGTTGCTGGAAGCTATTAACAGTGTACCGGCTGAAAGCGTGCTGGTACTTCCTAATAATAAGAATGTCGTTCTAGCCGCCAAGCAGGCTCAGAAACTATCTAATCAGAAGGTGGAGGTTGTTCCTACTAGGAGTATTGCCCAAGGTATCGGAGCTATGGTGGCCTTTAGCCCAGATCTTGACATTGAAGATAATGCTGAGACCATGATTGCAGCCGGCCAAAAAGTTATTACCGGGGAAGTAACCTATGCAGTTCGGTCAACACGTGTGGATGGGCGTGAAATTGAGGCTGGCGATATTATGGGCCTTGTAGACGGTAAACTTGAAACAGTGGGGAAAGAGGTGGCCCAGGTAACGCTGGAAATCTTAAAACAGATGGTGCAGCCGGAGAGTGACCTCATTACTATTTTTAGCGGGGAAGAGACACCTAGAGAAGATGCGGAATCATTGCTAGCTGTAGTTGAGGAACAGTTTCCTGAGTGCGATGTGGAACTTCATACCGGTGGGCAACCTTTATATTACTACCTACTGGCTGTGGAATAAACAAATTATTGTAGATAGTGTTCGCCTTCACCGGCATCGACACCAGGATGCAGAGCGGCATTGAGTCCACCGGCTACGATGTGAGCCATATCGGCTATTAGTGCATCTATTTCTTTTGGTGTGACAAAAAGATCCTCCCACCGTGCCGGTAAAAGTTGCTCCAGTAGTTTACCTTGGTTCTCTGTGGGCAGTGCGGATTGCAGTTTGCTTGGGCTTATTGCGTTTTGTTTTATCAGCGTATGACAGAACAGTTCCAGCGCATCTGCAGCTAAAGTAGAAGCGTGGACTACAGTAGGTACCCCAATGGCGATCACGCGGGTGCCAAGAGATGCTTCTGTCAGACCAAGGCGTTTATTACCCACGCCGGAGCCGGGGTGTATGCCACTGTCAGCCAATTGAACGGTGGTGCTGACACGTTGCAAGTTACGGGCAGCCAAGGCGTCTACTGCTATTACCAAATCGGGCCGGATATGTTGGACAACCCCGCGTACAATTTCTTCAGTTTCGACACCGGTTAAGCCCAGTACTCCCGGTGCCAGAGCGGCCACTGAGCGCAGGCCTCCTCTTAGTTCCGGCGGAGCATACTCAAACAAGTGCCGTGTTACCATCAAGCTGTCCACTACCCGTGGACCTAAGGCATCCGGGGTAGCATTCCAGTTTCCTAAACCGACTACCAGGATTGTAGCTTCGTTTGATAAGTTGGCCAGCTCTAACAGTTCTTCAGCTAGAACTTGGCCTACTTCGTCGGCTATGGAGTGACCCCCAAGACGAAGTTTAGGGGCTTCAATAGTGATGTAGGTGCCTACGGGTTTACCCAGACGCCTGGCACCTTGATCGTTACTGATGTGTACCTTGGTTATATGAGTGTTAGGTGTGGATCGGGTCAGGGTGTCGACGCCAGAGACTGCTAGGCGGTCCTTAGCGTGGATTGCTTCGTGAGCCTCCAGAGCCAGGTCAGTTCGGATGGAACCGGTGTAGATAAATGACATGTTATTACCTCCAGGGAAAAAATAATGGCGGCCGGGGAAGGCCGCCATTTGGGAGAGGAGAAACCGGAGAAAAGAACTTATGGGGGAGAAGTGAAACCTTACCTGTGATCATTATTACCCGGCAGGAGGAAAGATATACTTAACCTTAGGCTAACAAAATATTACATTTATAGGTGAGATGTATGAATGAACTTGCGAGCCTAGGTTCTATTACATTAAGTTCGCGGGAGTTTCGCTTATTGATAGATTCATTATCTGACGGCGTGGTGTTAACTGACGCCGCCGGTATTGTTATTATGGCTAACCGTGACTGGGAAAAGATTAGCGGTGTTCAAAGACGGGATATAGAGGGTAGGAATGTTCGTATTTTAGTACGCGAAGGTTATTATTCCCATTCACCGGTGGCTCAGGCTTTAAGTGAAGGGCAAGCGGTAACTTCGTTGGTACGTTTTGCCAACGGGGCCGAAGCCTTGGCTTCGGCTCTGCCGATACGGTCGGACAATGTTATTAAGTTAGTCATCTGCAGTTTGCAGGACGTTATTGAGCTGGAAGCCAACTATATGGCTTGGGAGAACAGCCGGTATCTTATAGCACGGCTACCTAAGGAATTAGAAGAGCGTTCTAAGGATGTGCCTGAACTTACCAGCCTTGCTGCTCATAGTGCGGCCATGCAATCAGTGCTGCGTTCTCTGCTTCAGGTGGCTAAGGTGGACTCCACAGTGCTATTTACCGGTGAATCAGGCACAGGTAAGACTCTGTTAGCACGCTTATTGCACTCTTTAAGCCCGCGAAGTGGACACGGACGTTTTTTAGCCATAAACTGTGCGGCTGTACCAGCCACACTTCTTGAATCAGAACTGTTTGGTTATGAAGGTGGGGCTTTTACCGGAGCGCGTCGGGAGGGGAAAGTGGGTTTAGTGGAGGCTGCACAGGGCGGCACTTTGCTCCTAGACGAAATAGCCGAACTGCCTTTGGAATTACAACCTAAACTCTTGGATGTGCTACAGTCCAAAACATTTGTTCGGATTGGGTCTACACGTACCCGCTTTAGTGATGTGCGGTTTGTTTGCGCCACCAACCGTGATCTGGATAAGATGGTTGCCAAAGGCAAGTTTCGTGAAGACTTGTATTGGCGTATCAATGTTCTCCCAGTGCATGTACCACCGCTGAGAGAACGCCAAGAAGACATCCCTGTTTTGATTAGTTTTTTCATGGACCGGTTTAATAAGCGCCACAACATGAATAAGAAGCTGGCTCCAGATGCCTTGCGTTGCTTACAGTTATATTCTTGGCCAGGGAATATACGAGAACTGGAAAATACATTGGAACAACTTTGCGTATTAACACCTGGCAGCACTATTACCTTAGGCGACTTGCCGATGCAATTGCGCAATGTTTCATACAGTGGTCTGGAGCATTGTCACGGCCGAACTTTAAAGGATCTTGTAACAGAGTTTGAAGGCAAGATAATTGAACAAACTGTTGCTAGTCAGCCAAACTTGGCCGCAGCAGCCAAAGTGCTGGGGATAGACGTCTCAACTTTAACAAGGAAACGACGCCGGTACCGCCAAAAACATGTGCAAAATTGCAAGAGACGTGCATAAATGCACATACCGCTTTTATGACAAGGGTCAAACCTTGTCATATCGTGTAGGTTAAAGGCAAATGATGTCAAGATAAATGAGAGAACATGTGCAAATTTGCACAACGCGACCAAATTTAACCTGCGCGATGAACACGCTAAAGACCTGTCAAATAGGGCAGGTCGTTATTTTTTTGTCCCACGGATAGGGTTGGCATTAATGTTGCAATATATATGTGTGAAGCTTGCATTAGTTTTGATAGCAGGCAAATACGGCAAAAGGAGTGTATGAAATGGATTTCAAGTTGAGTGAGGATCTAGAACTGTGGCGTAAGACGGCACGTGAGTTTACAGACAACGAAGTGGCTCCCTATGATGAAGAGATGGATCGTGCTAATGACTTATCTTGGGACATCATTCACAAAATGAGCGATGCCGGCATGTTCGGTATACCTTATCCTGAAGAATACGGAGGATCCAATATGGGATCCTTAGCCGGGGCAATTACTATTGAGGAATTGGCTCGAGGATCCGCCAGTATTGCCCTAACTTTAGATGCTCACTGGCTGGCCACAGATCCAATTTATCTTTTTGGCACCGATGAGCAGAAGAAGAAATACCTACCGGATCTAGTTAGTGGGAAAAAACTGGCCGCCTTTGCTCTCACCGAACCAGGCGCGGGGTCTGACGCTGCTGGTATTGTTAGTACCGCTGTTCGTGATGGTGATCACTGGGTTCTAAACGGTACCAAGGCCTGGATCACCAATGGTGGAGCAGCCGAAGTGTATGTAATCGCTGTAAAAACAGATAAAACCAAGGGTGCTCGTGGCATCTCAACTTTCATTGTGGAAAAAGGCACACCTGGTTTTAGCATCGGCAAGAAAGAAGATAAAATGGGTTGCCGAGGCTCAGTGACCACTGAGCTAATTTTGGACAACTGTCGGATTCCGGAATCTAACCTCCTAGGGAAAGAAGGCGAAGGCTTTAAGATAGCGATGATTGCTTTGGATTTCGGACGTGCTTGTGTTGGGGCGATGGGTGTAGGCACAGCTCAATCGGTTATGGAAAAAGCAGCTCGTTATGCTAATCAGCGCCAAGCTTTCGGCGGTCCATTAGCCAAACTGCAGGCCATTCAGTTTAAGATTGCTGACATGGCCATGGGCATAGAAGCTGCCAGATTAATGGTGTATCACGCTGCTTGGAAACGTGATCAGGGTCAGCGTTATTCACAAGAGGCAGCCATGGCCAAAGTTTTTGGGGCCGAGGTAGCCATGGAAGCTTGTCGCGAAGCTATCCAGATTTTTGGTGGGAATGGTTATTCACGCGATTATCCGGTAGAACGCTGCCTCCGTGATGCCAAACTCCTGGAAATTGGCGAGGGTGCTTCCGAGGTGCTACGAATGGTTATTGGCTCAACCACACTAAGACAGTTTGCGTAATATGGGGTGGATTTTTTGCACATTGTAGTCTGTATTAAGCAAGTACCCAAGACACTGGATGTCCGCATTGATCCAGTTACCAACAACCTCATTCGTGAAGGCATGGAAAGCACCATCAACATGTTCGATGAGAATGCTCTGGAAGAGGCCCTTTTATTAAGGGATAAATTTGGCGGTAAAATTAGCGTCATCAGCATGGGGCCACCACAGGCGAAAGAGGCATTACGAAAGGCTTTGGCCATGGGCGCCGACGAGGCATATTTATTCTGTGACCGGGCTTTGGGTGGGGCCGACGTATTGGCTACTGCATATACCTTGGCACAGGGTGTTAAGCAACTTATGCCTGTTGACCTTATCCTCTGTGGTCGTCATGCGGTGGATGCTGACACTGGTCAAGTGGGGCCTGAGTTGGCGGAGTTGTTAGGGTGGCCACAAGCCACCTTGGTTCACCGCCTAGAACATGACGACGACCGGATTACAGTATGGCGTGAATGTGAAGAAGGAATGGCTGTTTGGGAATTGCCATTGCCGGCGGTAGTGACCGTGGGTAAGGAAATCAATAAACCGCGCTATCCGACGCCTATCGGTATTATTAGGTCCGGCAAGAAACCGATTACTGTCTGGGGAGCTAAGGAACTGGATGTGGATGAGGATAAGATCGGCTTGGTTGGTTCACCTACAAGGGTAACACGCCTGTTTTCTCCGGAAAGAACCTCCCATGTGGAAATGCTCACAGGTGGGGCCGAACAGGTGGCAAGTCTTCTAGTGGCCAAACTAAGAGAGCATAAAATTCAGGTGTAGGGAGGCTGAACGTATGCGTGATATATGGGTAGTTGCCGAACTTGTAGGTGGTGGCTTGGCTCCGATTAGTTTGCAGTTGTTGGGAAAGGCTCGGAGTTTAGCGGATCAAGCCGGCGGTAGAGTAGTTGCAGTTATTATGGGTGAAAAAGTAAAGACGTTGGCTAAGGAGTTAGTAGCTCAGGGCGCAGACCAGGTGCTGCTGGTGGAAGACAAAGAGTTGGCCCTTTATCGAACCTTGCCTTATACGAGGGTGCTGGTTGAGCTTGTTCAAAAGCACGAGCCGGATATTATTCTGTTGGGAGCGACCAGCCAAGGTCGGGATCTGGCGCCTCGGGTGGCGGCTCGTCTAGAAACAGGGCTTACAGCCGATTGCCTTGAGCTCAGTATCAATAAAGAAGGATTATTGGTTCAAACCAAGCCTTCCTACGGCGATAACGTCATGGTAGACATTGTTATTCCCGAATCCAGACCTCAGATGGCTACGGTAAGACCCAATGTTTTCCCGGTACCGGACAAAGATACCAAACGGAAAGGTAAAGTGGTCTCGGTGCCAGTTAACCTACAGCCAGATGACTTGAGCACTGTGGTGAAAGAAATTATCCCCCAAGAACACGAGGCATCCAAGTTGGAAGAAGCTGATGTAATAGTTTGCGGTGGGCGTGGTATGGGTTCGAAGGAGAATTTCGACCTCTTGTATCAGCTGGCTGACGCGTTGGGCGGTTCCGTGGCTGCCACTCGGCCGCCGGTAGATGAGGACTGGATCGATGCTTCTTTTCAGATAGGCCAAAGTGGCAAGACAGTTGCGCCTAATCGATCCAGTCCTCATCTACCGGCGGCCGAGTGGCAGCCACGGAACCGCCCAACGCGTCAGCCAGCTGATACAAGAGGTCGAAATTCTCCTTCGAACCCAT
>DUNI01000006.1 GCA_012839445.1 Bacillota bacterium
CTTGTTTAGGATTTGTGTTGTTACAGTGCCTCCACCCTGTTGATCCAACAACTGTACCACCTCTGCTTCTCCCCGAACCAAACCTTCTAGTCGAAACTTCTTCAGCCGCTCAGCTACTGCCGTCTTAGGCGAAAGCGGTCCTTGGCAACGCAAAAAACCTTCCTGAACCGCAAAGTAGAAAATACCGGCCGGCAATGCCAGTTCCTCCCCCAGCTCTTGTAGCCCGGCAGTTGCCACCAGTAAGTACACTAAAAGCTGCAGTGACAACCCGAAATATACTTCGTAAAGCGCTAAACGCTGCGATCGACTTTTATAATCCACTACGGTAAAGTAAGTATTCTCTTTGGACCGGGCAACATCGATGCGGTCGATCTGGCCGGCCAACACAAATTCCGATCCGTCATCCAGCTGGAACCTTAGGCCTGGGAGTTTGGCATCAGCAAAACCAAACCTGGCCTCAGTCGCCCAAGGCTTAAATTGACCTTGCTGTGCCTGCTCCCGTAACACTCCGACAGCTGCGGTAAGCAAGCGTTCCAGACGCCCGGTCAAATAAACATAACGCGGAGAGGTTTCCAGCACGCCTCCGGCAAATTCCGGTACAAACTCCCTTACTTCTTCCTGAACCATTTGCACTGCTTCTTGGGGCATCAGTTCACCAAAACCGCGCTCGTCCTCCAGCAAACGTTCGGTGACACGGCTAAGCACAGCATGGGTGAACTGTCCCAGGGAAGGGAGATCCACACCAAAGACTTCTCGAGCTCTTAAATTTAATCCGTGATAAGTGAAATGCTGGAAGGGACAAGCTGCAAACCGCTGCAACCTGGTTACACTGGCATAAGTTCGTCTACCGTAGAGTCTACGCGCTAGCTTAGGTGGTAATGGTTCCACCTGATTACTATGCTTTAGCCCCAAGGTAGCCTGCCGGACTAAGGTATCGGTTTCCGGCTGGGAAAGAAGAAGTTGCTGTACAACTGCCCAAACCGGACCTACAGAATATCCTGACCGCGCCAAACGTAACTGGCCAGCCAAATGTTTAGCTGCTTGTTCCGGTGAAGTAAGGAACATTATATCTGCAGCCACCTCCCCGCTGGGGTCAGAAGCCACGTAATCTTCCGGCATGCTGGGAAACAACTCACGCAACCGTACCATAACCCGCGACGGGGCCAAGCCCTTGCCTTCGGAGTCGGCCAACGGAAAACTCACCCACAGTCGCTCACCGGCACGAGTAAGGGCTATGTAAGTAAGGTAACGCTCATGCAACTGGTTTACCCGGCTAGTGGGTGCCAATTGAATACCGTCTGCAGCTAATTCTTCACGTTCTCGATCGCTGAAAACCTCGTCCTCGCTAGCCCGTCCCGGTAACACTCCTTCGCTCACCCCCAGCACAAAGGCTGCCCGCACGTTTGGATGCCGAGAGCGTTCTAAAGATCCCACCAACACCTGGTCCAAACTGGGAGGCACCAGGCCCAGCCGTAGCCCCTCTAGGCCGCTGGCTAGGATTTCAGCGTATTCCACCGTGGTAAGAACGGTATCGCCTAAGCCAACCACCAGTTCGTCCAATAACTCCAGAAAACCTGTCCAGACCTGGGTATGTTCTTGAGCCAGTTCCAAATCACCTGCGGCCGTGGCCGCTTCGGCCCATTCAGTTAGCGTTTGGCCCACCTGCAGCTTTTCCAGGCAGGACCACATAGCCGCGCTCAAGTCAGTTCCAGTAAGATCCGCCGCCTTAGTAGCAGTAACAACCGGTTTAAAATAGGCTGCCACCTGCCGGCGCAACGAGTCAATGTCGGCCCACTCATCTTCTTGATCATCCCTACGCCAATGAAAATCCCAAGGTGCTGACCTAAGCCAGGTGTTACCTCGGATACCATAGGCCAATACATAGTTTTCTAGCCGATCCACGTGGGACCTAGAAATAGGAAACAAGTCCGTCTTCAAACAACGAAAGACAGCATCGTACGACCAGTTACTGTTCACTACCTGCCATATCGCCAGTACCAACTGAGCCAGGGGATGATAAAGTATCGGTCGTTTACGGTCGATAAAGCAGGGAATGCCGTAATCAGAAAACACAGTAGCTACTAAGTCGTGGTAGAGCTCTAAATCACGAACCACCAGCACCATGTCCCGCCAACGCCAATTGTGTTCGCGAGCTAGGCGGACAATCTCTCGCGCTGCCGCTTCCACTTCCGCTCGCCTATTGGCAGCAGCCACTTCCTTAATATCGTTCACCGGTCCGGCCCAGGCACGGGTAGGATAGGAAAAGAAATGCCGCTCTAAATGGGCCAGCTCAGGTGAACCATGAAAACGCGGCGGCAACGGGTGCTGCTCATCTAAAACCAAAGGTGGCAGCAGCGCCACTTTTTGTGCTCGAGCCACAGCCAGCAGCTGTTCATATGTCTCCCGGGTAGGATGAAACAAATCCGTTTCAGCCATGGGCTTGGTCAGGCCCTTGGCATCTAAACACAAAGTAACATTGACTGTAGCTGCCGTCTTCATCAGGCTTCCCAACACCTGAAATTCTTGTGGTGTAAAGCCAGCAAAGCCGTCCACCCAAACTTGGGCCCCCTGAACAAGAGGTGCCTGTCCCAAGTTAGTTGCTAACAGACCCAAGTAGCCCTCGGGATCGGTATAGCGTGGAGCCAAATAAGCTTCCAGTTCCCCATAAAGCAGGGCTAAATCATGCAGCTTACCGGCCAAGGGCGCTTGTTTGTCCGATCGGGCTAACTCTCCTGCTCGCTCAGCCAGCATCGCCGGTGAAATATTGTACAACTTTAGTTCGGACAAAGTATGGGCCAGGCTCTCGGTAAAGCCGGGAGTACCGGCGCTACGACCAAATAAAATCAAGTTATCTTTATGCTTTTGAATGATAGATCGTAAGACCATCCGCTTACCCAGCTCTCCCAACCAGGGACGAGCGGCGCCGCCGGCCTGCGCCAGTACCCGCCGGGCCAAGCGCCTAAAACTAAGCACCTGTGCCCGGGCCGTGGCCGGCCGAGGCATAGATGTAAACAACTCATATTCCATCTGAAAGGCTGCCTGCTCCGGCACCAGCAAAATAAGTGCCGGCCCCTCTTCCCCTTCCCGAGCCAACTTCTCTTTTATCTCTTCCAAACAGGTGTGCGTTTTTCCAGCACCTGCTCGGCCTAGAATCAAACGTAGCGTACCAGCCATGGCTAACACCTCCAAAAATACTAAACCTTAATCCATACTTGGACATGACCGGACAAACTCCTGCTATCTGAATATGCTATTTTATGTTGCTAACTGGTTGTCGACTAGGGGTATTCGTAACCTACAAAACAGAAAATATGGTATTATGTAGCTAAAGGTTTGCCTGTTCTCAGTTCGTCTAAAGTCCAGCTCTATTCAAGCTCTATACTTATTACAGCATTAGTCCTAAAAGGAGGTTTTGGAATGAAACAACGTCTTGGTGTAGTGGGAATTGTAGTCTCTGAACGGCAAAGCGTACAGGATCAGCTCAATGATATTTTATCCCAATACGGAAACATCATCGTTGGCCGCATGGGTATACCCTATCACGAGCGCGGGGTGTCTGTGATTGCCTTAATCGTAGATGGAACCACCGATGAAATCGGGGCTCTCACCGGAAAAATCGGCAGTCTACCCAACATTACGGTAAAAAGCACCCTCACTCCTCTTAAAAACAAAAACTAACGGCTAAAAAGGGGCTGTTCGAAAACAGCCCCTGCATACCAACACAGTATCGATCCTATTTAAATGATTATTTATGATACCCTAGATCCCGAGAAACTTTATCGGATGTCGCCATCAGTAAAGGTAATAATTCTTGTTGCCGCTCTTCATCCAAACGTGACGAAGGAGCTGATATGCTGAGAGCAGCTACCACTTCCTTGCTATAGTCACGTACCGGCGCAGCCATACAAGTGACTTCTTCTTCGCGCTCTTCTTCGTCCATAGCATAGCCTTGCTGCGATACTTGTACTAGTTCTTGTTCCAGCAATTCACGGTCACAAATAGTAGCAGCAGTAAAACGAGGTAACTCTATCCTGCTAAGGATTTCGTCCCTTTGGGCTTTTGGCAAATCAGCTAACAACACTTTGCCTACACCGGTGCAATGCAGCGGCGCCCGTTCCCCAATCTTAGTAAACATACGTACCGTGCGGTCACATGGTACTTGAGCCACATACACCACGCTGTCTGTATCCATAACCACCAAGTTTATATTCTCCTGCACTGCCTCCATAAGCTTCTCCATGTGCGGTAACGCTATCCGCACCAAGTCCACTTGCTGCATGGCAGCCTGCCCTACTTCCACCGCTTTGATCCCTAAACGATAACGCCTTGTCTGCTCATCCTGACCTACAAAACGCCTGACTTTTAAAGTAGAAAGTAAATGATGGCAGGTGCTTTGGTTAAGCCCTAACCGATCACTGATTTCCGTTAACGACAAACCATCACTAGTCCCTACAGCAGCCAAAAGCTGCATAATTGACAATGCTCGGTCCACCGATTGCATATAAACTCCGCCTTTTTTAGCGCTCATGATAATGCCCCCTCTTAGTAAGACTGTAAGATCAACATTATTGGCATGTAGTGGAAAGTCAACTTTCAAATAGCGAATATCAGTTTCATAGTTCGTCATTAAGACCTTGTTTTCCTGCCGAATTCAATTAAAACAAGCTTTCCCAAGTCTGGTAACTAAATCTTTTCTGTGATGTATTGCTGGTAAAATAATCATATAAGTTATAATATAGTATTAAAAGCTAATTGCAAAGTTAACCAATGACAAAAGGAGGAGAAATCTGCTTGCCTTACCTAGTTTGTGTTGCCTGTGGAAAAAGATATCCTTTGGATACCGCTCTGCGTTGCGGGAATTGCGACGAGCCTTTAGAAGTACACTACGATTCTCTAAAGCCGCCGGCCCGCATCAAGGACGATCCCTGTTTTGTTACCCGTAATACCAATGTTTTTCCCTTACCTGATTTACGGCCGGAGTTATCTCTTGGGGAAGGGACAACCCCACTTTTAAGAGCCTCAAATTTACAAGCAGAGACAGGTTTAGAGTGCGTTTACTTAAAAAACGAGACTGTCAACCCTACCTGGTCCTTTAAGGATCGGGGTACCTCCTTAGGCGTACAAGCTGCCATTTGGTTTGGACTTAAATCCATCGGTACGGTCTCCTCTGGTAACATGGCTGCTTCCATTGCCGCTTTTGCCGCTCGCGCTGGTTTAGAAGCCTATGTTTTCGTACAAGAAGGTATGCCCGACGGCAAAATCCAGCCTATTGCTATCTATGGACCTCATCTTAATCGAGGCATAGGTGACTACGGCCAGCTTTATTTCAATGCCTTGGACTTGGGAGAAAAACACGGCATTTATTTCATCAGCTCCGACAATCCCTTCCGCGTAGAAGGCCAAAAAACCGTAGCCTATGAAATCCTGGACCAATTAGACTACGAGCCACTTGATTTTATCTTTATGCCTGTGTCCAGCGGCGGTAACATGGCAGCTGTAATCAAAGCCTGCGAAGAGATGGAAGCACTAGGGTTAATAAAAAAGGCCCCGATGATAATCGGAGTTCAGGCCGCCGGCTGTAGTCCCATTGCCAAAGCTGTAGCCGAAGATAAAGATCAGATAGAGCATTTCCATAACCCCAACACTATGGCTCATGCTATTTCCAATCCCATGCCGCCCAGCGGAAATCGTATATTACGGAAAGTAAAAGAAGGTCGGGCCAATGTAATTACCGTTACCGAAGAAGAAATTCTAGCGGCTCAAGCCTTCCTGGCCAGCCAAGAAGGGCTATTTGTACAACCGGCCGGGGCCGTTCCCGTGGCTGCTGTCCGCAGGCTGGCAGGTGAAAGCACCTTGAAACCAGAGCATAAAATAGCCGCCATCCTCACCGGCAGCGGACTCAAAGATACCAGTGCCCTGGCCCATCATACCCTTAAAGCCGGCGCCGTCCCAGTGACTAACCTGGAACTCGCCCTAAACAAGTAGCAATCCCTGCTGGTTTTATTAGTTTGGCCCCTGCGCTACTAAAGCACAGGGGCTATTTTTGTCCAGCTGGCTTACGGGTATTACCAGATAAACTAATATGTCAACATCCGGGCTAAATTTCATCCTAAAACAACTTTCTCTACGTTGTCGATTGGCCACCCTAATATAATTGTTCCTACCTGGGTAAACAATTCCGGATCACCACTGGTGTAAAACTTGTAGCTGGGAGAAACACAATCGGTAACCAGGCCTTTCTTCTGTAGCCATTCCTTGGCTTCAGCTACCGTCTCTACAGCCGGATCTATAATCGTAACATTTTGATCCACATAGTTACGGATTGTATCCTCCAATACCGGATAATGGGTGCAGCCAAGAACCAGCGTATCTATACCGGTACCTTTAAAGTTTTTTAGATAGCCACTAACAGCTGCTTCCACTTCCGGCCCTGAAGTTTTTCCCGCTTCCACCAGAAGAGTAATTTGAGGGCAAGCCTGACCAATGACTTCGGCTTTCGGATTAGCAGCTTTAAGCCCCTGCTTATGGGCTCCACTTCCAATGGTAAACTCAGTAGCAACAACACCAATCTTGTTATTGCGCGTTGCTGCCAGCGCACCCTTTATACCTGGCTTAATTACCCCCAATACAGGAAAAGGATATTCATCCTTCACTTCTTCCAAAGAAGCGCTTGTGGCTGTATTACAGGCAATGATAGCAATGTCGATGTTTTTGCCGGCAAGGAAATCTAAAATCTGCCGTGTATACCTGACAATTGTCTCTTTTGGTAATGGGCCGTAAGGGATACGGCTGTTATCCCCATAAAACCTTACATTGACACCTGGCAGTTGCCGCTTTACCTCACGTACCACCGTAAGCCCGCCGAATCCGGAATCAAAGAGCCCAACCGTTGCCATTTAGCTTCCCTCCCACATATCAAATTAATATTTTATTGTACCATCCATGGTCTCTTTGATCCTAACGGCTGACCACTCCCCTATTATAGCGCGTTAATAAGCAAGGGGAAATATTATTTGCAAACATAACTTAGTTGTTGATCTTCCTCTGTACATTATACACCCATTTGCGATTTTCTCCAATATATTCTATCTTGTGTATTTTGATTGTTGATTAACGTGTCCATATTATGGCACTTTAGAATCTTTTAAGACATTAGTCCATATGGGGATTATTATCTGTGCTAGTATGTTTAAAGGCGACCCTCCTTAAAGGAAGGTCGCCAAAATTATAACTATACTCTTTTAGATGAATTTACCTCGCTTAAGAATGGCCTTTAGTTCTTCTATCTGTGCAGGTGCCAGCGGCTGAATTGGTAACCGCGGTGGTCCTCCATAATAACCCACCAAATCCATGGCCGCTTTTAGTCCTGCTGGTCCCCACCGAGCTGTGACTGCTTTGTTGATTTCCAGCACGTTGAGCTGGATTTTACGAGCTTCTTCCAACCGTCCTGCTTGGAAATTGTCGTAGATGGCTACGCACTGTTCGGGTAGCACATTGGCTAATGCTACTGTGCCACCTTTAGCACCTACGCACAGCGCCGGCAGCAACCAGCTGGCCGAACCGGCAAAAGTCGTGAATTCCGGTGGTGTTTTGGAAATGGTTTCCGCCACCTGTACTATATTGCCGGAGCTATCTTTTTCGCCTACGATATTTGGGTGCTGAGATAGTTCGGCTACCAGATCCGATGCCATGTTTATGCCGGTGTTACCAGGCATATTGTATAACATAACCGGGATCGGACAGGCATCTGCTAACGCTTCGAAGTGTGCTTTCAAGGCAGCTGGGGTATAGCAGGCTTTGTAGTAATTGGGAGTTACCACGAGAACTGCATCAGCTCCCAGTTCTGCTGCTTTCTTAGAAAGATCTATGGTTTCCTGGGTAGACTCGCACCCAGTACCGGCAATAACCTTAAGTTCCTTTGGTGTATTTTTCCGCACAAAGCCAATAAGTTCTTCTTTTTCTTGGCGCGATAGTAGCTGAAATTCACCATTGGACCCTAGAACTACTAGGCCCGATAGCCCACTCTTGGACCACTTGTCTAAGTTAAATTTAAGTTTATCCCAATAAATTGTTCCATCGTCGGCTTTAAAGGGTGTAGCAATAGGTGCAAATACACCTTTGATCATGGTTTTGCATCTCCTTTGCTTCTAATTAGTTGCCGACAGCATCATACACAGCTGTAGCAGCTTCCAGTGCAGCACTCATTGACGCTTTGAATCCCTGAGCGTTCAGTGCTGAAGCTAAGGCTGTTAAAGCTAACATAATGTTCTTGCGAGTGGAGTTCGAACCCATCAGACCAACACGCCAGATTTGGCCTTTTACGGGACCTAAGCCACCGCTGATCTCAAGATTGAATTCTTTGAGCAGATGTTGCCGGACACCGGCGTCCTCTACTCCTTCCGGTACCTTTAGGGTAATCAAGCTGGGGAGTCGATAGCCTTCCTGGGCCCATGGTTTTAGTCCCATAGCTTCGCAACCAGCGGTGAAAGCGTTGGCATTAAGTTTATGGCGCGCCCACCGTGCCTCTAGCCCTTCCTCGGCTATAATTCTTAGGGCTTCACGCAATGCATAGACCATACTAATGGGAGCAGTATGGTGGTAAAACCGTTCCTGGCCCCAATAACGCTCAATCATGGTAAGATCCAGATACCAGCTGGGAACCTTAGTCTTACGGTTGTGTAAGGCTTCTTGAGCCTTGGCATTCATACTAATTGGTGCCAATCCCGGCGGGCAGCTAAGGCATTTTTGGGTGCCACTGTAGGCAGCGTCAATGCCCCATTCGTCGAGCAATACCGGTGTTCCACCCAGAGAAGTAACACAGTCCATAGCCACCAGCGCACCATGCTCGTGGGCAATCCGGACGATATCATCTACCGGCTGTAAAATACCAGTGGACGTCTCGGCATGAACAAAGGCAAAGACTTTAGCATCGGGCATTTCCTTAAAGGCAGCTTCCACTTGCTCAGCCTCGATGATTCGACCCCATTCACCATTAATGACTTTTACTTCTGCTCCCGAGCGGCCAGCAATATCTACCATCCGTTCGCCAAATACTCCGCAAACAGCTACGATAGCTTTGTCTTTCGGCTCCAGCAAATTAGATAATATTGTATCCATACCTGAACTGCCGGTACCGGACATAGGCAGCGTCATAGGATTCTCTGTCTGAAAAACGTAACGAAGCAGATCACGAGTGTCGTTCATGATTTCGATGAATTCCGGATCCAGATGTCCCAGTAGCGGCGTGCTCATGGCTCTTAGTACCCGTGGATCTACGCCACTGGGCCCCGCACCGAGTAGGACTCGTTCCGTCGGTGCTAAATCTCCATACTTCTGTTTGAGTTCCAACATCCCAACCTCTCCTTTCATAGTGTGAAATGTAGTTTCACTGTTATAAGTATATTCGACCTTCAGGAGCAAAATCCTTCTTTTGAAGCTAATATCCCTAGATATTATGTCCCTGTTTCTTGTTTTACCCACCTCATGACATCTTCCCAGTTATAAACAACTAGATCACATTCCACTCCTTCTACCGGTTGCCCGTGGGCCAGCCATAGGGCTTGCATGCCGATGCTACGGGCACCTTTCACGTCTGTACGCGCATCATCTCCAATATGAGCCGCCTCCTGCGGTTGAACCCCTAAAGCTGCCAGAGCTTGTCTAAATATTTTGGGGTGAGGTTTAGCTACCCCAACCTCGTTAGAAAAAAGCAAGTGGGAAAAGTGTTTTTTTAATCCTAACCGTTCTAGAATAACGCGTGCAGTACTGCCCGGTGTCCGCCCGGTATTGCAAATCAAAGCCAGATCCACGTATTTTTTAAGCTCCTCTAGCAACGGTCCTATGCCCGGCATAGCCTCTGGCATTTGCTCCAAGGAAGCTGTGGTATATGCTTCATAAAGTTCAGTCATTAGTTGATCCGTAGCTGTAATATTTAGCTCGTCCAATATCCAAGCCAACTGTTCTTCCGGCGGCATTTCTTGTCCTTCGGTTACCTGTAAGTTCATCACCTTATCCCGACAGCGAGCCGACACATGTCTTATGGTCTCCTTAGGCCTGGCTACCTCATGACGGGCTAAGATATTTGTCAATCGATCAATCACCACTGTTTGGATGCTGTTCGCAGCCTGCTCTTTAATAACAGTATTCCACAGGTCAAAGGTTACAGCTTTTAGCACTCACCTATCTCCTTTCTCTGTTTAATAAAAAAGAATATAAAAAGATCTAAATCTGCCCGGCCAATACGAGTCTTTTATGAATAGGTTCTCTGTTTTAGAGGATAAAACCTTTTTTACCGTCTTATGGGTTAAGCTTAATATTTCGGGTATGCTAGCAGTAGGAAAACCTGTCAGGAGGTGAACAAATGACCTACGTCTGCTCATCGTGTGGCCGCCAGTCTCGCCTACCGGACTACTGCCATGGGCAGCCCATGCCTCAACAAATCCATTACACATGCCCTAATTGCGGCCGTACTTCCAGCAACCCCGGCACCTGTTGCGGCCAACAAATGGTTAAGGGTTAGAGATTCATAGGGCAAAAAAGAGAGGGCCAAGCTAGACCCTCTCTTCCTTATTCTACTAAAACCAATTGTCAATCGTTTCGTCGATTCAACATCCCGGACATTAATAATAATCTCACCAATTGTAAGACCGCCGACAAAGTAGCTGCCACATAAGTAAGAGCCGCAGCTGAAAGCACCGCTCTGGCGCCGCCGATCTCGTCATGGGCTAATATGCCTTCACCCTCGAGCAACCCTAAGGCTCGAGAACTGGCATTAAACTCCACCGGCAATGTTACCAGTTGAAACAGTACAGCCAAGCTAAAGAGTATGATCCCTAGCTGGAGCATAAATCCACTCTGGAAAAAGAAACCGAACAAGGCCAGTGGAAACCCAAGCTGGGAGCCAATGTTAGCTGCCGGTACCAAGCTGGAACGTACACTTAAGGGCACATAATCATTGGCGTGTTGTAATGCGTGCCCGGTTTCATGGGCTGCCACACCTAAAGCAGCCAGCGAATTGCCGTAGAATACCTGCTGAGACAATCGCAGCGTGCGATCCCGTGGGTCGTAATGATCGGTAAGTTTTCCGGGAATAGCTTCTACTCTTACACCCTCAAGTCCTTGATTCCTAAGCAACGTCCGTGCCACATCAGCACCGGTTAATCCGCTCTGCGCCCGTACCTGTAAATAGCGCTGAAAGGTAGACTGTACCTTGATCTGTGCATAGAGGGCTAGAATAATTGCTGGCAACACAACGATTGCATAAGGATTATAATACGGATAGAAAAATGGCATCCCGCAACCTCCTTTCATATTATGGCCTGTCTCTCTAGCTATAAGCTCTTGGTTTTACCTTATACAAAACCGACCGGGAAGTCAATCCTTGGTTTTTACCGGTAAAGGCTTCTTCCAACTCTTAGCACGCCCTCTACCACCCCTTAGGATGTAACTGAATATGTCTTACCATCAATTTTCAGTCGTCCTTCTCGGGCAAACTGCGCCATTTGAGCAAAAGACAATAATTGAAATGCTCCGGTACCGGAAAAAAGTTTAATAATGTTACCGGTAGTACCAATGATACGCCACTGGTCAGAATCAGTGTCTGTAGCCAAATAAGAAATCGTAGTGCCTGTTGTTATTATATCTCTTAATTGACTGATTAACTCCCGGTCGCTTGACATGTACTCCCCTCCACTTGTTAAATTTCCGCAACAATCTCTTTTCATTATACCAAAACCCGGCCACTTGGGCCGGGTTATTCCTCCGGTTGCTCTTGTTTTTCTGCCATTGCTTCGGCCACCAAACGGCACAACCGGTATAATCTTAGCCGGGTAGCCATCTGGCGCACTGTCAGTGGACGGGGCATGTCGATCCTCCTACATAGGTTACTGTTACTAATTACAGTATAACCAATAGAAGGCAGCCCTAATCAATACATTAATACTTTAAGCCTGTGTAGGTAGCTTTTCCATCTTTTATTGTAACCAAAGCTAAACGTGGGGCCTCATCTGCAGCCAGGCGTTGTAGTCTCTGGTAGCGCACACCATCTTCCCAATTAACACCGCTGGCCGAGGACGGACTAAACGTCCACACAAGCGCATCCAGTCGTTCACCGGTTTCTCTTAGCCGACGGCGTAACAGGTCGGCTTCCGGTCTACTGCTAAATCCTTCTTCGCTGACAAATGGTTGCCGCTCCAGGAATACAAAAATCTGCTTTTTATCTGTGAGGCCAGCCAGATCTTCTTGTAACCACAGCCAGTCCTTAGCATTGCCTTGTACCAGGGTGCCACCGGCAGCATTTAGCGTGTAAAGTACTGCCGTGTCCTCATCCCAACGGTTCGACACCCCCACTGTCTTTATCGGCAGGCCTAACGCTTCCTCCCAAACTTCCTTTGTCGGTTGAGAAAGCGGGTTAAGGCAGACTAAGTAGGCAACTTTGTTTTCTTGAATTGCTGTTTTCAAAGGAGCAACCCATTTGAGATTCTCCGGTTGTTCCGGTAACGAAGACATCACCAAAAACTTGGTTCCGCCAGCAATTGCAGCTCCCGTGTATTCTGTGTCCGGAAATGGCTTAGGCGCAAGGGCCAGCTCTTCATCAAAAGGTAGCGGACTGGTTAGGGCCATATTATCTAAATAGATAGTCCCGGTACCTTGTTTGCTCGCATCCGGTTCCACTAAGTAAATCCTCTTTAAAGTATATGGGTAAGCGCCTGTTGGCAACTTAGCGTCCAGTTTTCTCCAGCCGGTCCAATCCACTTGCCGGGCTAAATCCACCGTAAATTCACGCCCGTTTTTATCAACCAATAAGGCACGCAGCCAATGTCCCTGCCCATCGCCGTGGACCATTAACGATAACGCATCGGCCTGACCTGGTAAAGCCAAGCCCAGATCAAACACTACATAAGCTGCTTTGGTTCCACTGCCTCCGGTAAAATCGTAATCCAATCGCAAGGAATGATTACGATCATACACCGGCTCCGGCATTTGGGCTAAGCTAATATTTCCCTTAACTTCAGCTGGATAGACAGCAGACGAGATACCGTGCAAGGCTTCAAAGTATAGAAGTGGTATATCTTGCGTCCCTGTGGTCACCAAGCTTCGGGCTGCCACTTGACCCCATTGTGCTTCCACTGCTCCCACCGCAGCTGCCGGTCCGGCCTTGATTTTACCATCCTGAACAGTCCCAATTTCACCCAATACTTGCCAGGTAAGGTCTTCTGCCCTAAGTAAGGCTTTGCGTCCAATGCTATCGTATGCATAAACAGTGAGTGCAGCCTCTGTATTTGGGGCTAACACCAGTTGTTTGGGAGCAATGTCTAAACGTACCGTTGGGCCAATAACTTCAATATCAAGTTTCCCCTCAACTGACCCATAACTGGCAACCACCGTCCCCTTTCCGGAAGAACTGGCTGTTAGCATATTTCCTTGCATTGTACCCAGTGAAGCCGGCTCCACCCGCCAATTAATTTTTGTTTCGTCTACAGGAACCGGATTATAGTTGATATCGTAACCTTTTACTGTAAATAACCTGGTTCCATTGGGAACAAGATGTGTGTCGGCTGTTGAAACAACTAATCCTGCCAGTTCGCCTTGGGGTGCTCTGCTAAACACGCCAATACCGTTGCTTATTGGGCGCTCTCTAATATCTGATGGTTTATTAACTATCATGCTGCTGTTTTCCCCTGGGAGACGGGCCAAAACCGTGGTGGAACCACCACCGTCTAAATTAAGAGCCTGGTAGGTACCAATCTTAAGGAGTAGTGCTGCCCACTCGGCCTGAGTCAGGCCTTTACTTTCTTCCTGCCGACCATCCACCGCTGCTAAAATAAGCTGGCGCCCATCACTGGTAACACCCACAGCACTGCGCGGGCTGGCACCCTTAACTTCATGGGTAAAGGGTACAATCTTTCCATCTTTTATAAGTACGCTACCTCCGCCTAAAGCCCAAGCAAACTCTTGCCAAGACGGTTCAGTAGACACACTAACCTCTATTTGTTTGCCTGGAGTAAGATAAGAGTTAATGAAGTCGGCTGCGGCTCCAGCACCGACTAGAATCTGTGTTTCTGGAACAATGGTCACACCGCCTGCCGCCGGCACCAATTCTGAAACCATACCGTTTCTAATGATAGCTGCCAGGCTTCCTTCTGGCACATTTGTCGGCGTGGTTGTCCCCCAGCTGGCATCAAAACCGTACAGCTCACTATAGCTATCACCGGGCTTATTCCAAGCGGCCAACGGAAAACTCATACCGTCACCGGCTGTAACTTGCCCCTGAAACGAAAAGCTGCCCACAGCTGCGCTGCCGTCTGGGCGCAAACCAAACACTGCCAGATCCTTGCGCGGCGACGGCGTTGATAGCATCTCTTTATCTTTGACTACCAATCCCAAGGGGGCCCCAGAGCCACGGCCAAAGAAAAAGTCGCCGTTAATGGCCGCTACGGCACCTGCTCCGGCAGCCATTTCACTTAAACGTTCGGTAACATTGAGGCCTTTTGCCGATAACAACAAATCAGTATCCACAGTGGCTTTGGTAATGTCTGCCCGAATTACATGAAGTTTTAACCAGCCAGCCGGGGTAAATTGCCATGTTGTCTCATAAGTAACGCCAGGAGCCACAGGTTCCACCGAACTCTCTCTATAAATAATATCGGCTCCCTGTGCCCACACAAAGCTTCCTGACGTCAGCACAACAAGTAGTACTGTAATTAAAGCCAACCATTTCTTACGCAAATTTTCTCCTCCCCTGTAAAGTATGTCCATTTATAGGTTTCTCCCCCAGGAATAGAAAATCCTACCCTCTCCTTGTTCCTTTTTTATCCAATCATGGTAATTGGTTTAACTACGTAAAGCAGAGAAAACACATTCCAATTTGAGTACTCTTTAAGCAGCAAGTTGATTTTACTAAGTTAAAATAATAAAATACAATTAGGACAATCATAGGAAAGGTGTGGCAAAATTGGACGTACATACCAAAGTCCAAGCCTGGCTGGATCAATTCAACTTAGGCCTGAAAATTATCGATACACCGGAGAACACAGCTACCGCCGAACTGGCAGCAGCTGCACTGGGAACAGAGGTCGGACAGATCGCTAAGTCACTTCTGTTTCGGGTGGGCGATGACGACTACGTTATGGTAATAACTGCCGGCGACGTTAAAGTGAAATCCGGCAAGCTAAAAGCAATCGTCGGCAGCAAGCCTCGTATGGCCAGTGTCGACGAAGTTCAAGCGGTAACCGGCTACTCTATTGGTGGCGTTTGCCCCTTCGACTTACCTGAGGAGAGCAAAATAAAGATTCTCCTAGACGATAGCCTCGGCCGATTCCCAGTGGTTTACGCCGCCGCCGGTACTGACCATTCAGCTGTAGGTGTAACCTTAGAACAGCTCCAGCAGATTACCGGCGGTACTATAGTGAGCGTAACAAAGTAATTCCCTTGTTAGTCCAGCTCCACGCTGGGGTTATCCTTATCAACCCAAAACTGTCTTGTCCGAGCTCCGCAATATTCTTGTAGCATAGCCGCCAGTTCAGACTGAGCGGCTTTTGCTGCCTGGTCAGTCACCCCATAGAAAGCATCGATAGGGCAAAAAAGTTGCTTTGTGTCCGGCATTACCTTAGCCTTTTCCCCTTGTCTCCAAACCCACTTGCGCGTGCGTACCTGATTGTCAGTAACATATATTAGCTCGTCCTCATCCACCGGTTCCGACTCAGTACTGCCAAAAGGAATGAATTTGTCCTCGGGACATGCAAAGCGTAATTCAATATCGCCGGGCAAAATCTCACGGTCGTGCGCCCCCATAGGCAGTACATATTTTAACGACAGGATATTCACTAAATCAACTACCTTGTTAATGCTTGGCAGTTCTGCCTTCTTGGCTATTCTTTTTGCCAATGCCTCAATGGAACTGGGAAACCTATTGGGATTTAGTCCCAGCTTTCGAAACGCCTCTCGCCACACGGCAACACGTGGATGTTCACGCACATTGGTACCGCTAAGCTCTTGATGTAGGGTTTTCGATTGGATTTCTAAAAGACCGGTCACTGTTGAACTAGCTTTCTGGTTATCTACACTTTCAGCTATTACCACTCCGAAACAGGCCTCAGGGAAAATCTCAAATAGTTTTGGAGCTACGATAAATTTCGCCACAGCTTGTCCCTCCTGTTGTTATTGGCACCATTTTATCACAATTAAGGATACCTAATCCAATAACAGAAAGCAAGATATGACAGGCCGGAACAGAGCTCAGCATTACAGACAAACCTTATTTGTTATGCACAACTAATTATTCTTCCTGTCTCCAGGAAAACAGTTCCCGTGCCCGTGGTCGCACCTTTTCCCATACTTCTGCCACTTTGAACCGTACCTCGATTTTGTCCACAGTCTCTTCTTGTCCCGACAGTTGTGTATTGCCGGTTGCCATGACACGTCGTGCCTCATCATTCATACCTGATGGTACCTCATTCACCGGGGTGGCCTGCTGGCCCGAACTGCCGCTGACAAAACACAGCGGTGGAAACAATACACACCACCAGTTGCTTCCTTGCCCGTCCCCCAATACTATTCTAAGGGCCCGATAATAGCCGGCCGGCAAGACTTTATCTTGATAAGCACGCTCAGGAAAAGAATAGATCCCAATTTCGGCGTGGCTGTCATAAGACATATCTGCCTCTGTTACCACTTGGCGGGCTATTTCCTCTATTTGATCCAAGTGAGCTCGTAACCGTCGTTCTGCTTCTTGTTCTGTTGAGACATTGTTGAATAAATGGCCCGTCTTCTCAATAATAGCATCCCGTACTTTTAATTTAAGGGCTTGGTCCTCTGGACAATCACTATGGGCAATAATGTGCAGCCGTATTAGGTCACGCCCTGCTGGACTGACAGCTAAAACAGGAGAATAGTTCTGACACAGTAAAAATACTGCTACAACAAACGAAACCAAAGCCAAAGTTAAACGGGCTTTTCTAAGCACAATGTTGCCTCCTTATGGCCCCGGCAGGCCAGGCCCTCGCTAACTAGCTGGCCCGCCGGACTATAAACTCCCACTAAGTATTGTTACCAATAATGTTCCTGCCTAAACAGTAGAATAAGCCCGTATCTATAAAAACCGGCCAAGGACATAATCCTAGGCCGGTTATAATCGTAGCTATATTGATCTTCAGACCTTATTAAAGATCTTCAAACCGTTCTTGTAGTTTTTCCGCCACTAATGGCAGTGTTGTGTACTCTAGTTGGTCCAAAGAGAGCCGATGTGGTTCAAAGGGTCCTAGATGTCGGAGATAGTCAGCCACTTTTAACGCCTTTTTCCGTGCCCGGTCAAAGGCTACATCAGCAAAGAAATCCTGTGGTCCAATAAGCCGTCCATGACAAAGCTGGAACCCAAGCGCTACCACTCGCGGCGGTCCGTCAAAACGGGTGGGGCGGCTGTCCTTTTCGGCTACAGGAAGCAATGGCCCATAGTGTGATCCGCGCATCCAACCAGCTACCAAGTGTGGCTCAGCAAAAGCTTCCAGCGCTTCCCCCACAGCCGGCAAACCGCTCTGGCAACGAACAATGCATACTGGGTCATCCTTGCCGATATAGCGACCGGCCATGAGATTCAATCTTTCGGTGCTGGTGGCAGCAGCAATTGCACCGGTGCTCTTAGCATAAATATGTTTAATACAATAACGGCTGGGAGAACCCACAAATACCAACATATCGTAAAGTTCTTCCGGCAAAGAAAAGGTGATTTTCTTATGCTCAACAAGATCATGGACTTCAAACTTAAAACCATCATGCATCTTAGGATCAATCACCAGACCAATAGTATTAAACGGATCGGCAAACATTTTATACAAAGGCAAATTCCAGGCGCCAGGGTCTGTTTTGTCAGCCATAAAAATAACAATGGGTTCACTGGGGCGTTCTACAAATGTCATCTCGGCCACACCCGGCCCAAGACCTTTAATATTTCCGGCAAAGGAATCACTTAATAAATCTTGGCCAGCAGCATAAAGCTTAAGTTCCCGAGCAACCTCTGTAGCATCCATGAAAGAATCCCATGCTAACTTATGAATTTCTTCATTATCACTGCCTTTGTAATGAGTCATGATTAGTTCGATATCGTCGCCAACATTGGCCACGTAAAAATCTGTAAGTAAGCCTTCTTCCTTAGCTGCTGCCAACCGGGTTTCCACCGCTGCCAACATTTCAGGATGCGCCTGGACATGTCCTACTAAACTACCCACATCAGCCTTAATTACGCTTAAGGTAACCTCTCTTTCTGCCATATGCTTCCTCTCCCTTGCTTATGCTAAATTAATTATATGTCTAAGTTCCGTTTAACATGTTTATTATAACATACTTTTATTCCAATGTGACATACTAATTAGCCGTAAAAATAATGGGGCGCGTACAGCAAACCCCATTACAATGCATGGTATAGCAAATAAGCCCTATAAATAGTTATATATTACCAGCGGTATTTATAGCCTATGTAGCAAGATCTGCAATCCGGCTTGCCAAAGCTGTATTCCGTTCCCGGACAGTATTATTGGCAATAGAACGTGCTAAAGCTCTTCCGCTTCCTACTAATACCACATGTTCCTTGCCCCGGGTAACAGCAGTATAAAGCAGATTGCGTTGTAGCATGTACCAATGTTGGGTGCTGAGCACCACTATACAGCAAGAAAACTCGCTGCCCTGAGCTTTATGAACGGTAGCAGCATAAGCAAGCAAAAGTTCGTCCAGTTCTGAACGAGTATATGGTACCAGCATGCCGTCAAAGTCCACTAAGATTGTGTCTTCATCTACATCTTCGTCTTCTTGAGTTAAGATAATATCCACCACTCGGCCCTGATTACCATTAAAAATCCCCTTCTCATAGTTGTTTCTAACAGCCATCACTTTATCCCCTACACGAAAACAACTATCACGAATGGGGTATTCTCTTTTGTTACTAGCGGGAGGGTTCAGCCGCTCTTGTAAAACCCTATTTAGGTTTTGTACACCAGTTACGTATTTGTGCATAGGAGCCAAGATCTGTATATTTTCCAACCCAAATGTGCCTGTTAGTTTGGCAGCCAAATCTACCACTGTTTGGGTAATGGCTTCTGGATCTTCCAGTCTAATATAGTAGAAATCAGATGGGTTTTGCAGTTTGAGTCTCTGGCCGTGGTTAATTCTGTGGGCATTCACTGTGATCAAGGACTCCTCAGCCTGCCGGAATATCTGGGTTAGACGTACCGTAGGTACCTGCCCACTGGCAATAATATCTCGAAGCACGCTGCCCGGTCCTACACTGGGCAACTGATCCTTATCGCCTACCAGCACTACCCGGCCAGCAGTGGGTACAGCTTGCAACATTTGGTAAGCCAAAACCACATCTACCATGGAAAATTCATCCACCACCAACAAATCTGTCCGCAGTTGGTTTTTTCGGTTATAGGTAAAAGTAGGCTCTCCTTCGGCCAAAGTGTAGCCCAACAACCGGTGAATGGTACTGGCTTCACAATCGGTAAGGTCCGTTAGTCGCTGAGCTGCCCGTCCAGTAGGCGCTGCCAGTGAAATACGAACCCCAGGTTCCAGCTCAGACAATACCTGTATCAGACCGCTGACAATAGTGGATTTACCTGTACCAGGGCCACCGGTGATAACAGTAATTCCTTGTTGTACTGCTTGTCTAATGGCCTGTTCTTGAGACGGAGCAAACTTGATACCCAAAGCTGCCTCCGCCTTCTTCACTGCTTCGGTAAGTTTGCCAGCCATCACGGGCCGTTCATCACCGGATAGTCGAGCCAGTTCCTTGGCTACACCCACTTCTGCCCGGTATAAGTACGGCAACCACCATTTTTCATCCTCTTTGATCGCTTCACCCCAGCGTTGCACTAATTCACCTAACGCTGCTTCTACTTCTTCTGCTTGCACCGGCTCTTCTTCATCAGATGCATTTACTAGCTTTAGCGTCTGCTGTATTAGTTCTTCTGCCGGCAAAAAGCAATGTCCGCCCCGTCCTGCCGCTTGCCCAAGCACATAAAGGGCCGCCGCCATTAGTCGTTCGCGAGCATGACGCCCCAGCCCCAGTTTTTGAGCTAGCCTGTCCGCAGTCAAAAACCCAACGCCAAAGATATCTTCTGTTAAGCAATACGGATTATCCTTTAGGCGGGAGATGGCCTCACGTCCGTACTGGCGATGAATCTTCAAAGCTAGGCTAGTACTAACACGATGATGGCGCAAAAACACCATCAAGCGTTCTACTTCTTTATTCTCGTTTATCGACCGCGTGATTTTTCTGGCCAGCTTCTTCCCAATTCCAGGAACCTCTGTCAGCCGGGCCGGTTCCTCGCTGATCACTCTTAGCGTATCCAGACCAAAATGATCCACTAAACGACACGCTAACTTCTCGCCTACACCTGGGATCAAGCCACTGGCCAAATAACCGACAATCCCTTCTTCTTCAGTGGGAACCACTTCCTCCAACGCCCCAGCGGAAAACTGACGGCCGTATTTAGGGTGGGATACCCACTCCCCATAAAAAATGTAGTTGGCACCGGGACGCAAGGTGGCAAGATACCCTGTTACGCGAACCTCGCCTTGTTCACACTCTACTGCCGCCACCGTAAAACCGGAACCGGTATCACGAAATATTATGCTCCTGACTTCCCCTTCAACTGTAATCTCGCTGGGAGCATCTGCCGCATTGGCCATATTATCACCCCCTAGCGCAAAAACCTAAGAAGCTTGCTATATGGATCCTCTTGGGTAGTATAGCGCTGGTCAAAACTCTCCAATCCCAAAGTACGCCAAATGGCGCGAAAATTACTGGATATAGTACCGGCAGATACTTGATACTTGCGACCTAATTCTTTCTGAGTGACTCCGGCGGTGAGTTCCAGTCGGGCCATGGTATATTCAAGCGCCGCCACCCATGTCTGGGTCTTTTTCACTTCCGGCCGTGCCAACCGGCAATAATCAGCCCATAACTGAACGGCGTTTTCCACTTGAAGTCTCAAATAACCAGCATCGGCTAAGTTCTGGCGCAGTTCCTCAGCCACGCGCCCGTGAACAGGTTTGGGCCACTTAATAGCCGGGCGTTCCGACGTCAGTTCTTCCGACGGCAGATTCAGTGTCTGGCGCAGCCGACTAATGTCGTAATGCACCTCGCCGGCTTGCTTCTTCCGTTCCTCAATGAACTCCAATTCTTTCAGCAGTTCGCGCACACGGCGGCGACCGGCCGGGCTCTGACAATACTGACGCGGTGTCAAGCCTCTAAGGCCAGGGTGTGGTGTATCCGGCCACTGACGGAAATATTCTTCGTAGTACTGCCGAAGCAGTTTCTCCCGAATGTCCGGCGATAAACCTAGCGCTGCTCGTGGCAAACCACCGCCACGGCGATTAAGCTCCTCCTCCTGGGCAAACAGCTCTTCTTGGCCAGCAGCAAACAAACGGGCTATGGTAGTGTTTAACAGGTATCCGCGTTCTTTTAAATAAGCTTGCCAACCACCTTTTTTGCCCCGGCGCTGCCAACGACGGAAATCGGCTTGTGTTTGACGCAGGATATCGTGTTTGAACATCGGCGGTACTTCCAGCGCCGCTCCAGACGGCTGAAAAGTATCCCCTACTGGGAGCAGACGACAAAGCAACACTGACCACAGTGTAACACCTGCTGCCATATTAATATCGGCAATCCAAATTCGTTTGCCGGTAAAAAGATCTTCGGCTCCGATGCCGTCTTCCTTTACCTGGTATACTTCATAAAGCGAAATAGTTGTGCTCAGCCACAATTCCAACATTTGCTGCTCTAAGGGACCAAATGTGCCCTGTCTCTCTTTCCAAAAGTGCTCAATAAGCCGCCCGCCTTTGGGGGACAGGCGGTAATCGTAAATAAACCACTCGATAAAAGAGATAAAAGCTGCTTCCTCTTCCGGATCAAGAATCTCAAGCGCATCTTCAGAAAAGAAAATATGAAAAGCTGCGTCTAGATTAGCAGCAAAGCACTCGTTCTCCGCATAGTCAACCAAAGAATCATGTAAGTCTTGAGCTACCCGCTCCAATTTGGGCCGCTGGAAGTCATAGACAGAAGTAGTAGGTACAAATACTGCCTCTTTCTTTGAATGCGGCCGTTGGTCGTTCTTCATAGTATCGCTTCCTTTCCCACAGGATCGGGCATCTCTTTAGGTGATGATACCATTGTATTAGTATACTATATACTTCTCGAATTGCAACAGTTAATCCTGCCCGCAACAGCCAATTGTGAATTAGTTATCAGTCCGCAACAGCAAAAGTAAATCTGCCTTCAGCAGCCAGTTCCGTTCCTACAAAAGCTTGCCCCTGGCCTTTGCCGATACTGCCTCGCATTTTGGTTAGAGTAACTTCTAGCCGCAATTGATCTCCAGGCACAACCGGTCGCCGGAAGCGGCATTTATCAATCCCGGCAAAATAAGCTAATTTCCCTTCCAGGCTGGGAACACTAAGAAGTGCCACCGCCCCTGTTTGGGCCAGCGCCTCTACAATAAGCACCCCTGGCATCACCGGATTGCCCGGGAAATGTCCAACAAAGAACGGCTCATTCCCACTGACATTTTTCAGCCCCACTGCCCGCTGTCCTGGATCCAGCTCCAATATTTTATCCACTAGCAAAAACGGATAACGGTGAGGTAGTACTTTCATTATGGCTGTCAGATCCAGCATTGTTTCACCTACCTCTCTATACTGTACTTTACCTTCCTTCCCCTCATTCGCCAAAAGGCGTTTTTCTCCTTCTCCAAAATAAAGCAGCAGGCCCAGATCTTAGCTGAACCTGCTGCTGATTTTTTTCTTGCCTGTTACATTACATGGCACAGGCCGTCGCTTCATGCCGGCGCGTTTCATCCCAGTTAAGGCAATGCTCCGGTCGCCGTCCGGCCAAAGCAGTTGCTACCTGTTCAGCCACTTCTACAGCCACGTGCACCTGCGCCTCTTCGGTGGACGCACCTAAATGAGGTGTAATAATGACATTTTCCAAACCCAAAAGCGGACTGTCGGTACAAGGTTCCTCAGCCAGCACATCCAAAGCAGCACCTGCTACCTGACCGCTGACCAAAGCATCAGCTAAAGCCTGTTCATCAACCAAAGGTCCTCGGGCAGCATTGATAAGACGAACACCTGGCTTCATCATGTTTAAAGCCTCACGCGAAATCAAGCCCTGAGTTTCTTCTGTAAGCGGTAAATGCAAAGTAAGAAAATCTGCTTGACGTAGCACTTCCTTAAACGAAGTCAATTCTATATTATCGCTTGGTATCGTTCCTGCACTCACATAAGGATCATAAGCCAAAACCCGCATGCCCAAGGCCTCAACTCGCTGGGCCACTGCCGAGCCCACTCGCCCCAAGCCCAAAACGCCAAGAGTCTTGCCCGCCAACTCCACACCCCGAAACCGCTGCCGTTCCCAGCGACCCTGTTGTAAGGTACCCATGGCTTGAGGAATATGACGCGCCAGCGCCAACATCAAAGCCAGCGTGTGTTCGGCAGCGGCAACAGTATTGCCGGTAGGCGCATTTACTACCAAGATGCCGTGCTGGCTGGCCGCGGCCACATCGATATTGTCTACCCCTACGCCGGCACGCCCTACCACTGCCAGCTCCGGTCGAGCCTGCATAAACGACGCTGTAACTTTGGTACCTGAACGTACAATAAGGCCCTGACAACCAATGCTGCAATCTAGAAGTTCCTTAGTCTGTAAGCCGCTGGATATCAACTTCACCTCATGCCCTTCGCGCTCCAGGAGCCGCGCTGCTTCCGATGCTACACTATCTACAATCATAACTTTAGCCATGGTTTCGAACCCCCTGTGCAAATACTGCTTGTGCTTGAGCCACACCTCGGCCCAGTTGTACTTTCTGCCCCAGCTGTCTTAACCCCAGTTCCAAGACAGCTAAAGCCCCGAGAATTTCCAACTCATCTACATAGCCCATATGACTAAAGCGCAAAACCTTTCCATCTAGTTTCCCTTTGCCGCCGGCCAAACATAATCCAAACTGCTGTTTTACCAGCGCTCTGAGTGTGTCAGCCTTACCTTCAGGAACAAAAGCTGCAGTTACAGTGTGCGAAGCCCATGGATCTTCAGCCACCGGTTCCAGGCCCATACCCCTGAGACCAGCGCGCACACCCTGGGCCCAACGCTTATGCCGCGACCAGACGCTGTCCAAGCCTTCACCTAACATTAGTTCCAAGGCCTTCTTGAGTCCAAACAAGAGACTGACATTAGGTGTCCATGGTGCAAAACCCTTAACTCCGTTCTTTCGCCAAGCAGCTAAATCAAAATAGAATGAGCGCGGAGTCACATTAGCCACAGCCTCCCAGCCTTTGGGACTAACACTTAAAAAAGCCAGTCCCGGAGGCATCATAAAAGCTTTCTGAGAACCTGTAACCATGAAGTCCACACCCCACTCGTCGGTGCGAATGTCCATGGCCCCCATACTACTCACCGCATCTACCAATAGTAAGGCTGGAGTATCTTTTAGTAAGGCACCTAGCCCTTGTACATTATTTACCACACCGGTAGAAGTCTCATTGTGGGTCACTAGCACAGCCTGCGGAAGTGGTCCGCTGTCCAATGTGGCTTTTACCGCCTCTAGATCCACCGGCTTTCCCCAGGGAAACTCCAGTCGCTCTACCTTGGCACCGCACTGTTCAGCAATTTCAGCAAATCGCTTTCCAAATTGCCCTGTTATCAAAGCCAAAACTTTGTCCCCCGGATTTACACAGTTAGTAATGGCCGCCTCCATGGCCCCGGTGCCGGACGACGTAAGAATAAACAAATCGTTCTCAGTCTGAAAGACTTTCTTCACTTGCTGGACCAAATATCGCTGCAGAGAAGCGTATTCGGAACTTCGATGTCCTATTACCGGTTGTGTCATGGCTGCCGCCACTTCCGGCGGAACCGGTGTCGGTCCTGGAATAAATAAATGTTGCTTTCTCTGCATAGCTTTCTCTCCTTTAACCACTGCTTTTAAAAATAAAAACGCCTCTCATCCCTGAACAACAGGGACGAGAGGCGGATCCCGCGGTGCCACCCATGTTGACGCAAAGCATAAATGCTCGCGCCCGCTTTAGATACATTAACGGGTATCATCCGTACAGGCCTACTTTTCTTCGGCCGTCCGCTTGGGGATGGATTCCAAGAACTGCTTCACCGGCTCGCACCTACCGCCAGCTCTCTTTAGAAGACAGACTCTTGTACTTGTTCCCGGCATCGCTCTTGATATTAAAACACATTCTATAACATTTCTTAAACAAAAGCAAGCGCTTATATCTAAGATAAAAAATATTTCTTTGGCTAACTTGTTAGCTGCTCTGTTGGCTGTTGAGCTGTCTAAATAAGATTTCGGCCAAGCTTCCCTCGGAGCGGGCAATAGCCCGCGCATATTCTGTATCCAGTAAGCTTTTGAAAGCCTCTTCCCCTGGTCCTTCAGGAAACAGTCCCCCTTCAGGAACTGTACGTCTTAGCCCCTGTAACACCTGTTCCCAAAACACAGCTGCAAACTCCTGACAGGTTTCATGCAAGGCCTGTTCATCCGGCGAAAGCATTGATTGGGACTTTATGGCTTGGGTAGCCGGATCAATTTTTATCATTGTCTTAATCACCCATTATCGACGCAAGTTATTGGCCACACCAAGCATCTCATCAGCAGCGGTGATAGCCTTGGCATTGATTTCATAGGCTCGCTGAGCCGTGATCATATTTACCATTTCTTCCACCACTTGCACATTGGACAGTTCCAGATAAGTGGAAGCCAAACTGCCGCACTCTTCACCGGGTATAAGACCGTCCTCTAGCGGGCCGGCTGCTTCCGTAGCCATGAATAGATTACGACCCCTGGCTTGTAAACCGGCCGGATTTGGAAACAGGGCTAAAGTAATCTGATCTCCAGTAATGGTTTCCCCAGTTAGTTCATAGGTGATGGTGCCGTCTGGAGCAATAGCGATATTCTTCGCTCCAGGAGGAATATTTATCCCTGGCATCACTAGATAACCATCAGTGGTTACTAGATCGCCATCGCCATTTAACTTAAAAGAACCATCGCGGGTATACGCTTGTTCGCCGGTTGGAAGCTCTACCACAAAAAACCCGTCGCCTTCAATAGCCACATCTAGAGGATTTTGCGTCGGTTGCAGATTGCCGGCGCTAAAAAGACGCAAGGTAGCCGACGGACGCACCCCATGCCCTACCGCTAAAGCGCTGGGTGTATAACCTCCGCCAGGAGTCGGTGCCGCTCCTTGAATAGTCTCATATAGCAAGTCCTGAAATTCCGCCCGGCTTTTCTTAAAGCCATTAGTATTAACGTTGGACAGGTTATGGGATATTACATCTATATTCAGCTGTTGGGCCATCATGCCCGAGCTGGCCGTCCACAAGGCCCGCATCATAGTCTTCGATCTCCCCTTTGCTTCTTATATGGTTAATTATCTTGAGCCGCTTCTGTCGATCCGCGACTCAGGGCCTCTGCAGTGCAGTCCGGCCCTTAAATTTGTGCTACTTCATTGACCAGCTTGTCTAAAGTCTGATCCTGGGTTTGGATTGCTTTTTGCCCCGCCTCGTAGGTACGCATAGCAGCAATGAGATCAACCATCGCCTCTACCGGAGAAACATTAGCTTCTTCCAGTACGCCTCTTAACACTGGAGTATCCGCCGGCAAAAGCGCTTCCGGTGCCGTAAATAGACTGTTTCCAACCTTGGTTAGCTCTAGATCAGCCGGTGCCACTACTACAGCTAAATTGTCGCAAAGATCAGGATCGTCTGCCCGGGCCACAGTGCCCGTCCTGGACAGTACTGAAAATCCCTCACTGGTAACAAGCTCACCATGAGCATTTACCTGAAAAGCACCGTTTCTGGTATACATCTGCCCGGCCGGTGCCGCCACCACAAAAAACCCTTCACCCTGTAAGGCAAAGTCCATTTCTCGCTCCGTCTGACGATAAAAGCCCCCCCTATCTAGAGTTGTTACTTGAGTCACCGCTGCGCCGGTACCTAAGTAGCCTACTGGCTGAGGTCCAACAGTCAGGGGAGGTATTTGTCCCAAGGCATCATTGAAGCGATAGAGGAACAAACTCGGCAGTGCCGCCGTCGTAGCCACATCAGCCCGGTAACCGGGAGTTGCGGCATTGGCCAAATTATTGGCCGCCACATCCAAGCGCACCTGTTGAGACACCATACCGGCAGCCGATGTGTACAGCCCTCTAATCAATATATCATCTCCTTTCTGTTCTTAAAATGACATCGGACACCAACGTTGATTTTCCTTTTAGCTTGTCCAAGTATTCTAAAGCTTTACCGGTACCCAAGGCTACCGCTGTGGTGGCATTTTCGGAAATGTACACCGGTATCCCAGTCTCTTGGCTGAGCAGCTTGTCCAATCCATGGACCAGGGCGCCTCCCCCTGTTAGCACAATGCCTTTGTCAATAATGTCAGCCGCTAGTTCCGGTGGCGTCCGTTCCAGCACTCCTTTTACACACTGCACAATAGCCTGTACCGGCTCTGACAAAGCTTCTAATGTTTCCGATGATGTTAAGCTGATGGTCTTAGGCAAACCAGTCACCATGTCTCGCCCGCGCACATCCATGTTTTTCTCTTCATCCGAGGGATACGCTGTGCCTATGGATATTTTTAGTTCTTCGGCGGTACGTTCTCCAATCATCAGGTTGTAAACCCTGCGCACATAACGAACTATGGCATCATCGAACTTATCGCCGGCTACCCGCAACGACTCACCTAATACTATCCCCCCCAAGGATAAAACAGCTACATCGGTAGTACCACCACCAATGTCCACTACCATATTTCCACTGGGTTCAGCAACATCCAGCCCGGCTCCCAAAGCAGCTGCCATGGGTTCCTCAATCAAATACGTTCTCCTGGCCCCGGCTTGCATAGCTGCTTCCAACACAGCCCGTTTTTCCACGGTGGTCACCACTGCCGGAATGCATATCATGATACGCGGACGAAAAAAGAGCCTCTGTCCACATACCTTGCCAATAAAATATTTCAACATCTTTTCTGTTATGTCATAATTAGCTATAACCCCGTCACGCAAAGGCCGAATAGCCACAATATTTCCCGGGGTCCTTCCCAGCATACGCCATGCTTCTGCTCCTACAGCTAGAAGTTTTTTACTTTCCCGCTCAATTGCTACCACCGCTGGCTCTTGTAAAACAATGCCTTTACTTTCCTTGAAAATAATTACCATGGCCGTGCCCAAATCGATCCCAATGTCCGCCCCCAAAAACATCCGGTTTAGCCCCTTTCGCTGCGCTCAACGCTCCCTTCCTTTGACATCTGTATTTCTACATCCTTCCACAAATATCCTCTTTATTAAATCATATCTTCAAGTATTTCTTACGAGTGGCCGCCCCTCCACGTAGATGCCGTTCTGCTTTATTTTGGTCGAGAATGGCCCGCACCTTTTTTGCTAACTGAGGGTTGATCTTTGGGAGCCGCTCAGCCATGTCTTTGTGTACAGTACTCTTGCTCACCGAAAATTCCTGCGCCGCTTGGCGGACGGTGGCCCCAGTCTCAGCAATGTAATGGCTGATCTTGAGCACCCGTTCGTAAATGTGGTCGCGCACGCCCGTCCCCCTCCTCTTAACCTTAGACTGCAATAAATGTATATGCCTAGGAGAATAAAAGATGCCCGCCGCCACGGAAAACTGAACCAACACAAAAAAGCGGCCCCACATCTCGCGGAGCCGCCTCTAATCGTTTCTTCTATGACCGGTTAATTGCTGTCTGTTACATCTTCTGCCGGAGACGGCAGGTATGGTGCCGGATCCACCGCTGTGCCCTCCAGCCTTAGCTCTAAATGTAAATGGGGCTCACGGGTAATGCCGGTTTTCCCCACCGTTCCAATCCTTTGCCCTTGTTCCACTATCTGCCCTGGCTCTACTTTTATCTGTTCCAGATGGCCATACATGCTTCGGCGGTGGCCATCATGATCTAGAACCACCAGTTTTCCCCACACATCGTCTTCTTTTACCTCAGCCACTGTTCCAGAAAGCACAGCCTTTACCTCTGTTCCTTCAGCAGCATCCAGATCTACGCCCGGATGATAACGCCAATCACCAAACACAGGATGTTTGCGCCAACCAAAAGGCGATGTCACCTGGGCTTTTACCGGCCGCGTCAAATCACTGAAGGCTTCGCTAGGAGCCATCACTGCTACCAATGCTTCCTCAGGTGCAGGTCCGGGATCGGCCTCTTGAGGCAAAGATTGCATGTCATTATTAGTCGCGATTGTTTCTTCCGGCTGTAATTTAGGTATTGCTGCTGTCACCTTAGGCTGTGGCGGTTTAGTTTCCTCCACCGCGACCGGCGCATCCACATGGTCTTCGGCCACTGAAGGTTCAGACCAATAAAAGTCCTGGCCCACGTTTTGCTGCGGACGACTCCAATCAGCTGCCAAATAAAAGAGGCCGCCAACAGTAACAACTATCATAAGAGCTAAAGAAAGCCATCGCAACCAGCTACCCTGCCACAAAGATTTCAAGGAACGAAGCAATTCTTGGCCACGTACTTTAAGGGTCTGAAAAGGTTTTGCCATTCCTTTTTGTTGCATTTTTTCACCCCCACTCTATTCTCTCCCGAGTGGGGGTGGCGTATACAACTCAGTAAATATTTTCCTACCTACCGGGGCTCGGTTTTGGTTCCAGCTAACATAGCCTCTTGACTCTTAATACTCTTGACGGCCGCTACTTGCTGCAAAATGACCATAGCCAGACCTACGGCTCCTACTATATCAGTGGTCACCCCAGGCTTGATCAACAGCAGTGCACAGGCAAAACAAATACAGCGGGACCACACAGGTAACATTGTTTGAATCCAACCTTGAATCGCCGCTGCCAAAGTAATGACACCTAAGGAAGCCGTGATAAAAGCCAGGATAATTTCGCCCCCGCTACCAATGAGCACTAAAGAAGGGCTATAAGCAAACATAAACGGTACAATAAACGCCGCCAACCCCACCTGAAGCGCTGTCCAGCCTGTTTTCATTGCATTGGCTCCCGCTATCCCAGCCCCGGCATAAGAAGCCAATGCCACCGGCGGAGTAATGTCCGCTACAACACCAAAATAAAGAATGAACATGTGAGCTGCCATAGCCGGTACATCCAGCCGCACCAATGCCGGAGCCGCCAATGTAGACAGCACCACATATTTAGCTGTAGTTGGTAAAGCCATCCCTAATAAAATAGACGCAAACATGGTAAGAGGCAAGGCCAAGAATAGCTGCCCCCGAGACCAGGTAACAATGAGTCCGGCCAGCTTTAACCCTAGTCCAGTCATGGTAACCACACCTACGACAATACCGGCGCAAGCACAAGCTGCAGCCACTTCCACTGCTGACCGAGCTCCTTCTTCCAAGGCTTCTAATAGCTTGGGGCCGGTAATTCTGGTTTCCGGCTTAACAAAGCTTAAGACGGCTGTAAGAATAATAGTCCAAAATACGGCCTTCATAGGTGAGTAACCCAAAACTAAAATAACCACTAACACTACCAACGGTATTAATAGATGCCAGCCCTGACCCAAAGTCTCTCTTAGATTAGGTAATTCGCTACGGGGAATGCCTCTCAGCCCTAAGCGCCCGGCGCGGAAATGAACCTGGGCAAAAAGAGAGATGTAGTACAGTACCGCCGGGATAGCCGCTGCTGCCGCTACACTGATATATGGTACCCCTAACACTTCTGCCATGATAAAGGCAGCCGCTCCCATAACCGGGGGCATGATCTGGCCTCCGGTAGAAGAAGCCGCTTCCACGGCCCCGGCAAAATGCGGTTCATAGCCAACCCGTTTCATTAACGGAATAGTAAAGGTGCCGGTGGTTACAACGTTGGCCACCGAACTTCCGGAAACTGTACCGAGAAGGCTGCTGGAAACAATAGCAGATTTGGCCGGGCCTCCTTGGGACGAGCCGGTCATGGCAAAAGCCAGGTCAATAAAAAACTTCCCGGCTCCGGTCTTATCCAAAAAGGTCCCAAACAAAATAAATAAGTAAACAAACGTAGAGGAAACCCCTAGCGGCACACCATATATGCCTTCTGTAGTCAGAAACTGATAAGGGAAAATTCGGCGAATGCTATAGCCTTTATGAGCCAACAGCCCAGGCATGTACGGGCCGAAGTAAGCGTATAACAAGGCAGCCACTGCTACTATGGGTAACGCCAACCCAATGGTGCGACGCGC